>JAKVAS010000136.1 GCA_022448165.1 Crocinitomicaceae bacterium | reverse complement strand
ACTCTTTAAATAATGATTCTTACTACTCTATTCTTCCCTACTCTTCTTTTTTCTCTCTTCTTTTTTTCTCCTATTCTCTTCGTGCTTTTCTTCAACTATAGCTTTTTGCTCATCCGTAAGCACCTCATCCATTGCCGCCTTAGTTGCTTCTCTAATTGATTTTTTCTTTTTCTTTAACTCCAATAGCTCCAATCTCAATTTATCCATTTCTGTGGCATGTGTCAAATTGATTTCTTGCACCTTTAACACCTGATCATCAGTCAGTGAAAGTTCTTTCTGCATTCTTTCTGTTCTTTTTTCCGACTTTTCTTCAGGCGTCAGTTGTTCTTTCTTTTCTTTTCTGTTTTCTTTTAAAGACGATTGATCATCTTGAGAAAAAACTATTGATGAGCTAAGCATCAAAATCATCATTAACATTCCTACTTTCTTCATAATTAAATTATTTTATTGTTTCTGTATTCTAGGACTACTTAATTAAAGAAAGGTTTAATCGTAGTCTTTTTATCAAGCATTCCCTAATCAATCAAAACAGACATAAGAGAATTTTAACGTTTAAAACTTAATTTGTTATTTAATCGGTACAACAGCGAATAATCAACTGATTAACAACACAATCCTATCTCTTCTGCACAAAAATATAACTCCACTTGTAGTCATTTGTGAATTTTATAACAAAAATCTAAAAAGGACAAAATAAGAAGCAACTCCAAAATTTAGGTATTCGTCTAAACAATAACCCATATCAATAAACTCATATGAAATCTAGACTATTAATAACATTGCTATGCATTTTTGGCTCTACACAATTAGCCAAAGCTCATTCAGTTCAAATTCAATATTGTGTAAGCTGCGCCGGTGACTTGCGAATATGGGTTGAACATTGGCATGGAGCCGCAAGTCCTGCTAGTACCTCTATGACGATTACAGTAGATACAGGTACAGGGCCGGTAACTTACAATTCTGCGCCTGGTGGAGGTGTCCAAAACATTCCATCAGGATCACTTCCAGGCTGTTCTACCCCACTAATTTATGGTGCAGGATGTCCGGGCAATGAAAACACTTATAACGATTGGGTATATTATGACTTTTTAGGCTTACCTACTAATCAGAACATTATTGTTACAATTGTGAGTGGTAACACCGTATTTACGGAAGATGGTTGTGGTATGTTTCCTTTATCATTTAACTTTGTAATTAGTGGCGTAGCTCTAGGGAATGATCAATATATATGTGACGGTAGCACTACCGCTCCAATCTCCTTTCCACCAACAGCAACATGGACAAATAGTAACCCAGGAATTGGTTTAGCTGCAGCTGGAGTAGGATCTATTCCTTCATTTAATCCTGTGGGAGCTCCTGGCACTACAGCTACAATTAACTACAACAATAACTGTGGATCTGGTTCTTTTGATATCATAATACAAGAAAACCCAACCCCTACTTTTATCATAGGTAATGGAGGAGCTGGGCAAGACACGGTTTGTTTTGGAACACCACTTGTTTTTTCAGATGCATCAACTATACCTCCGCCAAATACGATAACCAATTGGGATTGGGATTGGGGTGATGGTTCAACTCATGGAACACTTCAAAACGAAACACACACCTATGCTCTTCCAGGTGACTATAGCGTTATACTAGAAGCTACATCTGACTCAGGCTGTGTTGCTGCTACTTTTGCCGTTCCTGTCCATGTAGCACCAATCCCTGTCGCTGCATTTATTTCAGATACGGTTTGTGCAAACACACCAACCACTTTAACTGATGGATCTACTGTTGGCTCGGGAACAATAAACAATTGGGATTGGGACATTCTTAATGATGGATCTGTCGACAATACGAACCAAGGGCCAATACAAAATACTTTTACTGCTGGAGGAACTTATTCTGTTGAATTAACAGTATCTTCGAACGTAGGGTGTACTAATTCCATTGTAAATGATGTACTGGTTGACTATATACCAAACCCAGATTTTATCTCTGATTCTGTTTGCCTTGGAAATGCCACTACCTTTGCAGATAACTCCACGATATCAGCAGGAACAATTACTGGTATTGATTGGGATTTTGGTCTGGGCACTGCTACAGGTACACCAACAAGCTACACTTTTTTAACTGCAGGCAATAATAACGTTACCTTAACAACAACAAGTGATCAAGGATGTACAGCAAGCACAACGCTACCTGCTTATGTAAGAGAACTACCTATAGCGGATTTTACTGTTAATGATGAATGTTTCTATAACAGTGTCCTCCCAGTTAACAATTCATCAATTTCAATTGGGACAATGACTTATGAGTGGGATTTTGGTGACGTTACACCTTTGGACTTAAATCCTAATCCTTCTCACCTTTATAACACCTCAGGCACATATAACATTTCGTTAACCGCCACCTCTAACTTTGGTTGCATAGACGCGGTAACACTCCCTATTATCGCTCACACAAAACCGACAGCTAGTTTTGTTGTCACTGACGAATGTATTTCATTCCCTAATGCTTACACGGATCAATCTGCCAACCCTGGGGCTATTAACGGAGATGCTATAACGAATTGGCAATGGGATGTTAATTCTAATGCAACTATTGACTACAACACGCAAAATCCAAATCATAGTTTTTCTTCAGAAGGAGTCTTCACAACTGACTTAATCGTTACAACTACTTTTGGTTGTTCTGATACTATTAGTGGACCTGTTACAGTATATCCAAAACCTTATGTTGACTTTACCTTTGGTGACCTGTGTTTTGGTGATTCAACTGCATTTGAACAATTATCTACAATTTCAAATGCTTTTACAGTCAACACTATCAATACCTTTAATTGGACTTTTGCAGGTACTCATTTTGACTCAGGCCCCTCCGTCAAGCATGAATTTTCATCCCATGGTAATAAAGCTGTAAACCTTCAGACAATTTCAAATCATGGTTGTATTCATGACACTACAATTATGGTAGACATCAAAGCACTACCAATAGCAGACTTCAACTCAACTACAATATGTGAAAACACACCACCGACTACATTTGGAGATGATTCAGATATAATTCCTGGATATGGAAACATTAATGATTGGAAATGGGATTTTGGAGATGGAGGAACATCCTTTACACAAGCCACTAGCCACAACTATGGAACAGCTGGTATTTACAATACAACACTAGTCGTTACAACAACAGATGGCTGTATTGATTCAATCACTAAACCGGTAACTGTTTTAGAAAAACCAACCGCCAATTTTAGTACCAACACCTTCCAAGTATGTAGTCCTGACACAATCATATTTACCGATTTATCGTCTTCTGCTAATGGGACAATTGATCTTTGGAGATGGGATTTCTTTAACGGCGGAGGTAGTATTGATCAAAACCCAATTGCTTACTACACTGCTTCTGGTCCAAACCCTGATCTCTATGATGTTGAATTAATTGTAGGCAATAATTTTGGCTGCTATGACACTTTAGTATACAACGATTATATTGAAGTTTTCCCTACTCCAGAAGCAGAATTTGAAATTGATCAGTTTGAGCTTTTGATAACTGACACTGAGGCAGCCTTTACAAACAAAACAGTTAATGGCCATACCTACGATTGGGATTTTGGAGATGGCTCTCCGAATGTTTCTGAAGAACATCCAACTCACTTATTTCCTTTCCAAGAAGCTGGAACTTATGAAATTTTATTGACCGCTCATAATTTTGGGGGGATGTGTACAGACACTTATTTACAACAAATTGAAGTAGTTGATATCTTAATTTTCCACGTACCGAATATTTTTACGCCAGACGGAGATGATTATAATGAAATTTGGCAACCGGTATTCTTTTCAGGATATGATCCATTTGATTTTCATTTAATGGTATTCAATCGAAATGGGGAAATCATCTGGGAATCCTTTGACGCATCTGTAGGCTGGAACGGTCATTACGGAAATGGAGGGCTTGTTGAAGACGGAGTTTATGTCTGGTCGATTGATTTTAAAGAAACAAAATCCGATAAAAGACATAAACATAACGGACATGTTACAGTACTAAAGTAATTCATAATTAACATAAGAGAAAAGGATCCAATTTGGGTCCTTTTTTTTGTTTCACTATCTTTGCACTGCTTAAGACAATATTAGGCAACTATTTTTTTATACTTAATTATTTATAGCATGCAACTGTACAATAAACTAAGTGCTAAAGAAAGAGAAGAGCTTATTGATAAAGCTGGACAAGATCGTCTAACTATCTCTTTCTATCAGTACCATCAAATTAAAAATCCAGAAATTTTTAGAAACCATCTTTTTGTAGCCTGGAACGAGCTAGAAGTACTTGGTAGAATATATGTTGCAAATGAAGGTATTAATGCACAGTTATCCGTTCCTGCACCAAAATTTGAAGAGTTTAAATCGCACATAGATAGTATCACTTTTTTAAATGGAATACGGCTTAATGTTGCCATTGAACAATATAATAAGTCATTTTTAAAATTGAAAATTAAGGTTAGAGATAAAATATTAGCCGATGGGCTGAATGATGCCACTTTTGATGTCACTAATAAAGGAAAACATTTAAAAGCTGAAGAGTTTAATGATCTAATAGCACAAGATGACACCATCCTCATTGACATGAGAAATCACTACGAAACTGAGATTGGTCATTTTAAAGGTGCCATTACTCCTGACGTAGATACTTTTAGAGATTCCTTACCTCTTATAATTGACGAAGTTATAGAAGGTAATGAAGATGATAAAAACATTGTGATGTATTGTACTGGTGGTATTCGTTGTGAAAAAGCAAGTGCATACTTTAAACATAAAGGAGTCAAAAATGTTTATCAACTAGAGGGAGGTATTATAGAATATGTGCGTCAAGTAAAACAAGAAGGTGTAGAAAATAAATTTATTGGAAAGAACTTTGTTTTTGATGACAGGATGGCTGAACGTGTGAGTGATGATGTAATTGCTAATTGTCATCAATGCGGTGAGCCATGTGACACACACGTCAATTGTTCAAATGTGCATTGTAATTTGCTATTTATTCAGTGTGATAATTGCAATAAAAAGATGCAAAACTGTTGCTCGGATGACTGTATGAAAATCATACAACTCCCAGAAGATGAACAAAAAGCACTAAGAAAAGGAAAAGGAGTGAGTAATAAAATATTTAAAAAAGGGAGATCTGAGAAATTAAAGTTTATGAAGTAATGAAAAGATTTTAGCTAGAAAAATAGTTGTAGATCTCAGTATTCTCATTAAAAATAAACTTTTAACTCGTATATTTGTTACGGTAGATAAGCATAAATTTATGGATAAATTTGAAGAAGCATTCAATAAAATCATTGAAAAAGATCGTAAGGTTGAACCTAGAGATTGGATGCCTGAAAAATATAGACAAACTAATATTCGCCAAATTTCACAACACGCACATTCTGAAATAATAGGGATGCAGCCTGAAGGAAACTGGCTATTAAGAGCGCCATCATTAAGATCGAAACAAGTATTGTTGGCTAAAATACAAGATGAAGCTGGACATGGATTATATCTATATTCTGTTGCTGAGACATTAGGTATTAGTCGTCAAGAAATGATCGCTCAACTTCAATCTGGTGAAGCGAAATACTCTTCAATTTTCAACTACCCAACAGTAAGTTGGGCCGATATAGGTGCAGTTGGGTGGCTAGTTGATGGAGCAGCAATTGTTAACCAAGTTTCTTTACAAAGAACCTCATATGGACCATACTCAAGAGCAATGGTAAGAATATGTAAAGAAGAAAGTTTCCACCAGCGCCAAGGCTATGAAATAATGTGTTCTATGGCTTTTGGAACAGCTGAGCAAAAAGAAATGGCTCAAGATGCTTTAAATAGATTTTGGGAACCAGCTTTAATGATGTTTGGACCTCACGACTCTGACTCGGTACACAAAGGTCAATCAATGGAATGGAAAATCAAGCGTGAATCAAACGACCACTTGAGACAGCGTTTTATTGATAGAACGGTCCCGCAAGCTCAATATCTTGGCCTTACAATTCCTGATGATCAATTAAAATTTAATGAAGAAACCCAACATTGGGAAACTGGCCCTTTTAATTGGGATGAGTTTTGGAATGTAGTGAAAGGTAATGGCCCTTGTAATCAAGAGAGAATTGATCACCATATTGCTGCTCACAAAGACAATGAATGGGTAAGGGAAGCGGCTGCAGCTTATGCAGCAAAAACAGAATTGGAAGTAGCATAAAAAGAAAATAGAACAATGGAAAAAGGAGATAAAGTTTGGGAAGTATTTATCCAAAAAAAATCTGGATTAGCTTTTAAGCATGTTGGAAATGTTCACGCTTATGATAAGAAAATGGCAATTCACAATGCCAGAGATTTATATACAAGAAGAGGAGAAGGGAGAGCATTATGGGTAGTGCCAACCGAAGCAATTGTATCGGTACCTTTAGATGATTCAGATGCGTTTTTTGATCCTGCTGATGATAAAGTTTACCGTCATGCTACATTTTATGAAATACCAAAAGGAGTTAAACACCTTTAATAAGTTAGGCAAATGAAAATAACGATTAATAAGGAAGAAGCTAAATTCTTAGTACGAATTGCTGATACATCACTAATTCTAGGTCAAAGAATGGCTGAAATGTGTAGTAAAGGCCCTTATCTCGAAGAAGACATTGCTATGTCTAACGCTTCTTTAGATCTTTTTGGTAGAGCTGAAGAGATGTATAAAATCATCTCTAAAATAGAAGGTAATCAATTTTCAGAAGATGATTATGTTTTTCACAGAAACGAACGAGAATACTACAACATAAAACTAGTTGAGCAGCCCAATGTCGATTTTGCTTGGACAATGGTAAGACAATATTTTTATGACGTTTATGCTAAAGAGGTATACACCCAACTTTTACAATTTGAAAATTCAGAAGTAAAAGGACTTGCAGAAAAAGTATTAAAAGAAATTAAGTACTCTCATAGCAAATCAAAAAACTGGCTTTACAGGCTGGGCCTTGGTACTGAGGAATCTAACAATAGACTTCAAATAGCTGTTGATCACCTACTAAAATATGTAAGTGAACTTTTTAATTGGGACGATTTGGATAAAAAATACTTTATCAATTGTGATCAAATTGAAACTCAGTGGAACACTGAAATTGATAGTGTTTTTGAAGAAATAAACATAAAAAGGAAAGAAGTTCCCCCTTTGAGTATGCGTGATTGTAGAGATGGTTTTCACTCTGAACATATGGGGCACCTTTTAAGTATTATGCAATATTTGCCTCGTGCCTATCCAGACGCAAAATGGTAGACTCTAAACGGAATAAAGACAATGAATACCTTTGGGACATTTTAAGCGAAGTCCCAGATCCAGAAATTCCAGTAATCAATTTGGTTGAGATTGGGGTTATAAGAGACGTGCAAATAAATAACAATACAAAAAAAATATCTGTAACAATAACACCTACTTATACTGGTTGTCCAGCTAAGAAGTTATTCAATGATTTAATTGAAGAGAAATTAATTGAAAAAGGATATACTAATTTTGAAATAATAACGGTCTTATCTCCTGCCTGGAATACCGACTGGTTATCAGAAAAAACTAGAGCTAAAATGTTAGCAGAAGGTATTTCACCTCCTACAGCTGACAATAAATTTGTTGTTTGCCCTAATTGTAAATCTAAAAACACAAAAGTAATCAGTGACTTTGGCTCGACCGCATGCCAATCCCTATATTCTTGTTTAGATTGTCTAGAGCCCTTCAGCTACTTTAAATGTCATGTTTAAAGTCCATTATTTCAAAAAATAACTATTGAAAGAATACATTAATAAGAAACAAGATCGGAGTAAAAATCAATCTAGATAACCATCA
>JAKVAS010000135.1 GCA_022448165.1 Crocinitomicaceae bacterium | reverse complement strand
GATTGGGTCATTGAAAGCAATTATACCTGTACCGCAACTAAAGTTTATTGGATCGTGCCAAACATCCAATTCATATATATCCCCTTTCCAAAAGACTTTATAGAAATTACCATTATCTCTAAACGCAATAATATCTTCTCCAATATGCTCAGGCATCCTTAAATCTCCCGTTGAGGTAAAAAGATCATAATTATTGCCATCATAATATACTTTAACGGTATTTAATCGCTCATCTTGGTAAACAATAAGACTATCCCTTACAGCATATTCATTCGCGAAATATGTTAAGGTGTTTTTTTCTCCTGAATCCCACATGTTTAGGGTTGGGCCAATTTTCCATGTCATTAAATGATCAGACACCATATATTCAGAAGGGATATTGGAAATATCTTGTTTCTTCTCACCATCAAAAACACATAAATTTCCTCGAGTATCAATATATGCAACCAAATCATCTCCAGCTTTAAAACTTTTGATCGGTTGAAATTCAATTTGGCGAAAAAAACCATCTTTAAAACTCTTGAAGTAACCATTAAAATCAACAAATGGTATAACCTCTTGAGCAGAAGTGCAAAAAGAAACAGTTAAAAGGAGAAAGATAATATTTTTCATATTCGTCAAAAATAATCAAATTTCGAGCCATGCTTGATTTAATTACCATTCATCCTTGCATGGATCCGCACATATATCGTACTCTAATTGAACTTAATTATCTTCGGTATATTGTCTTGATCTATAATCTTAAATTATGAAAATGAAAAACCTTGTACTTACTGGAGTACTTTCGAGTATGACATTTGTAGGAATGTCACAACGAGAAATCGAGTACGTGGAATATGACTTAGATAACGGTATACATGTTATTTTACATGAAGAACATGCAACCCCAATCGTTGCTGTATCTGTTTTATATCATGTAGGGTCTAAAAATGAGCAAACCAACCGAACAGGATTTGCACACTTTTTCGAGCATTTACTGTTTGAAGGATCCCAGAACATTGACCGTGGAGAATATAGCGAGTTAGTAGAAAAAAATGGAGGCATGTTAAATGCTAATACTTCTCAGGATAGAACATTTTACTACGAAATATTACCTTCCAATCAATTAGAGTTAGGAATGTGGCTAGAGAGTGAACGAATGCTTCATGCAAATGTTGACAATACTGGAATTGAAACACAACGAAGCGTTGTAAAGGAGGAGAAAAGACAGAGAGTTGATAATCAACCATATGCTTCTTTTATTACAGAGACTTTTAAACGAATGTTCACAACACATCCATATAATTGGGTTCCAATTGGAAGTATGGCACATTTAGATGCCGCTGAAGAAGCAGACTATGTAAATTTTTATAGAACATTTTACGTACCGGCTAATGCTACACTTTCAATTGCTGGAGATCTAGACATCGAACAGACAAAAAAATGGATTGATAAGTATTTTGCCAGTATACCAAAAGGACAAGCGATCAATTTACTTCGCGATTTTGAAACAATGGGTCCAGAAGAGTTTAAGAAAGAATACGGTGTAGCACAAGTTAGCTTCGATAGAAAAGATTTCTTAAACCCTGGGAATGCAGCAGCAGCTACATTACTAAAGAAAATGGAAGGTATTCAGATTGATATTCCTAGACCAGAAAAACCAACCGAGAAAATAGATCAGGTAATTACAGATGTAGTTTATGATAATATTCAACTGCCTGCATTATTTATGGCGTATCAATTTCCATCACAGACGGATGAAGATATGTACGCTTTAGAAATGATGAATGACATTTTATCGGGAGGAACAAGTGCTAGAATAAACAAAAGTTTAGTTGAAAAACAAGAACTTGCTCAATTCGCGTTCTCTTTTGCTTATGGACTAGAAGATGCTGGTGTTGGTATATTTGCAGCGATTGCTCAACAAGGAATTAGCTTAGATACTATTCAACTTGCGTTTGATGCAGAAATCGAAAAGATTCAAAATGAATTGGTTTCTCAAGAAGAATTTGAAAAGATTCGTAATCAATACGAAAACGACTTTATTTCTTCCAATTCAACAATTGCGGGTATTGCTGAAAACTTGGCTGACAACCACGTGTATAACGGTGGTGCACAGAAAATTAACACTGAATTATCAAATTACATGAATGTAACGCGTGAAGACATACAACGAGTAGCAAAACAATACTTGACGCAAAATGCACGTATCATTTTACAATATTTACCAAAAGAAAAGACTGAAGCAGTCGATGAGAAATAAGCGAACTATGAAAAAGTATATTATAGCATTAGGGCTTCTTGCTCCTACCGTTCTATTTGGACAAATTGATCGTTCTATTCGTCCGGAAGCATCTCCTGCTCCAACGATCAACATTAATGATTCGGAAGTTTTCACAACAAAAAATGGTATTACTGTTATACTTAGTGAAAATCACAAGTTACCTCGTGTTTCCTTTAACCTTGTAATGGGTTCAAACCCTGAATTAGAAGGTATAATGGCAGGTCTTTCTGATATTGCAGGCTCTTTAATCATGTCTGGTACAAGTAGTCGAACGAAAGACCAATTGGATAATCAAATTGATTATATTGGAGCCTCATTAAGTGCAGATAAGAACTCAATGTACCTTTCGTGTTTAACAAAACACATGGATAAGGGGCTTACATTAATGTCAGATGTTTTACAAAACGCGAACTTCCCTCAATCTGAAGTAGACCGCATTATATCCCAGAATAAATCTGGATTATTAGCTACGAAATCTGATGCTGGAACGATGTCACAAAATGCAGTTTCTGTAGCAAACTTCTCTAAATCACACCCTTATAGCGAGGTAATGACTGAGAAAAGTTTATCCAACATCAATAGAGATGCAATAATTCAATATTATAAACGGAAATTCACTCCAAACGGAAGTTATCTTGTCATTGTTGGAGATATATCCAAAGATAAAGCTTCGGTTATCGCTGATCAATACTTTGGCAATTGGATGGGTACCAAAGTATTCCAAGAACAATGGGGAGCAGGTAAATTCACAAAGGGAAATCGCGTTTTATTCGTTAAAAAACCTGGTGCTGTCCAATCCGTAATTAAGGTTTCTTTTCCTATTAACATTACTCCTTCTCACGAAGACTACTTGAAATTAACCGTACTAAACAACATTTTAGGAGGAAGTATGTTCGGAGCCAGATTGATGCAAAATTTACGTGAAGATAAAGCTTACACTTATGGGTGTTACTCAAGAATAAACATAACTGAAAATGGGAGTTGGTTAGCTGCAGGAGGGAACTTTAGGAATGAAGTTACCGATAGTGCTGTAACTCAAATTTTATATGAACTAGAGCGTATAACAGATGAAAATGTTACAAAAGATGAATTAGACTTAATTCGTTCTGCAATGGCAGGAGGTTTTGCACGTTCACTTGAACGTCCATCAACGGTAGCAAGATTTGCATTAAATATTATAAAAAATAAACTTCCCAAAAATTACTATCAAACTTACTTGAAAAATCTCGAGGCAATTACCGTAGACGACTTATTACTTGTTGCACAAAAATACTTCACTTCAAAGAATTGTAATATTGTAGTTGTAGGAAATGAAGATGTTATTGACAATTTAAAAGTTTTTGATACAGATGGTAAAATTGAAATGTTAGATGCTTTTGGAAAAGAGGTTAAAGAAACTAGCATAATGCCAGCTAAGATTTCGGCAGATATGCTTTTAGCCGCATATGTCAATAAAGTGACTAATCCATCCTCTAAGAAAAAGGTGAAGATGAAAGCAAAGATGCCAAAAAAAGCAAGAAAGAAGATTAAAAAAATCACTTCTATGAAAGAAGTATTTGAACTGTCAATGCCTCAAATGCCAATGCCTTTAATTTCTACCAAGATTTGGATATCTCCTGATACAAGTGTTCAATTCATGGAAGTTAATGGAATGCAAATGCAGAAATCTTATTTCGATGGGACATCTGGCTACACTTCAAATATGCAAACGGGTAAAGAGGAATATGATGCAGATGATATCAATGCTGAAAAAAAATCCAAAGGTCTTTTTCCAGAAATGTATTATAAGTCCACAGGGATGAATTATGAATTGCTAGGAATTGAAAAAGTTGATGGAATAAATCATTACGTATTAAAAGTAATGGATGGAAAGTCAGAAACTTATAGTTATTACAATAAGGAAACACTTTTAAAGTCGAAATCTATTTCAATACAAACGCAAGATGGAGAGACACAAGAGGTTGTGGTAACCTATGATGATTTCAAAGAGGACAATGGAATCATGTTACCAACTAAAACAAATATTTCTACGGGTGAAGTAAATTTATCTGGAAAATTAAAAACCAGAACATTTAATGAAAATATTGATCTAAAAAGTATCAAATAAGTATTTTGAATTCTTATCTTTTGAACTCCTCAATTATTTTAATTGGGGAGTTTGTTTTTTACAATTACAAGAGATTATCTTCAATTGATCAAATACAATACATACCAATTTAGGATTCAATTCATTTGGATAATCATTCTATCCAATATTCTTTGCACCCATGTATTTGGTCAAAACAATAAAAATGGAACCCTCTACCCTAACACTTTAAGATATGAAGGAAATACAATACATATAAATCCAAACTATCAATATATACTCGAAGAATTCATTGAAAAATTAAAATCTGATTCGACGATACTTGTTCATATTCGTGGTCATGTTTGTTGCAGACCTGGTCAACGAATATCTAGACGAAGAGCACGAAAAGTGTATCGTTTTTTAATTAGGAATGGCATCCCAAAGAATCGGATGAGTCACAAAGGGTATAGTAATGAAATGCCACTAGTTTATCCAGAACGAAAAAAGGAAGATGCAGAACGTAACCGTCGAGTAGACTTCGTTCTTCACAAACGCTAGTTTGTATATTTAAAATAAAAGATTGACAAATGTCCCAAATTACCAAGAGTAACCTAGATTTCCTCATTGAACTTTCTCAAAATAATGATCGTGAATGGTTTCAAGAAAACAAACCACGCTTTATCAAAGAACAAGAAAACATTATTTCGTTTGCAGATAAATTATTGGAACTGATGAATGTTCATGACTCCATTGAAACCCTTAATGGAAAAAAAAGTCTATACCGTATATATAGAGATATCCGCTTTTCCAAAGATAAATCTCCATATAAAACGAACTGGGCAGGAGGCTTCAAGCGTGCGACAAAACTACGTCGTGGCGGGTATTATTTCAATATCCAACCAGGAGACAATTCATTTATTGGAGGAGGCTTTTGGTCTCCCAATAAGGAAGATTTATTACGAATCCGAGAAGACATTGCTAACGATGCTTCAGAAATGCGCGAAATAATTAACAGTAAAGATTTTGTGACGACTTTTGGAAATTTAGAAGGAGATCAACTAAAAACGTCACCTAAGGGATTTGACAAAGAACACCCTGATGTTGATCTACTTAGATATAAGCAATTCATCTTTGGAAAAAAATTCTCCGATGAGGAAGTTCTTTCAAAAAACTTTGTTTTGGTAGCGAATGAAACATTTAAATCTATGCGTCCATTTTTTGACTATATGAGTGATGTACTAACTACCGACTCCAATGGATCACCTCTCTTCTAAACTAATTACAATTAACTTGTCTTTTGAATTTGAGTAACCAATCTCGATTCATTGAAAAGTAACATTCTATTGCTGTTCTCGAAGGACCAACAAGTGCTCCACAGTACCTCAAAACAGGTTCTGGACATTTTAATTCTTGCGACAACTCTTGTACATCTCTTTTACTCGTAAAATCAATAATTGTTCCTTGTATTTTCATTTCTAGCGATTTAATCGTTGTAAAATTAACCTAACAAAAGAGTATTTAAAACACGGAAAACATTGAAAAAAGGACGGTGTTTTCCGTTCTTTAAACTGCGGAAAATACTACTTTTTCAAAAAAACAAATCTTTCATCACTGATTACCAATAGTTTTAACAATTCCAGTTACTTTTGCAGGATAAGACCACTAGATAAAACAAAGCTTTTTTCTTACTTTAAATGAAATTATTTACCTAAAATCAATTTACTATGTCATTTAATGGAACAGAAGGAGGAATCATTACTCTTTCAAAAGGATCAAGTTATACTGCTGAATATCGAGCGCAGAATGAAGGAGAAACAATCGCTCATTTCTTTGGTCGAGAAGTTCTTGAACGTCTTTTAGCGGATGAATCAGCTATGGGAATTCGTGTCTATTACGGAATAAACCCTAAAACACAAGCAAAAGAATTAGTATTAGTCGGTGCTGACGCTGCGGAAAACGACTTGATTAACGGACCTATTGCTGACCTCTCATTACCTTCTCCTCCTAATTCAGGAAATGCTAATACGTTAAACAGCTAGTGTCTTGTTAGTAACAATGTCTCAATACTCTTCCTTGTTACCCCTACTACTGGGAATTGTATTTTTTAAACAAATATCTAGTACGCTTAGGCAACTGAGCGTACTCTTTTTTTGTACTGTGGTGCTCGAAATTCTAGCCGTTTGGTTTATCAAAAACACCACTGACGAAAACAATTTATTCTTGTTTCACCTTCACACATTAATTGAAACATCAATACTTGTACTCGTTTATGTTAAAATATTTAACACATCATTTAAAAAGAATCTAGCTAAAACACTATACATCCTATTCCTAATATTCAGCATACTGAGTATTATTTACTGGGAACCATTGGACGTATTCCCCTCCTATCAGCGCTATACAGAAGGTATAATCATTATTCTCTTTTGTCTACTTTATTTTAATCAAATTTTCCAAGAACTAACGATTCAGAGGCTTGAGCGATTTGCTTATTTCTGGTTAAATAGCGCCTTACTCATTTACTTTTCCGGCACACTTTTTTTATTTATTAGTTATGAAACAATAAGAACTAATACAACTGAAAATGTACAGTATTATATTATTGTTCATTCATCCTTAAACATACTATTAAACTTAGCATACTCAGCAACAATATGGTTTGGAAGAAAATCGATATCATCATAATTTTTGGTACAACGGGAATGCTTATTTTAGCATTTTCAATAATCCTATTAAGCGTTGTATATCATCGGAAAGCATTGCGAAAACAGCAAAAAATTGAATCATTAATCAAAGATCAAAACCGAATAACTCAGAAATAACAATATGAGAGAGACGAAAATCGACATGATTTTAATTTTCGGAACAGTAGGAATGCTTTTCTTAGCTTTTGCCGTAATACTCTTCATCGTTGCTTATCAACGTAGATTGTTTCGAAAACAACAGGAAATCAATCTTATGGAAATTGATACCCAAAAGCAATTAATGGAAGCTGTAATTCTCGCGAAAGAAAAAGAGCAAAAACGAGTAGCTCAAGAATTACATGACGGTATTGGATCTGCACTTACAGCTTTAAAAATATCACTTATTCAAATGAATATTGATGAAGATAATAAAGCATGGATCGATAGTAGTATCAAATCTATAAGTATAGACGTTCGGCGAATTTCGAATGAACTAATGCCCTCTATCTTGGAGAACATGGGGCTTCATACAGCTATGGAGCATTTAACATCAAGCTTAGAGACATCTTCTGGCATTCGGATTAACTATGAAAAAGATAAAACATTATCGAATGTACATTCAGAAATAATAGAACTCGCCATTTATAGAATAATTCAAGAACTTTTGACTAATATCGTAAAATATGCCGAGGCCAAAACTATTTCCATTCACGAATTGAAACGTTCAGATAAATATATTATACAACTTAAGGATGATGGATTTGGTTATATACCTTCAGATTCAGATTTAGCCAAACCAGGATCGCTTGGTTTAAAAAACATACATAGCCGTGTTCAACAAATACATGGTCAAATTACCTATATCAAA
>JAKVAS010000134.1 GCA_022448165.1 Crocinitomicaceae bacterium | reverse complement strand
CACTTAGTAATGTTGTCAGTTTCGAACGTTTCATACATTCGAAGATTTGGATACTTTTCTTTGGTCGATACACTTCAAGGAGTTTTCTTCCCATATATCATTCTAGGAAAGATTGCTACTTCTAATGATAAGATATTACCAGAAACAAATTGGGCAAACAGTAAGCAAACTGGAGATCGTGAATGGGGGGATCATTTAGCATTATTTCTTGCCCTTCCTGTTATTGGACATGTTATTGCTCTTGGAATATCAGCAGTAACGCGCGCTCAACCTGGAAAAAAAACAAAGGTAAAAGAATGGGGAGATTCAATTCTCTTTGCATTGGTTGCAGCAAGTATTATTCGTACTTATGTTTTTGAACCATTTAGAATTCCAACTGGATCAATGGAGAAAACCTTATTAGTTGGTGATTTCTTGTTTGTAAACAAATTAGCATATGGGCCTAAAGTTCCTGTCACTCCTCTCTCCTATCCACTAGTTCACAATACTGTTCCTTGGGTAAATATTAAATCTTATACAGGATTGGAAACTTCAGATTACACTCGTATTCCGGGAATTGGTAATGTTGAACGGTATGATGTAGTAGTATTCAACTACCCTTCTGGAGACACGTCAATTTATGATCCTCGTATGCCACACGGACTTATGGGACATGATTATCATCAAGTATTAAATGATGAAGCTCTTTACATGTGGTGCGAAGACGTATTAAATCGAAATGCTAGAAAACTTGTACCTAAATACGGAAGAAATGTAAGGAATCTCACAAATACATATGTAGACAATAACGAATTCCTAGCAGAAAATGGACATAACTTCCTAGAAAACATTGAATTATGGAAAAGTAAAGCACGCGAACGTTTAGCAAATGGTTTTACTTACTCACGAGGTGGAATGCCAGAAAAGAAAATTAATCACATTGAACACTATGGTTTAATTCCACGACCTGTAGATAAAAGAGAGAACTACATTAAACGTTGTGTCGGAATACCTGGAGATTTTATTGAAATTAAAGAGTCTATTCTTTACGTTAACGATAAACCTGCTCGTATAGCTTATAATCAGAACCTACAGTATATTGTATCAGGTGTCTCAAGTTATAGCGTCAACTTTATGGAAGAAATAAAGATGGAATCTTCAAAAAAGCGTGGTGACTATGTTTCTTTATCAAAAGACATTTATCAAATGAATATTACAGACTGGCAAAAGAAGGCCATTGAAGCTGAATACCCTGATGCTCGTTTTGAACTTGTTTTAAATCCTCAATATTCAGATAACGATAGTATTTTACCTACCTCATATGACAAAATAAAGAACCTAGGTAAATTTCCTAAAGACCCCAACATCAACAATACAACTACCGATTTCACACGCTTCCAACTTCCCAAAAAAGGGCAAACAATCTCTATAAACAAAGAAAATATTGCTTGGTATAGAAGAGTTATTGGAGTGTATGAAGGCCATAAACTTCAAGAAAAAAGTGATGGCATATACATTGACGGGAAGAAAACATCGAAATATACATTTGCCATGAATTATTACTGGTTAATGGGAGACAATCGATATAACTCAGCTGATTCACGTGTATGGGGGTTTGTTCCTGAAGATCATATTGTAGGAAAAGCATCGCTTGTTTGGATGTCTAATGATCCATTTGGAGGATTCAGGTGGGGAAGAATGTTTACATGGATCGAGTAACTCCTGTCTTTCCTACCACTTACTTCGGTAGTATTCAATATTTTAAAGAGTTATCTCAATATGAGAGGGTTATTATTGAATCTAAATCTCACTACCTGAAACAGACATATCGTAATCGTTGCGATATACCTTCAGCTAATGGAGTGTTATCACTTTCAATTCCTGTTGAACGTCCAAATGGTTCGAAAACAATAATTGATCAAGTGTTGATTTCGGATGATGAAAATTGGAGAGCAAGACATTGGCGTTCCATTAAAAGTGCATATCAATCTGCTCCTTTCTTTGATTATTATGGAATGGAAGTTGAAGAGCTACTTCATCGAGAAGAAATGAATATTTTAAAATTCAATCAATTAATTCTTGAAAGAATGGTTCAATGGCTGGACCTTTCAATTGACTTTTCTTTTTCTGATGAATTTTCTCCTCCCATTAAGGAGGATCCTAGAGATATTTTAGTGTCGAAACAAAAAAAACCAATTTACACAATCTCTCCCTACATCCAAGTATTTCCGTCAGAACAAGGGTATAATGAACGTATCTCAATGCTTGATGCAATTATGTGTATAGGTCCTATGGCACGTAACTTGATAATTCCTCGGTAATTCGTTAATATAGAGATCACGGATTAACCGTATTTTTATACCTCAATCAACGACACATGAAATTTACACTGTTTTTAATCTCATTTTTTATTGGATTGAGCCTTTTTGCTCAAAATAAGACTAATAACAATATCACCGTCGGTTTCTATAATGTAGAAAATCTATTTGACACTTTAAATACACCAAATAAAAATGATTCCGAATTTCTTCCTTCTGCGGACAGAGCCTGGAATTCTAAACGGTACTCCGCAAAAATTAGTCACATCAATGAAGTATACGATAGTATCAATCGCCCATCTATTTGGGGAATTTGTGAAATAGAAAACAAAGCTGTTGTTGAAGATATAATAAACAATGGAACGATGAAAGGGCAATTTGATATCGTTCACTATGAATCGTTGGATCAACGTGGAATAGACAATGCCCTAATTTATGACAGTACCTTATTTGACTTAATAGATTCTGGAATTATTCGTTTTGACATGCCTGAACCAAGCTCTCCCTCTAGAGATATTGTTTGGGCAAAACTTGCATTAAAACAAGATACTATTTTTGTATTAGTTAATCACTGGCCTTCAAGACGTGGTGGGCAGTTAAAAAGTGAGCCTAAGCGACTAATCGCTGCAATGGCTGCGAGAAATTTTGTAGACTCGCTGCTTTCCATTAATAAAAATTACAACATTCTATTCATGGGAGACCTAAACGATCATCCTGAAGACAGAGGCCCTCAAATGATCGAGAAACTTTTATGTCCGATGATTACTCATAGATCTGGTGAGCTTGGTGGTTCAAATTGCTATCGAGGAGAATGGAATGTTTTAGATCATATTTATGTTTCTAAATCATTCTTAAAACCTGGAGGAATTAGAGTAAATAAAAAATCTGGAATTATTCACAGTCCTGCATTTTTAAAAACAACATACAAAGGAAATATCGTTCCTAACAGAACTTATGGTGGAAGAAAATATCTAGGTGGATATTCAGATCATTTCCCAGTCACCATTCAAATAAAAATCAAGTAATTGACTTTTATGTCATAAGCTTGTTTTTAAGAGTTGTTTTCTTCCTAATTTTTCTGATTAAAACGAAGAACAAAGCAATTCCTAAAACATTAAAAAAAGCATATGGTGCATATTCAGTTGTCTTTACTCCCAACGTCGTACTCATATAGATAGCAGTAACATGCCAAGGTAGAAGAGACTCCAAAAGTGTCATGGAGTTCTCCATCGATCTGGAAAGCACATTCAATGGTATTTTTCGCTCTTTAAATGTTGGGCTAAATAACTGACCAACAGTCAAGATAGAAAACATTGCACTTCCTGACACCCCATTTAAAGTTGCACCAGCAAAAAAAGCAGTATAAACCAACCCAAAAGAAGACTTCACGCCACTTAGCATTGCTTTCATAAGTCGATTTAGCGCCCCCGAAACTTCTAACATTGAGCCAAAGGCAATTGCTAAAAAACAAAAAAGCACAGCACCACTTGTCATACCTTCAAATCCTCCTCTATTTAACAATGTTCTAGAAATTTCTGAAAAACTTTCATTATCAGGAACAATACTTGCCAATTGAAAACCTTTCATCATAGAATTTGCACCAATAGCAAGACTAAACCCATTCACAAACATGCCAATTATAATTGCCACAAAACAAGATGAAATCATGACCAATACAGGATTATAGCCTTTATATCCTCCCATAAAAATCACTAAAGGAGGTAACAACATCAATACATTAAAGTTGTAGAGACCATTTAATTCTGAAATAATTAATCCTCCTCCCAAACTATTTGATTCGACACCTCCATTCATCATTCCCAATATCACGAACGCTAAAATCGCAATCGCCCCGGATAGAAGTACATTTAATCGCATTCCTCTTATATGATCATAAACAGTAATATCTACAGCTAGCGCACAAATATTGGTAGTATCCGAAACTGGAGAAAATTTATCTCCTAATACAGCACCAGAAATTATGGCTCCGGCAAGCATTCCAGAAGGAACCCCCATACCAATACCTATTCCCATAAAAGCAACTCCAGCCGTTGCTGCGGACCCCCAACTTGTTCCTGTAAACAATGAGACACATGCAGTAACCAGAAATGCTGTTACCAAAATGAAGTCTGGGTGAATTAACATCAATCCCCAATAAATTAAATATGGAACAGTTCCACTGTACATCCATGTACCCACAACTCCACCAATTGAGATCAAAATTAATATTGCACCAAAAGATTTCTGTACATTTTGAGCAAATGAATCCAACATCTCCTTGATACTAACACCTACAATTTTTGCTACTACCCCAGCGCCAATTGAAGATAAAAGAAGAACAAACCTTAAGTCAATACCTAAATATAAATTCAACCATCCTATCAACAATACCATTATAATTATCGGTGAAAGCGCCAAAGGCAATGATATTTTCCGAATAGTCATTGTATTTTTATCAGCCATGCGACAAAATACTAATTAATTAGAAAGTTTCTTTACAGCTAACTGATCTTTGATTTCCAATGAAATAAGGAGTTTTAAGACTATTATCATAAATAATTTCAAACTATATGGAGAACAATACATTAGATTCTTATGTATAAATTTTGAATACATAAGAATCTAATGTATATTTATCCTATGTATTCATCAGAACTAATAAAAGGAACACTTAAAACAATCGTATTAAACTTGTTGAAAGAGAACGACAGGATGTACGGTTACGAAATCACGCAAAAGGTGAAGGAATTGACTTCGAATAAGATTCAAATCACCGAAGGGGCTCTCTACCCTACTCTTCATGCACTCGAGAAGCATGGAGATGTGATTACGGACAAGGTTTACATTGGAAAACGCGTTCGCAAGTATTACATTCTTACTGACCAAGGTAAAAAGACAGTCAAAGAGCGTGTAAATGAGCTAGCCGATTTCATGAAGACCATGCGTTTTTTGTTGGACATCGATTCTTCTTTAAGCAATGTATAAAGTGAACGATGAACAAATAGATTTCATTCTTAGTGATATAGCGAAGAGAGGTATTGAAACTGAAGACGTCAGATTCAATATACTTGATCACGTCTGCTGTATCATTGAGAACGAAATGCCTAATGACTCTGATTTTATTGAATTCTATGAACGTACAATTTCTCGTTTCTATAAAAAGAAACTAAGAGAACTTCAAGAAGAGACAAATAATTTAATCATATTTAAATATTATTACGCGATGCGACGAACACTTAAAATTTCAGGGGCAGCTTCCATGATACTCAGTATTCTAGGAGCCATTTTCAAAGCTCAACATTTACCAGGAGCTAATATATTGATCCTTCTTTCATTATTCTTCTTTGCTTTTATTTTTATTCCATTAAATATTGTAATGAAATTTAAGAACAAAGAAGAGGGAACCAATCGGTTTGTTATGTCCTTTGGATTTATTGTTGGGATTATAATCACTACTGGATTCATTTTCAAACTATTCTATTGGCCAGCATCTAATATAATCATGCTTGGCGGACTTAGTCTATTCAGTTTTATTTTCATTCCAATCTACTTTATTACAAGCTACAGATCAGAGACAACACGTTTTAATGGAATCATTAACACAACCTTCATGGTCGCTGGTGCCGGTTTAGTCTTTGCTCTAGTAAGTATGAAAACCTCTGCAAACGTTACTAGCAGTATTCATTCTATGGAAAGTTTTCAGTCTGAAAAAGTCAGACATCTAAAGGTAAAGAATACAGAATTATATAAAACAGTTGAACAATTAGATATAAAAGAAGCAGAAGCAATAAGAATTGCTACAAAAAGATTAGATGATATTATTCTAGCAATTTCAGCAAATTTAATCAGCCACTCAAACTCAGTTCCATTTGAAAAGGCTAAAAGCATTAAATTTAGAGATGTTATTGGATTAAATAATTCAACGATTATTCAACGTGAATTTGATAATTCTAAGGGGAAATTTTCCCATAACGAGCTTATTAATGCTGCTAATTCCTACAATGAAACTATCAAGTTAATACAACCAAAAGGAGTATTGCAACCCATAGATATCAATAAAACACAAATGTCGAATACCATACTATCGGTAGTTCTCATTGAGCTCACAAATATCCGAGCAAATATTTATTACAACGAGTACAGTTACCTCTGCTATCAGCAGGGGTTACTTGCTCAAAAGACTTAATTTTCTGGCCATTTATTAGGTCTCTGCTTGTAAAAGTAAATCAATATTAAATGTAATCGAAGAGGATGTTAATCGTTAACATCGTCCGTTCATCATTATAGTTAGGTCTATTTTCTTAAGTCTTACTATATTCATTCGATAAAATATTAATATCATGAAGAGAATCTATTTCATGGCGATAGGAATCGCATTATTATCTAGTTGTCAATCAACAAATACAGAACCAACTTACGAACTCGCTAAAAAAATTGATGTGGTGTATCCCGTAACTAATAAAAACGTAGTTAGAGATACATTCTTTGGGCATGAAGTAAAAGACCCATATCGGTGGCTTGAGGATGATATGAGTAAGGAAACCTCTGAATGGGTGAAAACTCAAAATAAAGTAACTTTCGGATATTTAGATCAAATACCTTATCGAAATGAGTTAAAGTCTAGACTAGAAAAGATTTTCAATTATGAAAAACTATCTGCTCCATTTAAAGAAGGAAAGTATACCTATTATTATAAAAATGATGGACTTCAAGATCAATATGTTGTCTATCGTAAAAAGGAAAATGGTCAAGAAGAGATATTCTTAAACCCTAATACTTTTTCTACAGATGGTACAACCTCTCTTGGAAACGTATCTTTTTCTAAAGATGGATCTATTGCTGCGTATTCTATCTCAGAAGGAGGATCAGATTGGCGAAAAGTAATCATTATAGATGCAGAGTCTAAAAAAATACTAGAAGACACCCTCGTTGATGTTAAATTTAGTGGAATTTCATGGAAAGGAAACGAAGGCTTCTACTACTCGAGTTATGATAAACCTAAGGGAAGTGAATTATCAGCTAAAACGGATCAACATAAATTGTTCTATCATCGCTTAGGAACTTCTCAATCATCAGATCAAGTCATTTTTGGAGCCACTGAAAAACAAAAACACAGATATGTTGGTGGAGATGTTACCGAAGACGATCGATACCTAATGATTTCCGCTTCGGTCTCAACCTCAGGAAACAAGTTGTTTTTAAT
>JAKVAS010000133.1 GCA_022448165.1 Crocinitomicaceae bacterium | reverse complement strand
ATACATAATTGCCGCGAAAGAGGCTCGTGAAATTTGTGGAAAATTCGGCAGTGATTTGATAATCAATGATAATGTGAAGGTAATGATAGCTTCCAATGCTTATGGAGTTCACCTTGGAAAAAATGATCAATCTCCAGCTAAGGCAAGAACGGAAGTTGGAAGTAAAATTATTGGTGGAACAGCAAATACTTTGAAAGACTGTTTAAAATTAATAGAACAAGGCGTAGATTATATTGGGCTTGGTCCATTTAGGTTTACAGAAACTAAAAAAGAACTAGATCCGATTCTTGGGTTTGAAGGATACCGAACAATTATGTCAGCATTATCAACTGCAGAACATTCTATTCCAATATTCGCGATTGGGGGAATCAATACAATAGACATTCCTGCTATTTTAGATACAGGAGTATATGGTGTTTCTGTATCTGGCTTATTAACGAATGTGGAGGACTTGAAAGAACGAATTAAAGAAATACAAACTGCGATATGAGTAATATGGATATACTGAAAATAGGTGATAAGGAATTCTCATCGCGCTTGTTTACTGGAACAGGTAAATTTAGCTCATCACAACTAATGTCGGATGCTTTATTGGCATCAGAAAGTGAATTAATTACGGTAGCATTAAAACGTGTAGATGTAAAAGATGAAGAGGATGATATTTTAACACATCTTAATCACCCGAGAATTAATCTATTACCAAATACATCCGGCGTTCGAGATGCAAAAGAAGCCATTTTTGCGGCGCAATTATCACGTGAAGCATTGGAGACAAATTGGATTAAGTTAGAAGTTCACCCTGATCCGAAATATTTGTTGCCAGATCCTATTGAGACACTTAGGGCTGCTGAAGAACTAGTGAAACAAGGTTTTGTAGTGATGCCATATATTCACGCTGATCCTGTTTTGTGTAAACGTTTAGAAGATGTTGGAGTACAATGTGTAATGCCACTAGGAGCACCAATTGGAACTAATAAGGGATTGAAAACATTGGAGTTCTTGGAAATTATTATTGATCAAAGTAATATTCCTGTGATTGTGGACGCTGGCTTGGGAAGTCCTTCTCATGCAGCACATGCTATGGAAATTGGAGCAGATGCAGTACTTGTGAATACAGCAATTGCAGTTTCACAAAACCCGGTTACCATGGCCAAGGCATTTAAAATGGCAGTAGAGGCGGGTAGAATGGCGTATAGATCAAAACTAGCTCCGATTCAACATCATGCGGAGGCAAGTAGCCCATTAACCAGTTTTTTGAAATAGAATAGACATGAGCTTTTAGCAATTGAATTGTCCGCAAATAAAGAGTTGTAATGAGAGATCATCGAAAACATGAAGTTTGGAAAAAGGCACAGCGACTTGCTTTAGTTGGTTCTGATGCCTCAAAGCCATTTTTGAAAAAAGATTGTAAGTGGATAGAAAAATTAAGGTAATAGCTATTTGTCCAAAGTTCAATAGTGAAAAAATAAGATTGTTATGCTAACAAGTGATCAAGCTATCAGCCAAAAGCCAAGAACTAACAAGTCGTCCTTCAAAGATACCTTTGATACGTATAATTGGGAAGAAACACTCCAAAGCATTTTTGATAAGACTACTCTTGATGTAGAAAGAGCCTTAGCAAATTCGAAACGAGATTTAGAAGATTTCAAAGCGTTGATTTCTCCTGCAGCCAGACCGTATTTGGAAGAAATGGCACAGTTAAGTCAACAGATTACTAAGAAACGTTTTGGAAATGTGATTCAAATGTATGCTCCAATGTATTTGAGTAACGAATGTCAGAATATTTGCACTTACTGTGGTTTTAGTTTAACCAATAAAATTCCTCGAAGAACCCTAACGGATAAAGAGATCTTGAAAGAAGTAGATTTTTTGACGGAGAAAGGTTATGATCATATTCTTCTGGTGACTGGTGAAGCAAATCAAAAAGTTGGTGCAGATTACATTGAGAATGCAATTAAATTGATTCGATCAAGATGTGCAAATATTACAATTGAAGTACAACCACTTGATCAAGCAGAATATGAATCAATGGTTGACAATGGATTATATGCCGTACTTGTATATCAAGAAACATATCATAGAGATGAATATAAAAAACATCATCCAAAAGGGAAAAAATCTAATTTTGATTACAGATTAGAAACCCCGGATAGGCTTGGGAAATCAGGGATTCATAAAATTGGTTTAGGGGCGTTATTTGGATTGGAAGATTGGAGAGCAGATAGCTTTTTTACAGCATTACACCTAAGATATTTGCAGAAAACTTATTGGAAAACGAAGTATTCAATTTCTTTCCCTCGTTTAAGACCTCATTCTGGTGGATTAGAACCAAAGGTGGAAATGACGGATCCTGATTTGGTTCAGTTAATTTGCGCATATCGATTATTGGATGAAGATGTGGAACTTTCAATCTCTACAAGAGAAAGTGAAATTTTCAGAAATAATATTGTTAACCTGGGAATTACATCAATGAGTGCTGAATCAAAAACAAATCCTGGTGGATATGTTGTAGAAAAGCAATCATTAGAGCAGTTTGAGATTTCAGATGAAAGAACGACAGAAGAGATTACTGAAATGCTTAAAAGTCAAGGACTCGAAGTCGTTTGGAAAGATTGGGAAAATAATTGGGAAAGAACGGAAGTATAATGTTTTCAAAAGAAGAACATAAGCAATATAATCGTCAGTTGATCTTAAATGAGGTCGGGATTGAAGGTCAGTTAAAGTTAAAGAATGCGAAAGTACTGGTAATAGGTGCTGGAGGACTTGGGTGTCCAATTATTCAGTATTTGACGGCAGCTGGAATAGGAAGAATTGGTATCATTGATGATGATGTGGTAGATCAATCCAATTTACATAGACAAGTTTTATATACGCATGAAGATATTGGAGCTTCTAAAGCTGAAACTGCCGTTAAAAGGTTGTCTAAGCTTAATCCATTTGTATCTTTTCAAGTATTTAATGAACGATTAACTAAAGAAAATGCCATTGAGTATTTTCATAAATTTGATATCATTGTTGATGGGAGTGATAACTTCCCAACTAGATATTTAGCCAATGATGCGTCCGTAATCACAAAGAAACCTTTGGTTTTTGGTTCAATATTTAAGTTTGAAGGTCAGGTTACTGTATTCAATATGGAAAATGGACCTAGTTATAGATGCTTGTTTCCAAATCCACCAGGAGTAAATGAAGTTCCGAATTGTTCGGAGATTGGTGTTCTTGGAGTTTTACCTGGAATTATAGGAGCCCTTCAAGCCAATGAAGTGATTAAATTGATCTGTGGTTTTGGAGAAGTGCTGTCTGGGCGTTTACTCATGTTTGATGCACTTTCCCTAACACAAAACATTATCACGTTTCAACGTAGTATAAATGCAGGAATATCGGAACTAGCTGAAGATTATGAAATGTTTTGCGGTGTAATCATGCAAGATTCAATTGTACTTTCTGAATTAAATGATACGCTGGATAAATACAATTTGTTAGATGTTAGAACCGATTTGGAGCGAGAGGAATATAATATCGGTGGATTTCATATTCCATTACCCGAACTTCCAAATCGATTGGATGAGGTTCCAACGGAAAAACCATTGGTTGTATACTGTAAAGCAGGCGTACGAAGTGAAATGGCAATTTCGTTATTGAAAGATCATGGATTCATAGGGGAACTGATTAACCTTGAAGGTGGACTTTATTTTTCTTCGTAATTCGTTGTTTAGAATACACGTTCTAATTTTCTTCACAAAGTAAAAAGGACAAAAACTCCTCACGCTTTCTAATTGATACTGGAATTTCAATGCCTCCTTGAAGCAGAATATATCCCTTTCGATCATATTTATCGACATAATTCATATTTACAAAATAGGATTTATGCACTCTAAAGAAGTTCATTGGAGGAAACTTGTTTTCGAAGCTCTTGAGTGGTTTTGAACAAATAAATGTAGTTCCATTTTTCAAGAAGAAAGTTGTATATCCTTTATTAGATGAGCAGTACATTAATTCAGGCAGAGAGATTACTTGGTAACCATCGTTTAGACTCAAAATAATCTTTTGAAAATTTTCTTGCCAGGATCTAACAGAGATTGAGGACTTAGTAGTATGAGAATAAGAGATTATACCAAGTGACTTCTGAATTGCTCTTCGTAGCTCATCCATATGAATAGGCTTTAATATATAGTTCATCGCTTTTTGTTTTAATGTTTTGAGAGTGTATTCATCATTTGCCGCGATAACCATTACAGTAAAATTACAAGGGCGAACTTGTTCGAGAAAGTCTAAGCTATTTCCATCCGATAGGCTAATATCCAAGAAGATTATGTCAGGTTTACATGCACTTATGAGTACAGTTGCGTCTTTTATGGAATCACATTCTCCGACAATAGTAATGTCTTCGTTAATTGTATCAATAAGAGAAATAAGTCTCTCACGTATACTAAGTTCATCTTCTACAATAATGGCTCTATTCATGATTTATCTTTTAGGGTTTCAGACAGTCGATTCTTATAGTGTCGTTTGCGGTTAGGCAAATCACACGGTGATTTTCGAATTATATTAATATGAAATTTTACGAAGTTGGGATTCAATATGGCATACTGGTGTTCACATTCAAGTAGTTAGTTAAAGGCAATAAATTTATTTATTGAATACGTGGTGAGTATTCAGGGCAAGTGTAAGGCTTTCGTAGGTGCTTGGTTGCGAAGCTAAAGGCGAAGACCGCACTTCCTTGTTATTTGAAATGCGGCCCTAGTAAATGATTTATCAGAGGGGCTATTTCATGATAAACTTGCTGCTTATTTGCTGCGCATTTGTTATAAGATACATGGAATCTCTTTTTAAAGATAATTTGCCAAGGTTTATTTTAATAGATTGTTTATTGTCAAGGAGAGAGCTTGTGTAGATATATTCTTCATTTTCAACGCTTTGATCGTGCGTGTACTCATCTTGAATTAAAGCTAAATCAGTAAAGGTTATTGCGTCATTTTTATTATCGCCAGTTTTATTCTGGTAGGATAATACATTGTAGGTCAATATTGATATGGGAGGTATACTTCCTTTCAGTAAAGTTTTCATGATTGATTTTTTTTCAACTCAATACATTTGAGGTGGTGAACAAGTGGTTGTATGGCGGTCAGTGAGGTGTTTTGACAAGTTTAATTAATGCTTACTCTTATTTTATAAAAAGGCTTTACGCGCATTTTTTCAGCTTCCTATGACGTAAAACTGAAACGACTTAATTTTTAACTGTTAAAATCGTTTCGATACGTTAAGGTACAATCAAAAAGTGCTATAATTCAATGAATTACATTTTCGTTAATCACGAGTTTATTTTCGGTGCGATCGAGTTGGTTATCGTCTATTTTGTTAAGCTTTAGATGATTAGATTCATGATGTTTTATGACCTAAATAAGGAGATCTATTTATTAGTTTTTGTGGGTTAAAACATGAAATTGTATGATCATGATAATTGACGGCCAAAAAGTATTGGTAAAACAAACTTGATCATTATTCTTTTTTAGCCTTAATAGACCTTTACAAAAGAATCTGAAAACTCTATGAACACTACATAAACATCTAATTCATGTTGTTTTTGAGGTGAGAGGTTTCGAAATTATATGGACAATCATCTTAATATGGATGGAGAGGGAAATCGTTAGTTCTTAATGTGTCAATACATTTTTGAATTATCAGATTCCGATGTAATATTTAAATGATGAGAAGCAAAAGCGGAGATACCTAAGTATCTCCGCTTTTGTTAATTGTTTTTTATCTTATTTATTTCTAATTAAGGATATGATGTTAATCACGAATTAATGTTAGGTTGCCATGTTTCTTACCTGCATCACCATAATTATCAACGTAGCGAACAATCCAAAAATAGGTTCCTTCATTGGCAGGACTTCCACTCTGAGTTCTTCCATCCCACCCCAATGAAATATCACTGGATTCGAACATTACGCCTCCCCAGCGGTTCATAATGATAATGTTGTAATCTTGAATATTTCTGATGTCGGTAGGAACGAATAGATCATTAGCACCATCATCATTTGGCGTAAATACATTCGGAATATCAATTACAACACATCCATCTAAACCACTTGGCTCTTCAACGGTAATGTAAATAATATTCTCACATCCATTGGTGTCAGTTACTGTTACATCATAGGTTCCTTGGCCTAAACCAGCCAAACTATTTAATGTGTCATTTGGGTTTCCTGTATTCCAAAGGTATGAGTAGCCTGGTGTTCCTCCTGCTGGAATAACTGTGGCTATACCTGTTGTGTCTCCAAAACACACAGGAGTCGCTGATCCACTTAATGTGAGAGGTGCGTCTGGCTGAAGTACATTGGCAAGTAAAGAATCAATGCAACCATTTGTATCAGTAACAACAACAGAATATTGTCCAGCTTCCAAATCAAGAATGTCTTCACTTGTTTCAGAGTTAGACCATTCCCAACTATAGGGCCCTGTTCCTCCAGATGTAGATAAGTCAATTCCTCCATCATCTCCACCGAAACATAGAACAGCAGTTGTTGAGGCTTGCAAATTTATTGGGTTTAAAGGTTGTGCTACAATAGCGGTTAGTGTATCTAAACATCCATTTGAATCCGCAACAATTACCGTATAGTTCCCAGCTGGTATTGATGTCAAGTCTTCATTTTGTGATAAGTTACTCCAGCCGTATGTATATGGTGTAACACCTCCAGCAGCTGTTAAATCAATAGATCCAGTAGAATCACCAAAACATAAAACATCTTCATGTGTTTCAGATAATAACAAATCTGTAGGCTCAGTAATTGTATCTGAAAAATCTAAAGTACATCCATTATCATCAGTCACAACCAAATTATAGATTCCAGATGAAATATTCTGAATATCTTGTGTGACTTCTGTGTTGTCCCAGAGGTAAGTATATGGCTCAACTCCACCTGCAAATTCTACATCAATAGAACCAGTGGAATCACCAAAACAAAGAACATTTACGTGAGAGCTACTTGTTAGATACATGGAGGTGTCCGGCTCACTAATTACGATAGATAGAAATCCACCACAGTTGTTTATGTCATAAGCGTCTACCCAGTATAGTCCCGCACTTAAGTTACTTATATCTTCTGTTACTTCTAAATTGCTCCACTCAAAAGTATAGCCAGGTGATCCGCCAGAAGGAGTGATATCGATTGAACCGGTAGAGTCTCCATAACATGGAACATCTACGTGAGTTTCCGTGAGTATTACAGCGTCTGGATCAACAATGGTAACACTGATTGTGTCAGTACATTGATTGGTATCCGTTACAACGCAAAAGTATGTTCCAGCATTTAATTGGGTAATTGTATCTGTAATTTCACCATTGTTCCAATAGTAGGTGTACCCTGGGGTTCCTCCCGTTACATTTAAATCAATAGATCCTTGTGTTCCAGCCTGACAAATTGGATCAATATGTGTTTCAGCGATAGAGATTGCTGTTGGTTGGGTAACCGTAATTGAAGTTGTTTGCGTACAGTTGTTTGAATCGGTTACGGTAACGTCATAAACCCCACTAGGAATATCAACGATGTCTTCCGTAATTTCGGTATTTGACCATAAATATGTATACGGTGATGTTCCTCCGACTACAGATAAGTCAATTGAACCAGTCGAATCTCCAAAACACAAAATTTCTGCACTCGTGTGAGAAAATGACATTGAATCTAAAGGTTCAAAAATTTCAAAACTCACAAAGTTCATACATCCATTGATGTCAGTAACGGTATCAGTATATATTCCAGCTCCGATATTCATTAAGTCTTCAGTAGTCTCTCCATTTGACCATTCATTAGTGTAAGGATTGGTTCCTCCAGTAACCGTTACATCAATAGTTCCTGTTGTATCATTGAAACAGGGAACATCTGTAAGCGATGCATTGATAGAAATACTATCT
>JAKVAS010000132.1 GCA_022448165.1 Crocinitomicaceae bacterium | reverse complement strand
TGGTTATTTATACTCACAGGAAGAATTAGAAAAACTTCGTGATATTGTTAAAAAACATGATTTGTTCTTGTTCGCTGATGAAGTTTATAGAGAGTTTTGTTACGATGGAGCAAAACCTTTTTCCGTATTGAACTTAGAAGGAATTGAAGATAATGTGATTATGATTGATTCTGTTTCCAAACGTTATTCCATGTGTGGAGCAAGAATTGGAGCAATTGTATCAAAGAATCCTACTGTTATGGCTGCTGCTTTGAAGTTTGGACAAGCTAGACTATCACCTCCAACAATTGACCAAATTGCAGGTGAAGCTGCATTACAAACTCCGCAATCATATTTTGATGAAGTAGTTTCGGAATATGTAGAACGCAGAAACATTATGGTTGAAGGATTGAATGAAATCCCAGGTGTTTTCTGTCCTAAACCAAGAGGTGCATTTTATTGCGTAGCTAAATTCCCTGTAGACAATGCTGAAAAGTTCTGTCAATGGTTACTGGAAGATTTCGAATACGAAGGAGCTACTGTTATGATGGCGCCTGCAAGTGGTTTCTATTCTACAGATCAACACGGTATTCAAGAAGCTCGTATTGCTTATGTATTGAATCAAGATGCATTGAAGAAATCAGTAAAATGTTTAGAAGAAGCATTAAAATTATATCCGGGAAGAATCTAAGAATTATTCGAATATTTTTATTAAAGGGGAGCTATTGTTCCCCTTTTTTTTGCAACTTGTAAGCACTAATTTTTGAATAAAACCAATGTCTTTAATAGATCAAACACTCGACGATAAGTCATATGCTCCAGTAAAAGAACGAACTGGAGAAATGATAAAATTACTTCTACTTTACTTTTTAGACAGAGCAGCCTATTATGGACTTAGAGCTATTTTGGTGCTCTACTTAGTAGAAGCCTATAATGGTGACAACTCTACTCCACTCTATATTTACGGACTCTTTACAGGATGTGTATATGTTGTTTCTTATTTAGGAGGAGCTCTTGGCGACTTTGTTTTTGGAACGAAAAAAGCTCTTTTTATCGGATTGCTTATAAGTGGTATTGGATCAATTCTACTAGGTGTTTTCGGAAGTCATTTTGTCTATTTCACATTGTTTATCGTCGCTTTAGGAAATGGAATAACTCGTCCAAATATTTTAGCGCAAACTGCCAAGTCTTTCTATGAAACAAGAAAAGGACTGAGTAAGGTATTTGTATCCTCATACTTAATGATTAATCTTGGAGCATTGGTGGGAGCATTTATTACTGGACTCCTATTTACTTTTATAGGTTTCTTATTTACTATGCTCATTGTCGGACTTATTTACATTATAGCTTCTATAATTGTCGTTTCTGGTGACTTTAACGAGCCTTCAAAGTCAGCTTCTAAAAATCATCGTATCAAACAAAGAAGTCCATTAAACCTATTAAGAATGTTAATACCCTTTGTTGCAATTTCTCTATTCTGGTTTCTATTTGAAGTAGGCTACATTGATTACCTTTCTCCTATTTTCACGAATATGAATACTTCGTTGCAAAACATCTTTGGTGAAATTGGTTTTCAACTCTCCAATCTTATTCCTCTCACAATATTTGGTATTCTATTACTTATATTTAATAAGAAAATTAACCTGTCCTTTTCGAAAATTATTGGATTTGGAATCCTTATCTCCACATTCACTTGGATTATCGTTTTCGCATTAAGTTATTTTATGTGGGAATCACCCAATATAATCGAATCTGGAATTATTATATCCTTATTTGCTCTCGTTGAAATACTCATGAGTCCAATTATACTGGCATTAATTGCTTGGAAAACTTCTAATCAACTTATGGGAACCACATACAGTATTTATTTGCTGATCACTTATCTATTCACTCGCCTCACTCGTTATGTTGGCGAATTTCAAAACCTTACAGTAATTATTATCTATGTTGCATTAGTAATATTTACGGGTCTTGGTATCTTCATGTTTTTCATGCATCACTTTTTTCCAAAAGAAGATTCCGAAATAAAATCAAAAAATCTCATTTAGCTGAACCTTTTTGATTTATTGCTGTACTGAGATAAAAACAGCAATATGAAAAAGGTTCTCACACTATTTATAGCATTCACATTTTTTGCCTGTACGGCTCAAGTAACTCCTGTTACAACTCCTCCTACTGATAAAAAAGTACAATTGGCAATTTTGTTTGATACATCAGGAAGCATGGATGGACTAATCGAGCAAGCAAAATCTCGCATATGGAGTATTGTCAATGAAGTTGGAGAACTTAGACATAACGGACAACCACCTTCTGTCGAAATTGCTTTATATGAATATGGAAATGATGGCCTTCCAATGGATAACAACTACCTCCGTCAAATTCTACCGTTAACCAATGATCTTGATAAGATTTCTGCTGAATTATTTGCTCTTTCAACCAATGGAGGTAGCGAGTTTTGTGGAGCTGTAATCAAAGAGTCACTTATGAACCTTTCTTGGTCGGATAAATCAACTGATTTAAAAATGATATACATTGCAGGAAATGAATCATTTGCCCAAGGACCAGTAGATTACAAATCAGTTTGTGCACTTGCCTTAAAAAAGAACGTATTTGTAAATACAATTTTCTGTGGTTCTTATGAAAATGGAGTTCAGTACTACTGGAAAGATGGTGCTACTTGTGCTGAAGGCGATTATTTTAACATTGATTCAGATAAACAAATTGTTCATATACCTACTCCATATGATGATCAAATAAAAATGGTCAACGATTCATTAAACACTACCTATTTCGGATATGGAGCTCAAGGCATAAAACGTAAAAAAATGTTACTAAAGGAAGATGCAAATGCAGTCCATCAATCAGCTGCTGTTTCAGCTGAACGTTCAATTGCCAAGTCGAATAAAGCCGTGTACAACAATTCATCTTGGGACTTAATTGATGCCGTGGATGAAGGTAAAGACATAACTGATTTCAAAGAAGACGAACTTCCAAAAGAATTCAAAGGAAAAACGGATCAAGAGAAAAAAGCACTAATTGAAGAAAAGAAAGCTGAGAGAGCGAAATATCAAACAAAAATTGCTGAACTCTCTAAGCAACGTCAAATGTTTATAGACGAAAAAATGAAAGAACGAGCTGAAGCGGGTGAAGAATTAGATGACTTTGGTTCATCTGTGAATGAATCCATCAAAACAAAAGCTGTTACAATTGGTCTAAATAAAGAAAAATAATCGCCTACCTATAATCAACCCAATTTACTATCTTAGTCTGTCGAGAATCATATTTCAAATTCTTGACAGACTTTTTTTATGACGAAGACATTCACTTCTATTATTGGTCATTTAGACAAATTAAAAATGCATCATCTCACGGTAAATGAAGAAACTCTTCGTTTCTTCAAAGGAGATGAAAAGGGTTCAATTTACAATCAACGTTTCTACATTCAAGTTAATAATGGAGAACCATGGCAAGGAGGAACTGTATCGCTAGGAAACAAATCTGCATATATTACTTTTTCAAAAGCAAGAATGAATGCTCTTGATCTTCAATTTGGAGATAAGGTTACCGTCCAGTTAACTCTAGATACTTCTGAGTATGGATTCCTCGTTCCAGAAGAATTTACAGAGCTATTGAAACAAGATGAATTGGCGAACAAACGATTTAAATCTTTAACTAAAGGTTTCAGAAGGTCAATCATTTATTTAGTACTTCAATTGAAATCAAGCGATAAAAAATTAGAAAAAAGTATCTACCTTCTTGAAAACCTAAAAAGGGCACCTATTGGGAAAGAAACAATGCGACACGTTTTAGGTAAAGATTTACCTTAAGAATTTGATATATTTGCCCCATAATTTTGACGAACATGACAGTATACTTAGACAATGCGGCGACTACGCCAATCGCTCCAGAGGTGATCGAAGCGATGTTACCAGTACTTAAAGATGGTTTTGGGAATCCTTCTTCAACGCATTCATATGGACGTAATTCAAAAGCGTTATTAGAAACCTCACGTCGTTCAATTGCTAAACATTTAAACTGCCAACCGTCTGAAATTATTTTCACATCTGGAGGAACTGAAGCTGATAATATGGCAATTCAATCAGCAGTAAAATTATCAGGAGTAAAGCATATTATAACTTCTACAATTGAACATCACGCTGTTGGACATACTGTTGAATCAATTGAAAAAAGTGACAATGTCCGTGTTTCATACGTCAAATTAGACGACAATGGAACAGTAGACCTTGAAGACCTTGAACGTTTGTTAAAAACGGAGGAAAAAACCTTGGTTTCCCTTATGCACGCTAATAATGAAATAGCAACAATACTACCATTAGAAACAGTTAGTAAACTTTGTAGAAAATACAATGCGTTATTCCATTCTGATTCCGTTCAGACAATGGGACACTATAATTTCGATCTTTCGAAACTTGATATTGATTTCCTAACATGTGCTGGACATAAATTTCACGGTCCGAAAGGAAGTGGATTCTTGTATTCGAATAAAAACACAAAAATTGATTCGTTAATACATGGAGGTTCTCAAGAACGAGGCTTAAGAGGTGGAACTGAAAATGTATATGGAATTGTTGGCTTAGCCAAAGCAATGGATTTAGCTTATGAAGATGTTGAGGGACACCAAAAACATGTCCAAAGCTTGAAATCCTATATGATATCTGAATTAACTGCACATTTTGATGATATTGGATTTCATGGAGAAATTGATCCCGAAAAATCACTATATACTGTCTTGAATGTTTGTTTTCCTGCTACAGAGAAATCTGGGATGTTGCTCTTCACATTAGACTTAAAAGGTGTCGCAATATCAGGAGGAAGTGCGTGCACATCTGGAGCATCTACAGGATCACATGTTCTAAGAGGAATTAATGCTGATACTAATCGTCCAAATGTTCGTTTTTCATTCTCAAGATATACAACGAAGGAAGAAATTGATTATGCCTTGGAACAAGTAAAAGTAGTTTTTGAAAAGACCCTCGCGTAAAATCTTATATTTGCCCTAGATGGCAATTAATGCAAAAAACATTCTCTTTTTAAGCTCGTGGTATCCGAATGCACACCAACCATTTGTTGGCAATTTCATAAGGAGGCAGGCTGAATTATTGGCGACTCAACATGTTGTAACCGTTGTTCACACCGTTGCTTCGGATGAAGAAGCAAAAATGCGATTAGAAACAACCTCTGAGGGAAATCTAACGGAACATATTGTTTACCACCCTCGTGGAAAAAATGGTTTTCGAAAACTTCGTCTTCAGAAAAAAGCATTGCTAAAAGCGCTTAAAGAAATAAGAAATATAGATATAATCTATACCTCTATTCTATTACCCAAAGCACTGCAATTCATTGCTGCAAAAAAACGTTTTAATTGTCCATGGATTCATTTAGAACAAGGTTCATATTTTCGACCTCAGGTATGGAAAGAATGGCCCAAAAGTCAGAAATTAATGGCTCGAAAAGCAGGAAAGCACATTGATGAATTATTTGTAGGCTCTGCTTTCTTAAAAAAGGATATGGAAGAAATTTTCCCTTCCCATTCGATCGGAATCGTCCCAAATCATGTCGATACGGATGTTTTTATTTGTGCTAATCAAAAAAATAAATCAACAACCACGTTTTTACATATTTCTACTTTAGATCCGAATACCAAAGATCCTAAAGGGATGATTGATGCTTGTGCAATTTTGAAGAAAAAAATTGGTTCTAGCTTTAGTTTCCAGATCATTTCAGATGGAGAAAGCGAAATGTGGAAAGAATATGTTCAATCATTGGGGCTAACCGACACGGTTCTTTTTGACGGTCACAAAGAGTGGAAAGATCTTCCGAAATTCTATCAATCTGCGGATGCATTTGTTTTAAATTCTGTTTATGAAACCTTTTCCATTGTTTTAGCAGAATCTTGGGCAACCGGCACTCCTACAATTACAACCCCTGTAGGAATTGGCTACGATATCCCCCCTCACTTGGGTATGCAGACAAAAATTGGAAATCCCCAGCAGTTGGCAGAAACAATGGAGGAATTTATTCAACAAAAAGAAAACTACGATTCTTTAGAGATCCGAAAGCGTGCATTGCAATACAGTGCAAAAAATGTACTCCAGCGATTCAACGAAATAATTTCAGATCATGTTAAGTAAAGAAATCGTTTATCAAGAATTGTCTCGAGTAATTGAGGATAGAATTATACGTATTCAAACTTCTATAAGCGACAGTCAAAATGCCATGAAGCGAGAAACGAAAAGTACTGCTGGCGATAAGCATGAGACAGGACGGGCAATGGCCCAATTAGAGCAAGAGAAATTGGGGAAACAACTAATTAACAATATCCAATTAAGGGAAGGTCTTTCGCGTATTGATATGACAAAGCATCATACTTCAATCGCCTTCGGAAGTTTTATCCAAACAAACATGGGGTACTTCTTTCTTTCTGTGGGAATTGGTCAAATCAAGGTTAATAACATTGAAGTATTTTGTATGACTGCCTCAACACCACTGGGAAGAACTCTTCTAGGTAAAAAGATTTCAGACACTGTTGAACTTAATGGTCGAAAATTCGAAATTCTCGACTTAAAATAATCAAGCTACTTAAGACTAAGTAAATCGTTAACTCCCAAAATACGTTCCACTGTAAAGCCTTCAGCGTATTCAACACCAATTGGACGTCCAAATTCACGCATTCTAGATTTTATAAAGTCCATAAAATCTTTACCCGAAATAGGAGTTACAGGCTCTTTAGACTCTGGATCAAAAAACTGCGTTTTATATGCCATAATTGCTTCTAATTTTCGATCAATAAATGGCGTTACATCAATAACAAAGTCTGGTTTAATATAACGATCTTGGATATAATGATAAATCGCTTTCGGACGATATTCCTTTTGCTTCTCCCCTTCCCAGGTCGTTTCAACCTTTCTCAAACCTGCCAAAAAACATGCTTCAGATACCAACTGGCTTCCCCTACCGTGATCGGGGTGACGATCAGACATTGCATTTGCTAAAACAACATCTGGTTTAAAGCGACGAATTTGTTCTACAATTAACCGTTTATTGGCTTCATTAATTTCGAAAAAACCATCTGCCATTTTCAAGTTTACACGCGCATCAACCCCCATAACAATAGATGCCTTAGCCGCTTCATCATATCTTGTTTCAATTGTTCCTCGAGATCCAAGTTCTCCTTGCGTTAAATCCACAATTCCAACTTTTTTTCCATCAGCAATGTGCTTCATTAAAGTTCCAGAAGCAGATAATTCTACATCATCAGGATGGGCAGCAAAAGCCAGTATATCAAATTTCTCCATCTTTTACTCTTTTGTTTCCAACGATTACTTTCTTTCCAACAAAATAAATTAAAGATAGCGCACCTGTTAACCAAATAACCATCACAATCCAGTTAAAGATTAACCACCAAGTTGAAAAAGCAATTTCATCTGCATTCCATTCATTCATTTTCTTCTCTATGTACCAATTAAGGAATCCGGGAAATATTGTCCAGACAAGAAGTATTATCCCTCCAATAACCCACCATTCTTTTGTTTGAACTCCTTTAGGATAATCCTTTCTTCGATCGTTAGAAATAATATTAAATAAAATAAATCCTACAATTGTATAACTCAACCAAACAGGGAAGTGCCCTAAGCCATCACCTTGTGCATAAGAGTGTAATCCGACCAACATAAAGTTCACCCCGAAGAATGTAAAGAGGATCAGTGAGAATCCCCAAAGACTTGCAGAGTTAAACAAAAACTTCCCCTTCAAAGCTGGAATGTAACGAAAATGTAGAACTACCGCATAACCTATTACAGCTACCAACGCCCAAGTTTCTTTTGGATCCCATCCCCAATAACGTCCCCAAGATTCATTCGCCCAAACACCTCCAAGGAAAGTTCCAATGGTTAACATAAAGACACCTATTGTCAACAACATTTCAGTTACGAAAGTAAGTTCATTAATATTCA
>JAKVAS010000131.1 GCA_022448165.1 Crocinitomicaceae bacterium | reverse complement strand
AGGAGCAAAGATTGATAACCTTGTTCAAATAGGGCATAACGTTGAAGTTGGGAGTAATAGTGCAATGGCTGCACAAGCAGGAGTAGCTGGATCAACGAAAATTGGAAAGAATGTGTTGATGGGAGGACAAGTTGGGCTCGCAGGACACTTGAAAATAGGAGATAGGGTAATGATTGCAGCGCAGTCAGGTGTTGGAGGAAGCGTGAAAGATGACACCAAGATTATGGGGTCACCAGCCTTTGATAGTAATGACTATAAAAAGTCTTACTTAGGGTTTAGACGCTTACCAAGAATTTCAGATAGATTGAAAGCCTTGGAAGATAAAATCAAAGAACTAACAAAATAAAACCATACATGGCTGAAAAGCAAAGAACCCTTAAAGAAGCAGTTTCATTCACAGGAATTGGGTTGCATACGGGAGAAACAGTAACATTAGAGGTTTGTCCGGCAGCAGATAATCACGGATACAAGTTTCAACGTGTTGATCTAGAGGGTCAGCCGATTATCAAAGCAGATTGTGACTTAGTTGTTTCTACTGAAAGAGGAACAACACTTGAAGCAAATGGAGCTCGTGTATATACTACGGAGCATATTCTTGCTGCTGTTTATGGATGTCAAATAGATAATGCACTTATCAAGTTAAATGGTCCTGAAGTTCCAATCATGGATGGAAGTTCAGAAAGTTTTGTGTCCAAATTTGAAGAGGTAGGATATGAAGATCAAAAATCAGATCGTGTTTATTTAGAGTTGGAAGAAAACATTCCATGGGAAGATACGGAAAAGGGAATTGAATTTTTAGCAGTCCCAGATAGCAATTATCGAATTACGGTAATGGTAGACTATAACTCTCCTGTACTTGGAACGCAACATGCATCCATGTATAATATCAATGAGTTTAAAGAGAGTATCTCAGGGTGTAGAACATTTGTGTTTTTAAGAGAGCTTGAGTACTTGGCTAAAAATAACCTGATTAAAGGTGGCGATTTGGATAATGCAATCGTTCTAGTTGAGAGAGAGAATGTAAGTGATGAGGAATTGAATAACTTGGCTGAATTGTTAGGGAAAGATCGAGGAGATATCGCGGTAGAAGGAATGGGTGTTTTAAATAGCACAAAGTTGAAGTTTGAAAACGAACCAGCACGTCATAAGTTACTTGATATTGTTGGAGATCTAGCATTAGTTGGAAAGCCAATTAAAGCACATATTTTAGCGGCGCGTCCTGGACATTCAGGGAATGTGCGTTTTGCTAAGGTGTTGAAGGAATACATGAAGAGCAAGGCTAAAGCTGGGAAAAAATTTGACCTAACGAAAAAGCCTTTGTATGATATTGTTGATATCGAAGGAATGTTACCTCATAGGTTTCCTTTCTTAATGGTTGATAAGATTTTAGAGATTGGAGAGGAGACAATCGTAGGTGTGAAAAACATCACGATGAACGAACCGATTTTTACAGGTCACTTTCCAGGGAATCCAGTTTTCCCAGGAGTTCTTCAGATTGAAGCAATGGCTCAAGTAGGGGGGATTTTTGCTTTATCTAAAGTAGAAGACCCACATTTGTACACAACCTACTTTATGAAAATTGATAAAGTGAAATTCAAGCAAAAAGTTGTTCCAGGAGATACGGTTGTTTTTGACTTGAAATTAATTTCCCCTATCCGTCGTGGATTGGTGAACATGGGAGGAGTTGGATATGTTAATGGACAGCCAGTAGTAGAAGCAGAAATGCTTGCTCAGGTAGTCAAGGAAAAGACAGAATGATAAGTAAATTTGCAAATGTTTCTGAAAAGGCTCGATTAGGTGAAAATGTAACCGTAGAGGCATTCTCCACAATAGGGGATGATGTCACTATTGGAGACGGTACAATTATACACCCGAATGTTACTATTTATTCAGGTACTCGTATTGGAAGCAATTGTGAAATTTTCCCTGGATCAGTTATAGGGGTTACTCCACAGGATCTTAAATTTGAAGGTGAGGAGACTACAGTGGAAATAGGTAATAATACAGTTATACGTGAGTGTGTAACAATTCACCGAGGAACAAAAGACCGATGGAAAACTTCTGTAGGAGATAATTGTTTGTTGATGACGTATGTTCACGTGGCTCATGATTGTCAAATAGGAAATAATGTAATATTAGCAAGTTATACTGGACTTAGCGGACATGTTGTAATTGAAGATTGCGCAATCCTTGAAGGAAAAGTAGGAGCGCAACAATTTGTGCGTATCGGAGCACATTCATTCGTTGCTGGAACGTCAAGCATAAGAAAAGATGTTCCACCTTTTGTGAAGGCGGCAAGAGAACCTCTTGGTTTTGCTGGAGTTAATTCGGTTGGATTAAGAAGAAAAGGATTTCCTGATGAGACCGTGAAACAAATAGAGGATATTTACCGTCTTTTATATGTTCAAAATAACAACGTTAGTAAAGGAGTTGAAGCGATTATAGAGTCAATTCCTAAATCAGAGGTAAGAGAGCAGATTCTTCAATTTATCGCAGAGGCAGATAAGGGGATTATTAAAGGACTCATTTAATCGAATTTACATAATGAAACGCGGAGAGATTGTCACATTAGATATTTCTGGATACGCTTTTGGAGGAAAAGGAATTGCAAAAATTCCTACAGATGATGGAGAGTACGTAGTATTTGTGGATAATACATTTCCAGGACAAACCGCAAAAGCACGAATAACGAAAAAACGAAAACGATTTGCCGAAGCAAAGCTGATTGATGTTGTTAAGCGTTCGGAAGTTGAAGTCATTTCTGATTTTCAAGAAATTTCGGGCGGCCCATATATTTATGTTCCAATTGAACTACAGGAGAAATATAAGAAAGAGTCAACTTTAGAGATTTTCAGAAGAATTGGAGGGATTGAACAGCCACAGGAGATTTTTGATGAGTTTATTTCTTCACCAGAACATTATTTCTATCGTAATAAGATGGAGTATAGTTTCTCTTGTATAGAGCACGATAGGGAAACAGGAGAAGATATTGATGATGCTTTTGCATTAGGCTTTAAGCGACGAGGAACTTGGTGGAAAGTTGAATCATTGAATGGGCCAAGTGGAATGTTTGATAAAGAGTGGGAAACCTTGTTGTCGGAACTTCGTCAATTATTGGAGGATACCGGTTTACCAGCATGGCACCCACCTAAAAAAGAAGGGTTTTTCAGACATATTGTAGTTCGTAAATCATTTTACCAAGATAAATTATTATTGAATTTTGTGACTTCTTCGCAAGGGGTGAAAAAATTCAATCGCCAAAAGGTTGTAGATTTTCTTTTAGCGAAGCTTGGAGATCGTTTGGCAGGAATACAACATACGGTTAACGATAATGTAGCAGATCGTGCGAAAATTGAAAACGGGAGTAATACATTATTGTATGGAGAGCCTGTCATAATAGAGCAGTTGCATAAGCTTAGTTTTGAGATTTCGATGGAGAGTTTTTTTCAAACAAACCCTCAGAGCGCGGAGAGACTATATGCGAAAGCACTAGATTATGTCTTCGAAGAAGAGATTGCTAAGAATGATGTAGTTATGGATCTCTTTTGCGGAACAGGTACAATTGGACAGATTCTATCTTCCAGAAGGCCAGATGTGAAAATTATCGGCGTAGATATTGTGGAAGAAGCAATTGAAGATGCAAAACGTAACGCAACAAAGAATAATATTCAACAAGTCGATTTTTACGCCGCAGATGTGGGGAAGTTTTTAAAGGAGTATCCTAATTATGTTGGAAGAATTAATACGGTGATTTTAGATCCTCCTAGGGCTGGGATTGCTCCTAAAACTTTGAGAAAGGTTATTGAATTGGGAGCAAAGAATATTGTTTATATTTCTTGTAATCCTTCTACGCAAGCAAGGGATACGGATACATTAATCTCAGAAGGGTATATTTTGGATAAATTGAGTTTTGTGGATCAATTTCCTCATACGGGACATATTGAATCAATTGCAAAATATAAATTGAAATAAAGTGAGAGTAGAAGTCATAGCAATCGGAGATGAGCTCTTAATTGGGCAAACGATTAATACAAACGCGTCGTGGATTGGAAGTGTTATGGCTGAAGCTGGAGGGACGGTACAATATGCTACGGTTATTCAAGATAAAGAAGATGCAATTTTGTATGCTATTGAACATGCTTTATCTAGGGTTGATTTAGTGATTGTTACAGGAGGATTAGGTCCTACTAAAGATGATATTACAAAACATACTCTTTGTAAGTTTTTTGATACCTCTCTAGAAATTAATGAGGAGATATTAACCCATGTTAGGTCATTTTTTGCCAAAAGAGGTCGTGAAATGCTTGATGTTAATATTCAGCAAGCGGCAATGCCGATGGGGGCTAGAATCTTAAAGAATAATCAGGGGACAGCTTCGGGAATGTTGTTTGAAAGAGATGGGAAATTATTGGTTAGTTTGCCAGGTGTTCCTTATGAGATGAAACATTTGCTTCGAGATCGATTATTACCAATTTTGGAAGAACGATTCGAAATGGAATCAATTTATCATCAAACTATATATGCACAGGGAATTGGAGAGTCGTATTTAGCGGAAAGAATCAAGGATATTGAAGATGAAGTTAGAGGAGAAGGAATCGGATTGGCTTATCTACCATCTCCGGGGATTGTGCGTTTGAGACTAACTTCAGAACGAACGGAGCATAATAAAAAACGAATAGATCATTTTTTAACTCAAATTAGTGATCGGCTTCCGATGTACGTTTTTGGACGTGAAGCAGGATTGGCAAAAGTGGTTGGAGAGTTACTGAAAGGAAAACAAAAAACACTAGGAACTGCAGAAAGTTGTACCGCGGGAAGTTTGTCTTCTGAAATAGTTAAGGTTTCAGGTGCCTCAGAGTTCTTCTATGGAAGTTTTGTTACATATACGAATAAATTGAAACAGCATCTGTTAGATGTTCGTGAGGAAGATTTAAAAGCGGTTGGAGCAGTAAGTGAAGAAGTCGTTAAACAAATGGCTGCGAACGGGAGGGTTAAATTAGGTGTTGATTATTGTTTAGCGCTTTCTGGAATAGCTGGTCCAAATGGAGGGTCAATTGAAAAACCAGTCGGAACTATTTGGATTGCATTAGCAAGTAAAGATAAGGTAATCACCAAGCAGTTTTTGTTTGGAGATCAACGAGATAGGAATATACGGGTGAGTGTTCTCACGGCGTTGAACATGTTAAGATGTGAATTGTTAGAAATTAATTATGAAAAAAGTGTATAATTACTTGGATGATTTCGAATTAATTGGTTTCTTTGCACCCCTTTTAGTAAGTAGGATTAAATAATAAGAGATGTCACGAGTTTGTCAAATAACAGGAAAGTCGGTAATGGTAGGGAACAATGTTTCTCACTCACAACGTAAGACCAAAAGAAAGTTTTACCCGAACTTGATTACAAAGAAATTTTTCATTCCAGAAGAGAATGAATTTATTACGTTGAAAATTTCAACGTCTGCATTGAGAACAATTAACAAGAAAGGTATCTTGGCATGCGTGAAGGAAGCTCGTGCAAAGGGATATATTAAGTAAGAAATTCTGTCATCAATTACTGATTTTTCGGTAGATGGTATAGTAAATAAAGAAAATGGCAAAGAAAGGCAATAGAGTTCAAGTTATTTTGGAGTGTACTGAGCACAAGACAACTGGTCAACCAGGGACGTCTCGTTACATTACAACGAAGAACAGAAAGAATACTCCAGATCGTTTGGAGATCAAGAAGTTTAATCCAATCTTGAAACGTTACACGATTCATAAAGAAATTAAATAAGCTAAGACATGGCAAAGAAAGTAGTAGCATCCTTGCAAAAAGGAGGAGGAAAAGAACATACGAAGGTAATTAAGATGGTAAAGTCTGATAAGACTGGATCTTACTCTTTCAAACAAGAAATTGTACACAACGAAAAAGTAAAAGAGTGGTTCGCTAAGAACTAATTTTTTATTTCATCTCGATATTAAAGCTTCCACCGTATTTTGGTAGGAAGCTTTTGTTATTTTTACAAGTATATGGGAATTTTTAAAATCTTCTCTAAAGAGAAAAAGGAAAGTCTAGATAAAGGACTTGAGAAAACAAAGAAGAGTTTTTTCAATAAACTTGCACGATCGGTCGTTGGTAAGTCAAAGGTTGATGCTGAAGTATTAGATAACTTGGAAGAAATATTAATTACTTCCGATGTCGGAGTAGATACTACGCTAAAAATTATTGATAAAATTGAAGAGCGTGTCGCTAAGGATAAAGTGATGGGGGTGAGTGAACTGGACCTCATACTAAAAGAGGAGATAACAGCGCTTCTTGAAGAAAATAATTCTTTTGATACAACTGAATACGAACTGCCAGTGCATACTGATGGCCCGCACGTAATTATGGTAGTTGGCGTTAATGGGGTTGGAAAGACAACAACTATTGGGAAGCTTGCAAATCAGTTTAAACAAGCTGGTAAGAGTGTAGTTCTTGGAGCTGCGGATACTTTTCGAGCTGCTGCAGTGGATCAGTTAATTATTTGGTCAGAACGTGTTGGTGTACCAATTGTTCAGCAAGGTATGGATGCTGACCCCGCTTCTGTGGCATTTGATGCGTTGCAATCAGCAAAAGCTCAAAACGCGGATGTTGTAATTATTGACACGGCAGGTCGTTTACACAATAAAATCAACCTTATGAATGAATTGGGTAAGATTAAGCGTGTAATGAGTAAGGTTGTTCCTACGGCTCCTCATGAGGTTTTATTGGTTCTTGATGGTTCTACTGGACAAAATGCATATGAACAGGCTAAGCAGTTCTCTGTTGCTACCGATATTACGGCGCTTGCTATAACTAAATTGGATGGTACAGCAAAAGGTGGTGTAGTAATTGGTATATCGGATCAAATGAGAATCCCAGTAAAATACATTGGAGTAGGTGAAGGCATCAATGATTTACAATTATTTAATCGTAAAGAATTTGTTGAATCATTATTCTCAAAGTGAAGGTAACTATCTGATAGTGAATTGTTAACGAGCTGCCTTTTTGGCGGCTTTTTTTATGTTTAAGATTGATAGAAAGAAAGCTGTATTTGTAATCTTGGATTGAAAAATAAAACAACAAATAAGAATTTTGGCATGGAAGTATAAGATGGTTAGGCTTCCAATTATAGTGAAAAAAAGTTTTGCTAAAGTTGTAATTTGTTGACTTAACCGGTTTTGTGGATACAATGAATTTTAATATATTGTTCAAAACTACGCTAACAATTATGAAAAACGCTCTCCAAAGATGCGTCCGAAAAAGCACAGCCTTATTTATTTTGGCTTGTGGATTCGCGAACGCCACGAACGCTCAACAATCGAATTGGGTAGATGCATTAAATGCACCAAATGCTAACTATGCAGCTGTAAAACAAGCTTTTTATTCCGACTGGGATGGAATTTCTTACAAAAAAGGACATGGATGGAAACAGTTCCATCGGTGGGAAGCCTTTTGGGAAACCCGATTAATGCCGGATGGAAGTTTCCCAAATTTTAAACAAGCATATAATGAACATAAAGGCTACATGAGTAGTCATGGTCTAGCTAAAAATGGGCAAAACGCCGGGAATTGGCAACCACTAGGCCCATTTAGCTATACTAATACTCAATCTTGGAGTCCTGGTATGGGACGTGTCAATTTTGTTATGGAAGACCCAAATACGCCAACAACGCTTTATATTGGCGCGCCTGCTGGTGGGATATGGAAATCAACTGATTCAGGTCTTAATTGGACTCCATTAGGAGATGAATTAGCAGTGATGGGGGTTTCTGCAATTGGTATTTCTGCAGCAAATAGTAACACAATCTATTTGGCAACGGGAGACGCAGATGGCGGGGACACATATAGTATTGGTGTTTTAAAGTCAATAGATGCTGGACTGACCTGGAATGAAGTTGGAAATCTAAATGGAAATCTTAGGGATGTTATTGTAGATCCTGCAAATGAGAACATTGCATATGTTGCTTCTAATGGAGGATTGTATAAAACGACGAATGGAGGAAATACATGGAATTTA
>JAKVAS010000130.1 GCA_022448165.1 Crocinitomicaceae bacterium | reverse complement strand
TGGAATATATCGACCAAAGTCATCTGTTGAGACATATGCAAATGCCATGGATGTGGGGAATCCGAGTAATTTTGAGCGAATAGAATATATATATGAAAATGAGCTAAGAGAATTGGCTAAGGATATTTCTGCATATAGTTACTCAAATGATGAGATTATTAATGAAATCGATAAATGTTATGAAGTGAATCGATATTTGTTGGATCCGCACGGGGCAATTGGGAAGATGGCATTACTCGACAAAGGAATGAATGGTGAATTAGGAGTGTTTTTAGCAACAGCACATCCGAAAAAATTCTCGAAAGTTATAACGAAAGCAGTGCCAGATTATAGGGAAGAAGAGACGAGTTTAAATTTATGTCATAAAAAACAGATTAAAAATGAATATTCTAGTTTAAAGAGCTTGTTTAAGTAATGATTCGATTGTGTTCATAAGGTGGATCAACGTTTTAAAGTGGATAACTTTTCATTTTCCATTGCTTTATTTGCAATCTAATAGATAGCTTCACCAGAAGAATTTAAAATCATTCAGCAGCTATGGCATCATTTGAAATCCACGGAGGAAAACAATTAAAAGGAGAGTTAATTCCTCAAGGTGCGAAAAATGAAGCGTTGCAGGTCTTGTGCGCTCCTCTTTTAACATCAGAAAAAGTTACAATTTCGAACATTCCGGATATTGTAGATGTGAATAAATTGATTGGTCTGCTTCAGGCAATGGGGGTGAAGATTGAGAAAGTAGAGAAGGGAACATATATCTTTCAAGCAAAAGATGTCAACCTAGACTATATGCAGACTGAAGATTTTAAAACTAGAGCAAGTTCATTGCGTGGTTCTGTGATGATTGTTGGACCAATGTTGGCACGTTTTGGTGTTGGGTATTTGCCAAAACCGGGAGGTGATAAAATCGGCCGACGTCGTTTGGATACGCACTTTACAGGAATGATGGCGTTAGGAGCAAAGTTTAATTATGATGCTGGTGAACACTTTTATGCTGTTGAAGGGGAAAAATTGAAGGGAACTTATATCCATATGGATGAAGCTTCAGTTACTGGAACTGCTAATATTGTTATGGCTGCAGTTCGAGCAGAAGGGCTAACTACAATTTACAACGCAGCGTGTGAACCATATTTGCAACAATTATGCAAAATGCTGAATTCGATGGGAGCAAAGATTGAAGGGATTGGATCTAATATGCTGAAAATACAAGGAGTGAAAGAACTTAAAGGATGTTACCATAGAGTTCTTCCAGATATGATCGAAATTGGATCGTTTATTGGATTAGCAGCAATGACTCAATCTGAGATTACAATTAAAGATGTTAGCTGGGAAAATTTAGGAATTATACCAACTATTTTTAGAAGGTTAGGTATTAACCTAGAGAAAAGAGGAGATGATATTTTTGTTCCGAAACAAGAGAGTTATCAAATTGAGACATTTATTGATGGTTCAATTATGACTATTGCTGATGCACCTTGGCCTGGATTTACGCCGGATTTATTGTCAATTATATTAGTGGTTGCAACACAAGCTAAGGGAAGCGTTTTAATACATCAAAAAATGTTTGAATCAAGATTATTCTTTACGGACAAATTAATTGATATGGGAGCGCAGATTATTTTATGTGATCCGCATAGAGCAACCGTAATAGGATTGGATAGAAAATATGATTTACGAGGGATTCAGATGACTTCACCAGACATTCGTGCAGGAGTGTCATTGCTAATTGCGGCACTTTCAGCAAAAGGAAAGAGTGTTATTCATAATATTGAACAAATTGATCGTGGATATCAAGATATTGATATTCGATTGAATAACCTTGGTGCTGATATTCGACGAATTGGATAGTTTCTAAAAAACACAATTGTTTATTATTACCATATAGGATTACTAGGTTAAAGAAGTTTTGTACATTTTAATGTAGTCGTAAAGGATAAAGTTTGTTTATTTTCAGCAAGAATAAATAACTACTACATATTTAACGTTAAAATGAAATTACTTACAATAATCTTTTCAGTCGGTTTGTTGGCTTTTTCTTATTCTCCTTCAAGCCCAGTAAATGGTGCTCAGGCACCAGATATTGAACTTAAATCTCCTAAAGGAAAAACGGTAAAATTATCGAAGCTTAAAGGGAAAATGGTCTTAATTGATTTTTGGGCTTCATGGTGTGCACCTTGCAGACGAGAAAATCCGAATGTAGTCGAAGCCTACGATAAGTATAAAAAATCCAAGTTTAAGAATGGAAAAGGATTTGAAGTTTTTAGTGTCTCCCTAGACAAAAAATCAGATGCTTGGCAGAATGCTATTGATAAAGATGAGCTTACATGGAAATATCATGGATTGGATGTAGGAGGCATTATTGCTAGAGAGTATGGTGTAACTTCTATTCCAACGGCGTTTTTGATTGATGGAGATGGGAAAATAATAGCTTCAGGAAAAGAGATTCGAGGATTGGAATTGCATAAAGTTCTTGATGGTCAACTAGAAAAATAATAATTGTAGCTTCCTTAATTTGTAAGATTTGTAAGGAGTGATGCTCAGTAATAGAGCATAAAAAACTCTCGGAGATTATTTCTTTGGGAGTTTTTTTATGAATCAAAAATGAAGATGTTTAATCGGTAATACTGTCATCTTTTCATTTTATCTCTTTATGTCAGAGAAATAGACTGACACTCTGTCTTATTTATGATATTGGCAGTATCTTTGCCCTCTCATTTACGCAAAATTGAAGATATGTCAGAAGAAAAAGAGCTAAACGAGCAAGAAGAAGTAGTAAATCAAGAAACTACGGAAAAGCAAGTAGAGGAAAAAGAGGTGGAAGAGGTTAAAGAACCAACTTGGGAAGAACGTTACGCTGAATTAAATGATAAGTATATTAGAATTCATGCTGAATTTGATAATTATAGAAAGCGTACGAATAAAGAAAAAATTGACATTATTAGCAATGCAAACGCTGGTGTGTTGAAAGACCTTATTCCGGTAATTGACGATTTTGAACGTGCAATTGCTAATAATGAGAAAGCAGAAGATTTAGGAAGTGTTAAAGAAGGGTTTAATCTTATTTTTAATAAGTTCAAGACGAACTTGGAATCGAAAGGATTAAAGCCAATGAAGGCTGATGGGGAAGTTTTTGATAGCGAAATCCATGAAGCAATTGCGAATATCCCTGCGCCAAGTAAAAAGATGAAAGGAAAGGTAATTGAAGCCGTTGAAAAAGGGTATTACCTAAATGATAAAGTAATTCGATTCGCGAAAGTTGTAGTTGGACAATAATAAGCGAAAAAGGAGATTATGAGCAACAAAAGAGATTATTACGAAGTACTAGGAGTCACGAAAGGTGCGTCAACAGCCGAAATTAAAAAGGCCTATAGAAAATTGGCGTTAAAATACCACCCAGATAAAAATGAAGGGGACGCAACCGCTGAAGAAAAATTTAAAGAAGCAGCTGAAGCTTACGAAGTACTGAGTAGTGCAGAGAAGAAAGCGCGATACGATCAATTCGGACATGCAGGAATGAGTGGCGCCGGTGGATTTGGCGGTGGCGGTATGAACATGGACGACATCTTTTCGCAATTCGGAGACATCTTTGGAGGTGCTTTTGGTGGAGGTGGTGGAAGTTTTGGAGGAAGCCGAGGTGGTGGATCCAGACGTGTTCGAGGAACAAACCTTCGTGTGAAAATGAAACTTACGTTACAAGAAGTAGCTGAGGGGGTTCAGAAAAAAATTAAGGTTAATAAATTAGTCTCTGCAGAGGGAGTCACTTTTAAATCATGCCAGACATGTGGTGGGAGTGGTAGAGTAACACGTGTTTCTCAAACTTTCTTAGGTGCGATGCAAACCCAATCAGCATGTAATGTTTGTCATGGTGCAGGTAAAATGATTGATAAGAAACCTGCAGGGGCGGATGCGAATGGGTTGAAACGTGAAGAAGATGTGATCGAAATTGACATTCCGGCAGGTGTAATGGAAGGAATGCAGTTGAGTGTTACCGGAAAAGGAAATGCAGGCCCGTTTGATGGGGTTCCTGGAGATCTTATTGTCGTTATTGAAGAAGTAGCCCACGATAAGTTGCGCAGAGACGGAGAGAATCTTCACTATGATGCTTACATTAATTTTGTAGATGCGGTTCTTGGAAATTCAATAGAAATTCCGACTGTATCAGGAAAAGCGAAAATTAAAATTGAACCAGGTACTCAAAGTGGAAAATTGTTACGCCTAAAAGGGAAAGGATTACCGATAGTACAAGGGTATGGTTCAGGAGATTTATTCGTTCATATCAATGTATGGACACCGAAAAAGATTTCGAAAGAGGAAAAAGAAATCCTTGAAAAATTAAGAGAAAGTGACAACTTTACTCCTAGTCCAGATCATAGCGATAAGGGGTTCTTTCAAAGAGTAAAGGACATTTTTCATTAATATGAGATTTGTTGATCAGTATAAAAAAGGAACAGAAAATGGAGGTACTTATGTATTAACGATCTGTATCTTTTTACTAACGTATATATTTTCAATAATAGGAGTTCAGGCTGTAATGTCTGAACTCTTTTCGTTTGAGGATCTTTCAAATGGTGAAACCAATCGAAACTTGATTTTTTTGTTCCAATTATTACCATTTACCTGTTTATTTATAGCTCTTTTAATCTGTGTGAAGTTTCTACATAAACGACCAATATTGTCATTGTTTACAGCTAGAGAAAAGTTTGATTGGAGAAGAATGTTTACGAGTTTTTTTTTCTGGGGAATATTACAAGCGATACTTTTCTTTGGATTCGCATGGGATAATATACAATGGAATTTTTCTAGTGATAAGTTTTTCTTACTTCTTTTGATATCCATAGTTTTAGTTCCAATTCAAACGGCAATTGAGGATCTTTTCTTCCGAGGATATCTTTTTCAAGGAGTAGGGAAATTGTTAAAACATGCAGGACTATCTCTTTTATTCACAGGGATGCTCTTCGGGTTGGTTCATGCAGGAAACCCCGAAATTAATTCACTTGGGTATGGTTTACTTGCATTTTATGTGGGATCAGGATTATTCCTTGGTATTATCGCTCATATGGATGACGGCTTAGAACTTGGAATGGGGTATCATTTGGTGAATAATCTATTTGGGATATTGATCATTGGAAACGATTGGTCGGCGCTTAAAACAGATGCATTATGGATAGATGCTTCACCTCCAGATTTAATTTCCGCAATCGTAGTTTCGATACTTTGTCAAATTGCAATGATTGTCTTTTTTTCAAAAAGATATAAATGGAGCAATTGGAAGCAGAGATTATTGTTTCGAGATTTGTAAGAAGCTTTTCACTTCACCGTCTAACCCTAAAGTACACTGAAATCATTAATTTTAGTGATTAAAATAAGAGCATGAAAACATATTACGATCCTGAAGATTTAAAGAAGTTTGGCAAAATATCAGAGTTTCAACCAGAATTAGGGAAAAAATTCTTTGATTATTATGGATCAGTATTCCAAGATGGAGCGCTTACAGCAAGAGAAAAATCTTTAATAGCATTAGCAGTTTCTCATGCTGTTCAATGTCCATACTGTATAGAAGCATATACAGAAGATACAATGGAAAAAGGATGTGATGAAGAACAGATGATGGAAGCGGTGCATGTTGCCTCGGCAATAAAAAGTGGAGCCGTGCTTGTGCATGGTGTTCAAATGATGAACAAATACAAAGATATTTCAATGTGATGGGTGTATTAACGCACAAATCGTTAGCGGCGCAGAGCCATGCTTTATCTGAAACAGATAAACAATTAAAGTTATTACAAGAAGCTAATTTGACTCCTTTTCAACAAAAATTGGAAGAAACAGGTTTGTTCCCATTGACAACTGTAGGGGTAGATGTCTTTCAGATTAATGTAGGAAAGATGTGTAATCAAGTATGTAAACATTGTCATGTTGATGCAGGTCCTGATCGAAAAGAGATTATGACTCGCGAAACAATGCAATTGTGTCTTGATGCAATTGATAAAACAAATTGTAGTACAGTTGATTTAACTGGTGGGGCGCCTGAAATGAATCCTAGATTTCGTTGGTTTGTTGAGCAACTTTCTGCAAAAGGAAAAAAGGTCATTGTTCGCTGTAATTTAACGATCATCGTTGCTAATAAAAAGTATTATGACTTACCAGATTTTTTCAAGAAGCATAAGGTTCAAGTAGTTTCTTCACTTCCTTACTTTACAGCATCAAAAACAGATTCTCAGCGTGGAAATGGTGTTTTTGAACAAAGTATTAAAGCACTAAAGATGTTAAATGATGTTGGCTATGGAATTGAAGGAAGTGGCCTTACTTTAGATTTGGTTTACAATCCGTCGGGAGCATTTTTACCGCCATCACAAGAGGCACTTCAAGCAGATTTCAAGAAAAGATTGAAAGATCGTTTTGACATAAGTTTTAATAGCTTATATGCAATTACAAATCTTCCAGTAAGTCGTTATTTGGAATACTTGGTTGCAAGTGATAATTATCAAGGCTATATGGAGAAGTTAGTAAACGCGTATAATCCCATAGCTGCAGAAGGTGTGATGTGTAGAAGTACAATCTCAATAGGTTGGGATGGATATATCTTTGATTGCGACTTTAATCAAATGTTGGATTTAAAAGTTGCGGCTAAAGGACAGCATTTATCTAATTTTGATCTAGAATCGTTAGAAAATAGAAATATAATTGTGAATCAGCATTGCTATGGATGTACTGCGGGTGCAGGATCTAGTTGTGGAGGTACTACGGCATAAGCAAGAATTTTAAATAAGAATAAAAGAGTAGATGAAATCATATTTAGATGAAACAGTGAACGTATACAGAGATGCTGCGTTAACACCGGATGTTGGGCTTTGTTGTACAACAACTCCAGTTTGGGCATTACCAGAATTGAACATGCCTGAGATCATGTTAGAAATGAACTATGGTTGCGGAAGTACTGTAAACCCAAGAGATTTGGTTAATGACCCTACGGTATTGTATGTGGGAGTGGGAGGAGGAATGGAAGTATTCCAGTTTTCTTATTTCAGTAGAAAACCGCAAGGAGTTATTGGAGTCGATGTTGTAGATGAAATGTTGGATGCATGTAAAACAAACTTGAAATCAGCAGAAGAAACTAATCCATGGTTCAAATCAGATTTTGTGGATGTACGTAAAGGAGATGCATTGAACTTGCCTGTTGAAGATAATTCAATCGATGTTGCAGCACAAAATTGTTTGTTTAATATCTTCAATAAAGAAGATTTGAAAAAAGCTCTTGCTGAAATGTATCGAGTATTGAAACCAAATGGTCGTTTAGTGCTTTCGGATCCGGTTACAGAAGATCCTATGCCAGAGTCACTAAAGAATGATGATCGCTTGAGAGCACTTTGCTTGAGTGGCTCACTTCCATTAAAGGAGTACGTGAAGATGATGACAGATGCTGGGTTTGGAACGATCGAAATACGTGCTAAACGTCCATATCGTGTATTGGATACAGAACATTACGATACCGAAGAGTTAATCTTTTTGGAGAGTGTTGAAGTGTGTGCAATTAAAGATCCAATGCCGGAAGATGGGCCATGTGTATTTACTGGTAAAACGGCCATTTATTATGGTAATGAAGACTTTTTTGATGATAACAATGGACATACCTTACTTCAAAATCAACCTATTGCAGTGTGTGACAAAACAGCTAGAGCATTAGCGGATCTGGGAAGGAATGACATTTATATATCGAACTCAACATATTTCTACGACGGTGGAGGGTGTTGTTAGTGTTTTTTGTTGAACGTAAAAAGGCGCGAATGAGTATTCATTCGCGCCTTTGTTTTATCATGAATCCTAATGTCGGATAATTAATCGTTTTCGAATTTCTTGTCCATTGTTTAGACGACATGTTAAGATATAGGTGCCGTCTGAAAATCCACTTAGGTCAAGCATATCTTGGCCGCTTGAGTGAGCAATTACCAGGCGTCCATTGATATCCAAAATTTGAACATCTGAGTAGGAAGTGTTTGCATCAATATGCAAGACGTTTTTCGCTGGGTTAGGGTAAATTGAAATTGAAGTATTTCCCGAAATTGA
>JAKVAS010000013.1:27007-41742 GCA_022448165.1 Crocinitomicaceae bacterium | reverse complement strand
GTCTTAAAAGTTCATCTGGGTCATTGGGGTGCATTTGGATCATTTCGTATATTTTATACTGAGCTTTGAGCTGATTGATAAAATCTACACGTTCGATATCGACTAATTTATCGCGAACAGGAATGGAATATTCTGAATTCGTTTTCATTTGAAAAATAACGATGCCGTCTTGATAGTCTTTATAGACCGTTTGAGCATAGGAGAGTGAAAAAGTACAGCAAAATGCTGCAAAGAGTAATGTTTTCATCATTGTGCAATTATTTAGTGATTGAGCAATGGTTTAGCGAAAATGGAAGGGGTGAGTTGTGGAAAGAAAACGCTAAAATGATTTAGCAATAGAAGCTATATTTCCATAAGAAATACATGCATCTACGTTTATGCGTTTAACACGTTCACAAACCAAAACTACAAAAAATATATTGAAAAGATTCTAAAAAAAACAGGGGGATTAAATAGATGAGTCAAAATGGAAGGTAAATTATAGTATTTAAAATCAGCTATTTAATGAGGTTTGGGGAGGTTGTGCTTTTTATATTGTTACGACTTTTGTTTCTAGATTGCTCACGGTTATTTTATGGAGTGAACTGGTAATTGCTTGAAATGAAATTAAGAAAGATGGGATCTTTTTTGTGAATGATGGTTAGATCGTATAGAAGTTTTGAGAGTCTATTGATCATGTTTTTTGAACAAACGGTTTCAAGGTGTATTAGTGAAGGATGATTTTTATGGGTTAAAATGAAACGAGCAGTTCCAAAAGAACTGCTCGTCTTGATAATTATAATGGGTTGAAATTATTCAGTAACCAAATCTACAATGAGTGAATCATCGGTTTTTGTAACTTTTGTCAATCCATGCTTTCCTAGTCCTTTGAGTCCCTTGTCCCATTGTTTGTTTGACAATCCAGCGGCTGCTTTTAGAGCATTTAAATTCATGGATTGTTCTTTAGAAAGAATGTCAAAAATCAGCTTCTCGCTTTCTGTCAGTTCAGGTCCTTTTTTACCCCAAACTTCTGGTTTCATTTGTGGGAAGAATAGTACTTCCTGAATTGAAGGATTGTTTGTCAAGAACATAATTAGACGGTCCATCCCGATTCCTAATCCTGAAGTTGGTGGCATTCCATATTCCAGGGCTCTTAAGAAATCTTGATCGATTAATTCACTTGCTTCGTCATCACCTTTTTCCGCCAATTTTACTTGGTCTTCAAAACGTTCCCGTTGATCAATAGGATCGTTTAGCTCAGAATATGCATTGGCAATCTCCTTACCACAAACCATTAATTCAAAACGTTCAGTTAAAGTAGGATCATCTCTATGTTCTTTGCATAGTGGTGACATTTCCTTAGGGTAATCCGTAATAAACGTTGGCTGAATGTAGTTCCCTTCACATTTTTCACCGAAAATTTCATCAATCAATTTTCCTACTCCCATTGTGCCGTCAACAGGAATTCCCATTCCTTGAGCAGCCTCTCTTAATTCATCTTCTGATTTTCCCTTAATATCAAAGCCAGTAAAATCAATAATTGATTGACGCATTGTAACACGCTTGTATGGTGCTTTGAAGTCAATATCGTGTTCTCCGAAAGTAGTTTTTGTAGTTCCGTTAACGGCTGTAGCGCAATGCTCTAATAAGCTCTCGGTAAACTCCATCATCCAGTTGTAATCCTTGTATGAAACGTAGATTTCCATAGCTGTGAATTCTGGGTTATGCGTTCTGTCCATTCCTTCATTTCGAAAGTTCTTTGAAAACTCATATACACCATCAAAACCACCGCAAATTAAACGCTTTAAGTAAAGCTCATTTGCAATTCGCATGTATAATGGAATATCTAAAGCGTTGTGGTGAGTCATAAAAGGTCGGGCAGCAGCTCCTCCAGCAATTGACTGAAGAATAGGTGTTTCCACTTCCATGTAACCAGCTTCATTAAAGAAATTACGCATTGCTGTAAATAACTTTGTTCGCTTTACGAAAATATCTTTGATCTCTGGATTTACAGTTAAATCAACATAGCGTTGACGGTAACGTAATTCTGGGTCTGTAAATGCATCATGAATTTTGCCCTCAGAATCTGTTTTGGGCAGAGGGAGTGGCTTTAAAGCTTTACTCAATAAAGTAAATTCTTTCACATTAACAGAAATTTCTCCTACTTGTGTTTTGAAGACTTCACCTTTGATTCCAATAAAATCACCTAAATCAAGAAGTTTTTTGAAAACATCATTGTAAAGTACTTTATCTTCTCCTGGGCAAATTTCATCACGGTTAAAATAAACTTGAATTCTGCCGTCGGCATCCTGAAGATCTCCAAAAGATGCTTTCCCTTGTACTTTTCTACGCATTAAACGACCTGCAATGCAAACTACTTCTCCTTCTTTGTATTTTTCCTTTATGCCAGCAGATTTATGGGTTACAGGGTACAGTGCTGCGGGGTAGGGATTGATCCCTAAAGCGCGCAATTTGTCTAACTTGTCTCTTCGCTGAATTTCTAATTCAGAAAGCTCAATCGTGCTCATAATAATAACTGCTATTGATGAAAAATATCATTTAAAAGCACAAAGATAACTCGATTATTCAATGAATAAAACCCCAAAAAGTTGTTTTTAACGTTTGATAAGTGGAAAAACGTTAAGAATGTCATTCGATCGGTTCGAAGATTCGACTAACTTTGTCCAATGGACTTTAATACAGCCAAAGCTTTGCATATCATCTTCGTCGTAAGTTGGTTTGCTGGTTTATTTTACATTGTTCGACTTTTTATATATCATACAGAGGCTCAGGAGAAAGAGGCTGTAGCTAAAAAGGTGCTTTCCGACCAATTTGAGATAATGGAGAGTAAATTGTGGTGGATTATTACCACTCCTGCTATGGTGCTAGCAATTGTTTTTGGAGCATGGATGTTATATTTAAATAGTGGATATTATTTTGGTGGACATCCGTCGGCTAGATGGATGCATGTGAAATTAGTATTTGTTGGGGTGCTTTTGGTATATCACTTTGTTTGTCAGAAAATTCTCTTTCAGATGAAGAGTGGAGTGTTTCGATGGAAATCTGGAGGGCTTAGGCTTTGGAATGAACTTGCAACACTTGTGTTAGTGTCGATTGCCTTTTTAGTGTCAATGAAGAATACGTTGAATTGGGTATATGGCACCATAGGATTCTTTTCTGTTGCTGTCGCCCTGATGATTTTAATTAAGATTTATAAACGACTAAGAAAAACATAATGTATAATAACTTACTTGTAGAGAATAAAGAAATGATTGCTACGATTACTATTAATCGTCCAAAGCAATTAAATGCATTGAACAAAGAAACAATTCAAGAGTTACACGAAGCACTCAAGTCTGCAAATGAAGATGTTAGTATTGGAGTGATTATTTTAACAGGATCTGGAGATAAGTCATTTGTTGCCGGTGCAGATATTAAGGAGTTTGCGGATTTCTCAATTGCTCAAGGTGGTGAGTTGGCTCAAAAGGGCCAAGAATTATTGTTTGATTTCATTGAGAACTTATCCACGCCAGTCATTGCAGCAGTGAATGGATTTGCGCTAGGCGGAGGTTTAGAGTTGGCTATGGCATCACATATTCGTGTTGCTTCGTCAAATGCGCGTATGGGATTACCAGAAGTTAGTTTGGGGGTTATCCCAGGGTATGGAGGGACACAGCGCTTATCACAGTTGGTTGGACGTGGAAAAGCAAATGAGATGGTATTTACCGCTGGAATGATAAAAGCGGATGATGCATTGTCGTGGGGCTTGGTAAATCATGTGGTTGAGCAAGAAGAATTATTAGATACCGCGTATAAAATTGCATCGAAGATTTTAGCTAATTCTGCTTCAGCCATTGCTTCAGCGATTAGATCTGTAAATGCAAACTTTCAAGATGGGGTAAATGGTTACGAGGTGGAAATAGAAGAGTTTGGAAAGTGCTTTGGAACTTCTGATTTTAAAGAAGGGACTACTGCATTCTTAGAAAAGCGTAAGGCAAATTTCCGTAAGTAAATTGAATCCATTAAAAAGTTTATTAGGCCAAACGGCCATTTATGGGTTGCCGACGATTATCGGTCGGCTACTTAACTATCTTTTAGTGCCTATTTATACAGGTGAGAAAGCACTTAAGCCCAAGGATTATGGGGTTCTTTCAGAGTTGTATGCATGGGTTACTTTTTTGATTATTCTAATTCCATTGGGAATGGAAACGGCCTTTTTTCGGTTTATTAATGAAAAGGAGGATAAAGATGCCGTTTTTAGAAATAGTTTCTTGACGGTAATTGGCTTTAGTGGTTTGTTTTTTCTGTTGATTTTTATTTCAAGTGGTACAATTGCAGATTGGCTTGGTTATCCGAATCATTCCGAATTTGTGGTCTTGATAGGTGGTATTGTATGTATTGATGCAATTACCGCATTGCCAATGGCGCGACTTCGTGCAGAAAAAAAAGCTAAACAATTTTCTACTATTCATTTTGTGGCAATTTTGATCAATATTGGATTGAATCTTATAATCATTTTTGGAATTTTTAATCCAAATGAACCAATGGAAGCAATCATGCTGATTTTATTAGCAAATGTTATTGCTTCATCGGTTAAAATTGCAGGAACGTATCAAGATTTCATGAATATTCAGTGGAGGTACGACAAGGTGTTAGCTTCTCAGATGTTGAAGTATTCATTTCCATTGGTCATTGCAGGGTTTGCCGGAATGATTAACGAAACTCTGGATAGAGTAATGATGAAGCCGCTATTGATTAGTAGTGGGGAAACAAGGGATTATGCATTAACGCAAGTAGGAGTGTATGCGGCTTGTTACAAATTGGCGGTAATCATTATGATTTTTCTGCAGGCATACAGATATGCTGCAGAGCCATTCTTTTTTTCACAATCCAAAAATAAGGATAGAAATAAGTTGTATGCAAAGATCATGAACTACTTTGTGGCAGCGGTATGTTTGGTATTTCTTGGAGTAACTTTGAATATTGATATTTTCAAACACTTTATTAGAAATGAAGAATATTGGGTAGGACTGGGAGTTGTTCCAATTTTGTTGCTCGCAAATGTATTCTACGGCATTTATTTGAATCAATCGATTTGGTATAAGTTAAGTGGTCAAACAAGATTTGGAGCCTATATCGCTATTGGTGGTGCGGCAATTACGGTTTTGATTAACTTGATATTTATTCCGATTTATGGCTATTGGGCAAGTGCTTGGGCTACATTGCTGGTGTATGCATTGCAGATGGTGGCATCTTATGTTTTAGGACAGAAATACTACCCGATTAAATACAACTTGAGAAAGTTTAGTTTATATCTTGGTTTGGCTATTTCTATTTTCTTATTAACAGCGGCCTTAGATGTTGGGGGAGCGGCAGTTAATGAAATGACGCAAATGGCTCAAGTGGACATCGATCGTGATTCAGCTATACTTTCTGAAATCGAGACGAAAAGTTCTTGGAGTTCGTTTTCTTGGTTACGGTTCTTTGTGCATAACACGTTTATTTTATTCTTTGTGTTTGTAGTCTGGTTCATCGAGAAGCCACCTAAACAACAGGTTGCGACTTAAGTTGGGTTTTTATAATAGAACTATGGTGTTTCTGCTTTTCAAAGTATTTTTTACATCCGAGGACTCACAATTAAACGTTAGTAACTTATTGCTAAATCATAAAATTTCCCCCCTTTCAAAGGGTGAATTTTTTAACTTTGATGGATTAACAGCATGGGTATGAAAGTCAAAATCATCAATCAATCAAAGCATACATTGCCTGCATATGAAACGGAAGCTTCTGCAGGATTGGATGTACGCGCAAATATTGAAGAATCAATTGAACTAAAACCACTAGAAAGGGTACTAGTTAAAACTGGGCTTTTTATGGAGATTCCGGTTGGGTATGAATGTCAAGTGCGTCCTCGAAGTGGATTAGCATTAAAAAAAGGCATTTCTGTCTTGAATGCTCCAGGTACAATTGATGCAGATTATAGAGGTGAGATAGGGGTAATCTTGATTAACTTATCTAATGAGTCATTTCAAATTGAAAATGGGGAACGAATTGCACAGTTGGTTTTTGCGAAAGTAGAGCAGGCTGAATGGCTAAATGTTGAGATTTTAAGTGAAACGGATCGAGGTGCAGGAGGATTTGGAAGTACAGGTGTAAAATAGGCTTTTTGAGCATTTACCGTAAGGCTGAAAGCGCTAATAAATAGAAAATATATGAAGATTATAGTACCAATGGCAGGAAGAGGGAGTAGATTGCGTCCTCATACATTGACGGTTCCCAAACCATTAGTTCCTGTCGCAGGTCAGCCAATTGTACATCGATTGGTGAAAGATATTGCTGAAGTGGTAAATGAACCGATTGAAGAGGTTGCCTTTATTTTAGGAGACCCTGCGTTCTTTGGTGACGAGGTAGTTAAAAGTTTGACTGAACTTGCGGAAGGTTTAGGAGCTAAAGCGTCCATTTATCGACAAGATCAACCATTAGGAACTGGGCATGCTATTATGTGTGCGAAAGAATCATTAGATGGTTCTGCTGTTATTGCCTATGCTGATACACTAATTCAAGCAGATTTTGATTTAGATTCGTCTGCGGATTCCGTTATTTGGGTTAAGCAAGTGGATCGTCCTGAGGCATATGGTGTGGTTCAATTAAATGAGGCAAAAGAAATTGTTGAATTGGTTGAAAAGCCAGAAGAGTTTGTGAGTGATCTTGCAGTAATCGGAATTTACTATTTTAAAGAGGTAAGTCAACTTCGTTCAGAATTACAAAAGGTATTGGATAACAATATCATTCATGGTGGAGAATACCAAATTAATGACGGCATTAAAGGGATGATGTCGAATGGAAAGGTCTTTAAGACTGGAGAAGTTCAACAATGGATGGATTGCGGGAATAAAAAGGTTACTGTAGAAACGAATGCGCAAGTGTTGAGAAATGAGCAAGCGAAAGGCAATGATCATGTTCACTCGTCTGTTGTATCGGAAAACTCGATAATTATTCAGCCTTGTTTTATCGGGAAAAATGCTAAAATAACGAATTCTGTAGTAGGACCTTATGCAAGTATTGGTAGTAATACTAGTATTTCAGATTCTCGTATTCAAAACAGTATTATTCAACATGATACAAATATCTCCAATGCTAACATGAAGGATTCAATGATTGGTTCAAAAGTTGAATATAATGGTTTGGCCCGTGATTTGAGTCTAGGAGATTATTCAACATTAGATGATTAGAAATTCGATATATATATTACTAGTTGCGCTCTTAGCTGTAAGCTGCGGGACAGAAAAGAATGTTGTAGAGCGTCAAACACTTTCTTCAAAAGATTACCCTTATATCGAAAAGTTCCATAAAGGGATTCGATTGAAGGCTACTGGAAGAGTAGATGAAGCAGTTAAAACATTTGAAGAGTGTTTGATAATGCGTCAAGATGATGATGCGGTTTATTATGCGTTATCACAATTGGAATTGATGCGAGAAAATAAAGATTTGTCTGCGCAGCATATCAAAAAGGCATCGGAATTGGACCCTAACAATATTTGGTATACGCAAGAATTGGCGTATATGAATTTTGAACAAGGAAACTTTGATGAAGCGGTAAAAGGTTTTGGGATACTTGTTGAAAAAGAGCCGAAAAATGTTGAATGGTTATATGGGTATGCAGAAGCACTTGTGAAAGCTGGGCAAACGTCAAAGGCTATAGAAGCTTTTGATAAAATGGAAGAGCAATTGGGTGGGAGCCCACAGTTGTCGATTCAAAAGTACTCTTTGTACATGTCTGCTAAAGAGAGTGATAAGGCGATTAATGAGTTGAAAGAAGCAAGGAAGAAATTTCCAAATGATGCCCAATTGATTGCAAATATGGTGGATCATTATTTCAGGAATGGAGAACAGGCAAAAGCGACTGAAATGTTGAAAGAGTTGGTAAAAGCAGATCCAGATAATGGTCGCGCTAGACTTGCATTAGCGGATATTTATAGACAACAAGGAGATGAAGATAAGGCATATGAAGAATTACGCTTGGCTTTTGATTCTGATAATGTTTCGATTGATACAAAAATGAAAATTTTGATCAATATTCATGAATCAGGAGGTAGGATTGATGATGAGGTGTATGAGTTGGTTGAGTCTATGGTTGTTAAATATCCAGAAGAGGCGAAAGCACATTCTATTCGAGGCGATTACATGCTTCGTAAGGAAAACGAAGGTGAAGCGCTTAAATCCTATAAGAATGCACTGAAATATGACAAGTCTCAATATCCAATCTGGAACCAAGTCTTAATTATGGAATACCAGCGTGGCGAGAATGAAGCTTTGTATATTGACAGTAAGGAATGCTTAAGCTTGTTTCCAACAATTCCAACGATTTATCTATTGAATGGAGTTGGAGCGAATCAAACAAAGCGTTACGAGGAGGCAATTGAAAGTTTATCTGTAGGAAAAGAATTGGTTATTAGTGATAAACCAATGTTGGCAGAATTTTATGGCCAATTGGGGGATGCGAACTTTGGCTTGAAGTCATTTAATGAGGGGAAAAAGTATTACTCAAAAGCAATAGAGACAGATAAGAATAGTTTGTTGATTAAAAACAATTATGCGTATCGTTTGGCGATATCAAGTATTGATCTAGAATTATCTGAATCGTTGATTTTACAAGTGTTGGAGCAGGCACCGACACAAGCGGAGTTTTTGGATACTTACGGTTTTGTTTTGTTTCAGCAGAAAAAATACGAAGAAGCAAAAAAGCAATTACAAAATGCACAAGCGTTAAATAGTGATGATGCGGCAATAGCCGATCATTTAGGAGATGCATATTTTAAAATGAACGACGTTGAACAAGCTGTTAAATGGTGGATAAAATCGAAAGAGCTTGGTAATAAATCAAGGATTTTAGATAAGAAAATTGAAGACAAAAAATACTATGCGCTTGAGATTTAATACTGCGATAGTGGCTTGCCTAATGTTTGTTCTTTCCTCTTGTGGGAATAAGAAAGTGGAGACAGTGGAAAAGCTTAGAAAGGTCAAAGACGATGTGTTGATTGAGACTTTAGATAGTTTGTCTGCTCAGAAGTTTGATTATTTCTATGCTAAAATTGGAACTAAGTATCAAGATAGCATACAGCGAATATCGTTTAAAACCTCATTAAGAATAGTTGAAGATAGTGCCTTTAATGCTTTGATTACCTATGCGAGAATCCCAATGTTTAATGCACTGGTTACGTTTGATTCGATTCGTATTTCTAACAAGAGGGAGAAGTGCTATATTGAACAAAGTCTCGATTATTTTAAAAACATTTTATCGGTTGATTTTACATATGATAATATGGAGGAAATATTACTTGGTTTACCACTAGATTATGATAGTACAGTAAAATATTTTCGTGTAAAAGATCCTTTTACATATCGTATTTCTTCCCATAAGAAGAATGAAATTAAGCATACGGAGCGTTTGGACAAAGAAGAAGTAATCTTGTTTTATGAATTTTCAGATGATCATAAAGAGTTAAAAGAGACCAGGATTGAGAATCCTACTGATACAACAAGTGTTCGAATCAATTATATTAGTAGACAAGAGGTAAATGGATTGAAAGTTCCTGCAGAAATGGAGATAACAATTGTTACTCCGAGACAAGAGATCTTGATTGAAATGAACTATGGAAAAGTTCGAGTTAAAGAAAAAGAGGAAATTTATTTTGTAATTCCTGAAAGTTATGAGGTGTGTGAATAATTTGCTACTGTTCTGTTTTTGCATGATTGCTGGCATGGGGTTTTCGCAATCTACCAGTGAGAAATTGAAAAAGGAACAGGAACGATTGGAGCGAAATATCGCTGATACAAAATCCTTGCTTAGTAAATCTAAATCAAATACGACTGCCTCGTTAAATGAATTACGCGTAATAAAGAATCAAATTCGTTATAGAGAACGTTTATTGAAAAATTATGACGATCAAATTCGTGGTGCAGAGCTTTCTGTCCAACAGAAGGAATTACAGATTTCGGAATTGACAAAGAAAGTAGCCCTTCTAAAACAACAGTATAAAAGATTGTTAATATACGCGTATAAACATCGGAATAAGTACGGAAAAGCAATGTATGTATTTACTGCAAGTAGTTATAATGATGCACGTAAAAGAAATAAATATTTAGAGCGAATTTCTGAGTTGCAACAGAAGCAGTTCTTAGTGATTCAGCAAAATCAACGATTAATTAAAGGCCAAATCGTTAAAATTGAAGAGGATAAAACATATAAGTTAGCTGTTATTGCGGATAAACGAATAGAGCGAGAAGAGATTGAAAAGGATAAGGATAAGCAAGAGAAAGTTTATCAAGAATTCAAGAAGGAGGAGGAAGCATTGTTGGCAAAATTAAAGGAGGATGAACGCAAGCGTCAAAATTTGAAAGCCAGAATTAATGCTGCGATTCGAAAAGAGATTGCTGAAGCTGAAGCTCGTAGAAAGAAAGCAGAGGCAGAGGCACTGGCAGCAGCTAAGAAAGCTAAAGAAGATGCAGTGTCTGAAGAAACTACAACTTCAGCTCCAGTAACTCCAGTAGCTGTTCTAACAGAGACCAAGGAAGCGGCAGCCCTAAGTAAGAATTTTGCCGGAAACAAAGGTAAGTTACCTTGGCCTGTAGATAAAGGTAGTATCACAGAGAAATTTGGAAAGAATCCGCATCCAACATTAAAGAATGTATACACCAATAATCGTGGAATTGACATAAGTGCAATGAAAAATGCTCAAGTACGTGTTGTGTTTGAAGGGGAAGTAACGAGTGTGTTAAGTATTCCGGGAGCGGGAAAGGTGGTTATTATTAAGCATGGAGATTATAGAACGGTATATAGCAATCTTCAGGATACTTATGTGAAAGCAGGAGATAAGGTTCGTACAAAAAAAGTCATTGGTTCCTTGTTGACAAAAGATAACTTATCCGTGGTGCATTTTGAAATACATCATGTCTCGGGAAATCAAGTCACTTGTTTGAATCCTTCTTTGTGGGTTGCACATTGAGATAATTCAAAATAAATACCGCATTGGGTTATTCGCTCATTAATTTTTCCAATGTTATATAAAGCCCTTGTCTATAAGGAAAGGATATAAACATCATTAAACGTTGATAGTAGTCAACTATTTTATGATTAATCTCTTATTAAATGTTTTTCCAAAAGCATTCGAATACTTAATAATGTATACACCTTTTCGAAGATTAGAAACATTGATGGTGCTGAGCCCGCTGCGTTTAAATGAAAGAACTGATTGTCCTAAACTGTTATAGATTGCGCCAGAGTACGTTCCAGTTCCTTTAATTGTAAGGTGATCTTTTGTCGGGTTTGGGTAAATTTTAAAAGGCTCATTTGAAGCGATTTCATGATTAGAAGCCGTTCCGTTTACTAGGTGAAAAGAAATTGTATCTCCAATAGAGTGATCATTAGAGTCAAATACATATATTTCTACGGTTCCTTCTCCGATAATTTCTTGATGACCAACAGTTAGTTTAATGAAACCTTCGGTTCCGTTTTGAGACTCAGGAAGCGTAATGGCTGTCATTGTTCCTGATGATGGAACGCCAACATAACATCCAGTATAATCGCATAGTGAGATGTCCCATCCTGAAGGCAGTGTGTTTGATACAGATTCCCATCCGTAAGTTATTGCTTGAGGCACCGCTGTAGTAAATTCAACGCCGAAAGTGCTATAGGGTGCTGTAAGCGTTTCATCGATATGTTGTTCGGTACTGTAAACAAAAGTTTGGGCATGATTTGTAAAACAGACTGCCAAGAGAATTGTTAAAAAGTATAGTTTTTTCATATCGAAATAGTTTTAAAGCGCTTTTTCAAAGCAATAATTATGTAATTACGGCTGCTAGGTCAACAAATGACTTACGTAAGATAGGTTATATTTTTAACAAGGACTAATAAGTTTCTGTTACTCTTGGCTTTCTATGAGGTGCTCATTTTATGCACTTGTTTGAATTTCCTTAACCTTTTAAGGTATTGCTTCTTTTTGACTTGAATGTTAATACAGTTTTATGTGTTTTATAATCAGCCTGTTGGAACCCTGAAGACATGTTATGTTGGTTTTTTGGCTAGAAGTTAAGGGCAGCTTCTCTAATGTTGACCATCTTGTTAAAGGGCTTAGCTCAACTCCGTTTTTTTTAGCTGATTTTTTAAGGTAATGAATGCTGCACCGAATCCCCATATTGGTATGGCTGCTTTGTCTGTGTCTAAATAATTATTTAGAATTCCGTGTACGAAGTAGGTTACTAGAGCAAGAACCATAGATAATATTAACGTACGCATTTCCGTATCGTCTTTTGGCCAATTAATGTAAAGCATTATGCCTTGATAAAATATTGCGCTTACGATAAGAAGAATGGATATTAGACCTAATATTCCCATTTCAGATAATGGTCCTAAATACTCACTATGTGCGTTTCCTAGATTTCCAAAGTTGGTGGAAATGATTGTCAAGTTTTCAGGGTTTTGGAATCGCGCATATTCGAAAGAGTATGTTCCTGGACCAAACCCAAAAACAGGACGCTCTTTAAACATATCAATTGCGCATGACCATCGGTTGAGGCGTTCTAGATTAGAGGCATCCGTCGTAACATTAGCTGCGCTTTGAAGTTTCTCTCCAAATTCTTCAGTAGTATGTTCTGAAGTGTTCCGAGCCATTTCCATTTGAATAGAATCCCAAGAGAAGAATAACAGCACGCCTAGAAGTAACGCTGTTCCTGCTAGATATTTGAATTTAATACGCATTTTAATTACCGCAAGAACCATGAGGGCTGCAACAACACTTAGCCAAGCTGCACGAGTATATGAGAAGTATAGGCCTAAAAGGATGATTCCAATAAGTCCGATAATCGCAACTTGCATTAATATATGATGCTTTTTTGAAAAGTAAAGTCCAAATACAAGTGGAGTCACGAATGCTACAGCCGCTCCGTAAATTGTATGATCTTTGAAGAAGGGCCACATTACCCAGTGACCTTCTTTTTCTCCAAACGAATAACTTGCATGAATTGTAATCGTGTAGCAAACAGCAAGCATCATCCCAAGAGATAAAGCCCAAATGAAATAAGAGATGTTTTTACGTTTTTGAAATACTGTTGGTCCATAGAACAACATGGGTACGATAAACCAAAGTTTTGCTAATAAAAACTTAAAGGATGTAGTAGGATACTCACTGGTTATTGAAGTAATAAAGGTCCAAGATAAATGGAAAAGTACAGCCCAAACAATAGGGTTTTTCCAAATGTAGGATTCAAAAGCCTTCTTTTGAACGTGTTGAAGTATTAGTAATAGTAGTAAGCCGAATAGTATTGGCTCGGTTGGAATAAACAAGCCGAAACTATCGGTGTATTCCTCGATGTTTACTGAAAGAGGGGTGAAAAATGCCAGTCCTAAGTAAGACCATTCGGTATGAAAAACGGCAAAGTATATTGCAACCAAACCAATAGACATTAACGAAAGGTAGCTTTGATCTAGCCAAACTAAATAACAGGAAAGGGCAATATAAAGTGCACTAAACCCAAGTATAATACTATTTGATCGCAAAAAATGCACTAGGCTACTTTTCGGAGCTCAGCAATTCGTTCTTTCACGAGTAAGGCAAAAACGATAAAGAAGAAAGCACCCATAGTAGAGATGAAAACAACAATCATGCGTTTTGGCTTATCTTTCTTATCTGCAACAACAGCATCTTCAACAACAAACTTATGGTTGAAAAGTGCGTTGGCATCTGACTCAGATTGTTCGTATGAATCTTCGAACTTCGTAAGTTTAATGATTCGTTCGTCGCGAAGATTTTCCAATCCATCAAAACGTGCACCATAGATGAGATTCTTGTCGATTTGTTTCTTAAAGAAGTTTCTGTCTTCTGGATTCTTCGATTGGTTATATGCAGAAAATAAATTCGCGCGACCTTCGATGGAAACAACACCCATTTGCGAAAGACTATCCATTTCTAATAGAATTTCAGCCATTTCATCTTCTAGCATTTGTTTCTTACGTTTATTGATATCGAATGCAGGAAGTGTTCGTTCCTTAATCATTTCGTTCTTAACGGTGTCAATTAGTTGAACAATTTTGTTGGCAATTTCTGCGGCAAGCTCTTTATCTCGATCTGAAACGTCAATTTCGATGGATCCATAACGAGTACGGGAGAATTGAATGTGACTGTTATATTCTTTTCCCAACTTAAAGTTTTTGTTAGGATCATCCATACCGATTTCATAATGTTCGAAGAGATTGAAACGTTGTACGATTCGATTTCTGATTCGTGAAGATTGTAAGATTTGAAGCAGTTGTTCAGCCTGCTCTTCCTCTCCAAAATCCATAGACGAGGCCTTAGCATTTCTTTGCTCAGAAAAAGATACCGTACTGGTAGCAGTAGGAAAAACAATTGCGGTGGATTTAAACATTGGAGTCATTAACAATGACACAATAATAGAGGCAACAAAGGCTAATGCCGATACAATTAAAATGATCTTGCGTTTTTGCCATATGAAAATCAGCAGATTTTGACTTTCTTGTCTAAGCCCGTTGTTATTCTCACTCATAGTATAATTTCTTTTTAGTGGCCCTAAGTTAACGTTTCTTGTCGAGTCTACTAACTGTTAAATTCTCATTTTATTTTAAAGAGAATTAGGTTTCTTTTTATGGATGTTTTAATTCTTTGTTGTACAGCGGATAAGCTTAAGTTTTGAACGCTTTTTTTAACCCTCTTATATCAATTAAACGAAGTGCTAACATGCTA
>JAKVAS010000013.1:0-26997 GCA_022448165.1 Crocinitomicaceae bacterium | reverse complement strand
ATAAAATTCATGACTGAAGTAGCAATAAAGAAGTAGTTGAGAGATACTATTATAGTAATGTACAGCATGAATTGAATAACTATGATTGGTTTTATGCTCATTTGAAACAATCGAAGGCAGTAAGTGATTTGAATAATTGAAATAAGTCCTTGAGTGATTACTGTGGCTATTGCTGCTCCAGAAGCACCATGGGTAGGGATTAGGAAGAGGTTTAAACTGAGGTTTATGATAATTCCAATGAATGAACTTATGTTTAAAAAGCGTAAGGATCCGTTTGCAGTTAAAAGGGTTCCAAAAACTAAGGTAGAACACATTCCTATAAATGAGAACATTAGTAGCTGAAAAGGAAGGGTGCTTTCTGATACGTGGTTGTCATAAATCCATCCAAGAATCATTTCACTATGAAAGTAGGTAAGGACTGCAATTGATATTGCTCCCCCTATAAGTAGTTTTCCCGAAGTCTGTAGTAATGGATTAACGGTTAATTTCTCAGCAATTAATTTAGAAAATATAGGAAAAAGGAGGCCTGAAAAAATCATAGCAAACATAAAGAGTGCATCTAAGATGCGAAATCCTTGTGCATAAATTCCGGCTTGCTCTTTACCTGTTTGATGCAGAAGTTCAACCATTACAGAATCCGTTCGCGTATAAATCATCATCAATAAAATCAGCAAAGCGTAAGGAAGACTTTGTTTGATAATGGCATAAGCGAAAATAGGGCGGAATGAAATGGTTGGAATACCAATTTTTCGAATCAATAGAATTGCAGCAACGAGAAAAGAGATACTGTAACAAATGGATTGAATCCAGATATACCATTCGATTTTAAAAGTAGTGTCTGTTGTGTTGAAGTATAAAACGGATCCACAAAAAAGAATAAGTAAAAATCGATCAAGAACACTAATGAAGGCATCGGTCTTAAACATGAGTAATCCTCCAAAATGACTCCGAGCGTAGGCAATAAGGGTAATTAAAAATTGGTTCATGATTAGAAAACAAAGCAAGAAAAGTTCATGTTTTGTTCTTCCTAGTGTGAGCGCAATTCCTACGGTAATAATGGTATATGTAATGAACAGTAAAAATCGAAAGCCAATTAGTTTCCCTAAATAACGCATTGCTGCATTGGGATGTTGTGCAACTGATTTTGTAGTGAAATTATTAATTCCTGCATCTAGAATTATATTGAAGAGGAAAGTGAAATTCAATAAAGCGAAATATGTCCCGTAGTTTTCTGCTCCTACACGGTTTTGTACTTCAGCGTCAATACCAAACACGGCCAATGGTTTGATCAGCATATTTAGTACAAGCATTAGTACTAGGTTCGTAATAAACTTTTTTTGCATGTTAAGCAGTTAACGCAATCGCCTTCGATTAATTGGCTGTAAAGATAAAATTTTGCGTTTGATGCTTAGTTGGATCATAAGGAATCAACGAACTTCCGATAACAGCATAGGTTGTATAACCAATGGATGATAATAAATCAAAACAGTTTGTTCGGTTTTCATTATCCCACAACTCGGTGTAAATAATTGGTTGATCACGCTTGATCATTTTTAAGCCGCCCTTTAAAACGAAAAATTCAAAATTCTCAACATCCATTTTTATCCCTTGAATCGGGATTTCTTTTATTACGTTGTCTAAACGGTCGATTGGAACCTTACATTCTTCGCCTTGATTCCATTCAGTTATACTGTCATGCTTAACATGACTTAATCCTTGGAGTTTCGCTCCGTCTTTGGTTGGAAGAATCATGTTTACACTACCTTGCTCATCACCAAGTGCAATTTCGTGAAAGGTAACATTATCCAAGCCGTATTTTGACACGATTCGTTTAAAGGTTACCCGATTGTCAGGCATAGGTTCAAATGCATGAATTGTTGACTTTGGAAGTGATTCGGCTAAATGCACAGTCATAATTCCAAGGTTCGCTCCAATATCTAATACTGATCCATTCCCGTCCTTTAAAAGACTGAGGAAATAGAAGAAGTCATTTTCTTTATTATCTTTTTTAAGTGTACGAATTTTATATCTCGCAAATACGAAGAGGTATCTCCTAAAACCTAGGACTTTCTGTAATATGTATTTAATAAAGTTTTTCACCGTGATGAGACGGCAAAAATAGGAAATTCTTAAGAACTCGGGTTACGTGTGTGTTTTCTATTTTCTGAATGCTCTATCAAAGGTGTAGTAAGAGGAGTAATTAGTAACGCAATTAATGGGCGATATTGACAAGGTAGATTAGCTGCTATTTCGTATAATAAGTTTTAGCTGTTTAAAAGCTATGAAGTAAAACCAGGGTGTTTATGATTCGCTAACAATTAGTTTAAAACCTTTGCCATGAATATTCATAATTTGAATAGTTGGATCTTCTTTAAGTGCTTTCCTCAATTTGGCGATATAAACATCCATACTTCTTCCATTAAAATAATTGTCATCTCCCCAAATTGCACGTAAGGTTGCATTACGATCTAAAATGTCATTTTTATTTTTTACGAGTAATGACAGTAACTGGTTTTCTTTCGTCGTAAGTTTTTTTGTTTCTTTTTCTAAATGTAATAGGCGAAGCTCCGGTTCATATTTTATTTTACCAATGGTTTTTTCGGTATTTACATCGACTTCTTTTGTTTCAATTCTACGTAGAATGGCAGTCATACGAGCAAGTAATTCTTCCATTGAGAATGGTTTCGTCAAATAGTCATCTGCACCGATAGAAAATCCTTCTAGTTTATCTTCCTTCATTGACTTTGCAGTGAGGAATAAAATTGGAACCTTTTTATCAATTTGTCTAATTTCTTTAGCCAATGTAAACCCATCCATTTCTGGCATCATTACATCGAAAATACAAAAGTCAAAAGTTCCTTGATTGAATTTATTAAAGGCAATTTTTCCATTTTGCGCAAGAGAAACTTTGAACCCTTTTGAAGTTAGGTATGTTTGTAATAATTGACCAAGGTTTAGGTCATCTTCGGCGAGTAGAATAGATGTGTTATTTTCCATAATGTTCTTTTATGATCAGTGTGAATTCTGATCCGTTATCAGGTTTACTTTTTACAGTGATATCCCAGTTATGCAATTCGACAATAGCTCTTACATAACTTAATCCTAAACCAAACCCTTTCACATTGTGAAGGTTTCCTGTAGGAATACGATATAACTTGTTAAATATTTTAGATAGGTGTTCTTTTTTTATTCCTATTCCTTCGTCTTTAACAGATAAATAAATTCGTTTACCTTCTTTTTTTAGGGCTACAGTTACAATTGGTTTACTCCCACTGTATTTAATTGCATTATCTATAAGGTTCGAAATAAGATTGGTTACATGCATTTTATCACCTTCAATTTCAATGAGTTCTGTTGGTAGATCAAGCTGTATTGATCCTTCTGAATTCTGAATTCTGAATTGAGCATGGTTAACTATTTCATGGACGATTTCGTTTAAAACGACTTTTTGTCGGCGAATTTTTAATTCTCCACGATCTAAGGTTGCACTTTGCAAGATACGTTCTACAAGTAAACTTAATCGTTGATTCTCATCGTTGATCATTTTTACATATGGCTGTGCTACAGCTCCATCGCTTCCCATCATATCTGTGTCATTCATTGCTTGACAGGCAAGTGAAATGGTTGAGATCGGCGTTTTAAATTCATGTGTCATATTTGAAATGAAATCATTTTTCATTTCCGATAGTTTTTTCTGTGTTAAGATTGTTCGAAACATGAAAATTAAAGCAGAAACAATTAGCGCGACCAATAATAGATTGACAAGTAGTGGAGCCCACATTTCCATGTATAAGAATGTTTTTTGCTTTGGAAACGTTAGGTGTAAAAATAAATCATCATCTAATGAATTGCTCGGAAATAGAAGAGTGCTATGACTCTTTGTAGTATCAAATTGTAATGTGTAGTTTGTAGGACTGTTTTTAAATTTTATTGGTTCATTATAGCTATCTGTTATCGTAAATTGATAACTACTTGGAAGTTTGTCTCCTTTTAGCTCCGTTTTTAAAACGGAATCAAGAAAGATAATATCAATTCGTTGACTGGCCTCTTTGTAAACATTACTGCGAAATGCTTCAATCATTAATTCATTAACAAATCGTGCTTTTTTAAATATCTGTTGAAGAACACGCTGATCTAATTGGAGTGCTAAATCAATAGAATCTTTATTAATGGTTGATCCTTTCTTTAATAGATCACGAAGTTTTCTAACGTCCCGAGCCATGATTTCTTGCTGGGCGCTTAATCCTGAGATTGAATCATAGGTTTTTCCCCGAATTACTAAATAGTTCTGAAGTTCACCATCTTCATAAAGAGCTGTATCTCTAATAGAAATAGATTCTTGAGAAGAAATCATGTTTTGAAACTCCTCGCGTAGGATATCTTTATATTTTCCACTGAAGTCTCGATCAATAACATGCATGTATCTTCGGATATCTTCAGCTTTTTCATGGCGTAATGCAATACGTTCCATCGTAACAGCAAAGCGTTTCGAGAATTCGTTTGATTTTCGACTGTATAACTCTGCAGTTTGAAAAGCTTGTATAACAAGAAGTGCAAGCATAGCACAGGCTACAAGAATTACGATAAATTGAACTCGAATACGTTTCACAAATGTCTAGATTTCTAAGCGAAAGTAAAGTAAACTCACATGCAAATATCGTGCTTAACTTTTTTTAACGTGCCAATGAGTTATTCTGTTGTACTCTAAAGGTAGCAGGGATAAGTTAGAATAGCCGACGAATAGATAAAAATCGTTTTGGATATCCTGAGGCATAATAGTCGGTAATAACAACCCCGAAATGTTTTTTAGAACTAGAGCAGTGAATGAAAAACAATCCGTTTTCCGAATTTTCTACAACAATTCCAACATGTCCAATTGTTCGGTCGCTTGGGTTGGTACCAGAAAAGAGAATACAATCCCCCTTTTTAGCTTCGGCAATTGAAACAATTGTTCCAATTGCACCATATCCCTTTGAACTTCTACATTTCGTAATGTCAAAATAACCGTAGATATAAGATGTAAATCCCGAACAATCAAAACTAATATTAGGAGATGAGGTAGCCCATTTGTATGGAACTCCTAGCTGCGCTTTAGCCAGCGCAACTAAGGAGTCAGCTATAACATCTCGTTGGGAATATGTGTTGATCGAAATAACAACAAAACATAATGATATGAGCAACTTCATGGAGACAAAGTTAGACAAATATCTATCAGAATCAGGTTAAAGTTTTGTAAAACGTGCAGTTTTCACTTGATGCTGATCTTGAATTTTAAAGGTGTATAAACCAGGGTTTAAAGAGTTGATGGAAAACTTTGATTCACCGTTTGAACTTCCTGATTGTGAAGAAATCATTCTTCCAAATTTATCATACAATTCGATTGTTGTTTGGTTGATCATGAAATTGTTATATGTCAAGGTTACTTCCGTTTTACCGGGGTTTGGGAATACATTTAGTATTGGCTGTTCACAATTTGCGTGATATGTACCTATGATGTTTGTATTGCCGTTAAAATCTACTTGTAACAATCGATAGTATCCATTTTCCACGTTGTTTGTTTCATGGAAAGAATAGTATGTTTCTTCAGAGGTTGTTCCATTTCCTTTAATGATTTCTGCGACTTCAAAATTAATTCCATCTCTACTTCTTTCTAGTTGGAAATAATCACATTCGTCCTCTCTGATAGTTACCCAATTAAGGTGGATTTCATTGTCAGAGCAACTTATGTCAACATACTTTATATCAACACCTAATGGACTATCAACAAATACATTGATGCAATCTTGAGCATCACACGGGGTTGTACCAATATCGTAACAAATAGTATGGTTTCCTGTTCCAGCTATATTTGGATCAAAAACTCCAGTGTTTGCATCTATACATGCTCCACAGGTAGCCGACCAAGCTCCTCCGCCACTTACGGAAAGTATAGGTAATGGTGGGTCATTATTCATCATTGATCCAGGAGGTATTACTGTAGGATCTGGAGGTCCTGTTTGAGCCCCTGCTCCACTAAGTTCTAACTCAAAGGTAAATGATGATCCTGACCAGTTCTCAACAACAATCATTAGCTCATCTCCCGCATTCACTAATGGTGCAGGAACGGATGAAGGACATCCAAAGCTGGTTCCAAATTGATTACAACCGCTAGATGCACTTGCATAGTTACATCCTATTTCATTTGCATTGTCTGTTATTGCTGTACAAGGATCCATTCCTGGGGGTACATTGAATATTGATACATCAATAAAACCTGTTGTTGCACTACCATCAATTAACATTTCTAAGGGACCTCCTCCGGTAATATGTAGGGTAATATAGGATACAGAAGGACCAAAAAAATCGAGACAAGTACTTACAGGTGTTCCGGGAGTATTAAACCCAAACGGGCCTGCAGTTCCTGTGGTACAGATAGAGGTGTTTGTGTTACATTGTGAATATGACGTTATACTCATCAAAATTGCTACAATGAATGTAAATTGTTTATAGTTCTTCATAGCCGTTAAATTTGAAATGACGTAAAATTTGATTAATTGTATTCGTATTAGTTGGATTGTTCAGATCAAGGGATACGGAATGATTAATTGCGTCTATTTCAATTGATTGAATGTCTGGGTAGGTAGTGGTCAAACGCTCTTCGATCCGATCTGTTTTCCATTCGTCTATGTCAAAATGAATGTCAAATGTGTAATTGGTGGACACAGTACCAGTATTAATTGTTACTTGAGCTTTCGGAAAGTTGTCAATGACAACGTCTTTTGAAGTGCCTTCGGCATTGCTACTTTGTGCGTTGCAGATTCCTTGCAAGGACAAGAACAACAGCACCATTTTTAATGATTTGTTTAGTAAAAGCATGTATAATTAGTTTTTAATTTAGAGACTTGAGGCGGTGACAAACTTATGAATATGAGTTGGTTCGATAACTATGTTATTCGGTCACATTATCAAACTAACTTAGAGGTCGAATAATTCATAAGATCCATCGAATAAACGTTTTAGCTAGCATTTTTGAGTTTTTGATAAATGAATTCAGGTGAATATTCATTGTCTGATTGTATTCAGTCAAATAGTTTTTTTTAGTATTAAATCTGTCTCAAAATTGCAGCGATGTTGATGATTAATTTCTGTGCTGGGCACCATTTTATAATTATCAACGTTGTAAATTCGTGAGGATGTTTATTTTATGGCGAAATCTGCTTTTTTTACTACTTCTTGGTTGTACCACGGAGGCGAATGCGCAATATTCTAGTTTGCGAATTAAGACTGTAAAAGTGGCTGATACGATATTTTTAGATACACTTTCTATTCTTCCAACTTCAATGGAGGTTCATTGTAATTCTCGGTTATTAGGGGAGAAAGATTATTCTTTAGATTTTACGCGAGCACGTTTGTTCTTACATACTACTTGTTCAGATTCTTTGAAAGTTCGATATCGTGTCCTTCCTATGAATTTGATTCAAGCATATGTTAAACATGATACAAGTTTGATTTTTACTAAGGAAAGAGGATTTCGAGAACGCTTTTTGATTTCTGGAACATCAACTAATTCTGATTTTTTTGGAGGTTCTTCATTGAATAAATCTGGAAGTATTTCAAGAGGTATTTCTTTTGGAAACAATCAAGATCTAGGGGTTAATTCTACCTTGAATTTGCAATTGTCAGGGCAAATAGCTCCAAATTTAAAATTGTTAGCTTCTGTTTCAGATGATAATCTTCCGATTCAGCCCGATGGAAATACGAATAAATTGAGGGAATTCGATCAGGTTTTTATTCAGGTATATAATGATCAATTAAAATTAATTGCTGGAGATTTTTGGTTGAAAAAGCCAGAGGGATATTTTATGGCATATAAAAAGAGGGCACAGGGATTAACGATGAATTATGAATGGCGAAAAGATTCTACACGCTTATGGAAGACGCAAGCTAGCGGGGCGCTTTCAAAAGGAAAGTTTCAACGTCAAATTATTCAAGGAGTTGAAGGTAATCAAGGACCATATCGTTTAAAGGGTTCTCAAAATGAGCCCTTCATTATTATTCTATCTGGGACTGAACGTGTTTATATTGATGGACGACAGTTAGATCGAGGACAGGAGTTTGATTACGTAATTGATTACAATACTGGTGAGGTTACTTTTACATCAAGAAATCAAATAACAAAGGATTCTAGAATTGTGCTTGAGTTTCAGTATTCAGATCAAAATTATGCTCGATCACTTTTACAATCGGCAACGAGTTATCGGTCAAAAAAAATGCGTTTTTGGCTCAATGCATATTCGGAACAAGATGCAAAGAATCAAACGTTACAACAAGAGCTATCTTTAAGTCAGAAGAGTTTACTTTCTTCTATTGGAGATACGATAGACCTAGCTAGGACTTCTAGTATTGATTCTATTGGATATTTTGAGAATCAAAACTTATATAAATTGGTTAGTTTGGCGGGTAATGACTCTGTGTTAGTTTACAGTGTGAACCCTGATTCAGCGTTATATCGAGCTACATTTGAATTTGTGGGTGCTGGAAAAGGAGATTATATCTTTAGTAATTATAATGCATTAGGAAAAGTATATGTTTGGGTTGACCCTGTAGCTGGAGTTTCTCAAGGAGATTATCAACCATCTCGATTGATCATTACTCCTCAGCAACGTCAAATGGTTACTTCTGGTGTTAATATTCAATTACGAAAAGGATTACATTTCGAAACTGAATGGGCGTATTCTAAGAATGATAAAAATACGTTTTCAAATCGAGACAGGGAAGATGATCAAAGTGTTGGGGGGATAGCAAAATTAATGGGGGAGATTCCTCTGTCTAGAGATAGTATACCTAAATGGAAATTGAAAACTAAAGCGGAAATTGAAGTTCGTGATCGAAATTTCACTCCTATTGAGCAGTATAGATCCGTAGAGTTTGATCGAGACTGGAATACACGAAATAAAGGATATGTAGGTAATCAGATAGCATCAAAACTTGGCGCAAATTTCGTACATCGAAAGAACGGTAATCTAAATATTGAGGGACAACAATATTTAATTGGTGAGGACTATTCCGGATTACGTGCTAAAGGAACAGGGAGTTGGAAGGCTAATGGGTTTACTGCAAATTGGAATGGAAGTTACCTTTCAAGTGAAGCAGAAAGAAAGAATGAATTTATTAGACATAGATCAGAGGTTACTCAGCAATTGGGTTGGATTAAAATTGGGTATAAAGATGATCATGAATTAAATCGATTTAATTCTGGAATACTTGAACCAAATAGTTATCAATTTTTCGATTATCAGTTATTTGTTGCTAATGGCGATTCGATTAAGAATAGTTATAAATTGTTTTTTAGAGAGCGATTTGATAGGAGATCTGATAGTATTTCTTTGGTTGATGTTGCAAAGGCTAGATCTGTGGGGGGAGAGTTATCATTTAATGAGTGGAAAAACCAAAGGTTAACTGTTATTACAAGTTATCGAGAGTTGAGAATTACGAATTCATCCTTAATTAATCAAGCACCAGAGAATACACTTTTGGGTAGAATTCAATATGAATTTAAACTTTGGAAAAGTGCATTAACGTTTAATAGTTTTTATGAGGTTGGTTCTGGATTGGAACTGAAAAAGGAGTTTCAATATATCCAGGTGAATGATGGACAAGGGGTATATACATGGATTGATTATAACAATGATGGGATTAAAGATTTGAATGAATTTGAAATCGCACTTTTTGCAGACCAGGCAAGTTATATTCGCGTATTTACGCCGAGTAATGAGTATGTGAAAACGTATTCAAATGAGTTTAATCAATCTATATATTGGCGACCGAAAAGAATTTGGGGACAAAAGAAAGGGGTTTTAAAAATAATATCGATGTTCTCAGACCAAGCTCGAGTTAGAATTAATCGGAAGACAAATTATTTTGATGGAAATGAGGCCTTTAATCCGTTTTATGCCGAGATTGATGATGTAAATTTGCTCGCAACAAATTCAAATATTCGAAATACAGTATTTTTTAATCGAACGTCTAGCATTTTTAATGCAAATTATATCTATCAAAATGTACAGGGTAAGACTCTATTAGCAAGTGGGTTTGATTCTAAGTTGAATCGCTTTCATGAAGTCTCGATGCGTTTAAACTTGATGAGAAAGTTTACTCTTGAACTTTCGGGTAAAGTTGGAGATAGGCATTCCGAAGCCGATTATACATCAGGACGAGATTATCGATTAGCATATGGTGTTGTTGAGCCTAGCATAATTTATCAACCCTCAACTGTATTTAGGTTAACATTGGATGGACGTGTTTCTGAAAAGAAAAACGATTCTTTATTGGGAGGAGAAATTGCAAAAGTGTTAGAGTTAGGAACAACTTTGAAGTACAATCAATTAAAGAAAGGGAGTTTACAAGGAGGAATAAAAATTGTTCAAATAGCCTATGATGGAATCGCTAATTCAGCACTTGGGTTTGAGATGTTGGAAGGGTTGAAACCTGGGGTGAACTATACTTGGAATGTCAGTTATCAGCGATCTATTTCCAAGAGTTTACAGTTGTCAATTCAATATAATGGAAGAAAATCAGAAGAAAATAGACCGATCCATTCTGGAGGAATGGAAGTTCGAGCGTTTTTCTGAAATGCCTATCAAGTATAATGGATTTATGTATTTTTAGTTCATATTCATACTATTTTGAAAGTACTTTTTACAACAACTGCCCTCCTGATAATATTGTTTTTTCCAAAATTGTTGGATGCGCAAGATACTATTTCGTTTTCTTCAAATGACAAGTTATTGAATCATTCAATTACTAATCATTTTACATTATATACTGGAAATGATGAGGTTATTTCGGTAGACGACTTTTTAAAAAGAAAGACCGAATGTAAGAAACGTGTATTGACACATTCGATGGAGAACCTCGATTTTACCTCAGATCATTTTTTTATTCATTTTGTAGTGGTGAATGAATCTACTGAGAAACAGAGATTAATGCTTGAAACAGCTCGACCAATTACAAACGGAGTTGAGTTAACAGATGTTTCTACACATAATCGATTATATTCTGGTGATGGAATTCCGTTTGAGAGGAAGTCTGTTCGAACCAATCGTTCTGTTTTACCCTTAGAAATCGGAAGTAATGAATCTGTTGAGTATGTGTTAAGGCTTGAAAGTGATGGAGAAATTATCAGTCTCCCAATAGTGTTTTGGGAATCGGATAAATTCAATGAAAGTGAAAATATAAGGCAGTTTGGATTTGGAATATTTTATGGAGTTTTCTTGTTCGTTATTGCGATTTATATAACATTTTTTATTCTGTTAAAAGATCGTTTGTTCCTTCAGTATTCTATTTATGTCTTTTTTTCAGGATTACTTCAATTTTCCCTTGATGGATACCTTCATAAATACCTCTTTACTTCGGGAGGTTATTTGACGCAACATTTAATAATAATTATTGCTGGAGTAACCGTTATTTCAGCGTTGATTTATGGTGCCAATTATTTGAAATTAGAGGGGAAGATTAGAAAGGTATTAATGTTTTTTGCTTTCCTAATATTTGTAATTGTGCTTCTCTCTCTAACGACCGGGAAGCTCTATGAATTGTCCTATGTTCTTGTAAATGGAATGAGTTTACTTGCTGTATTAGCTATTTTGACTATAGGAATAAAGGTCCGAAGAAATCGGTTTGTAAGTCCATTATTTATTCTTGGATTAAGTTGTTTATCAGTAGGTGCGATTATTTTTATTCTTGGCAATTTTAATGTTATTGACGCTCCCGAACTAACACAAAACTCGTTGAAAATTGGTGTTCTTTGTGAGATCATTTGTTTGTCAATATTGATGGTTGGCAAATATAAACAGCTTGAGGAGGAGACGAAGAAAGCGCAACAGCAGTTGTTGATTGAATTGGAAGAGAAGAATTTATTGATGTCTGAGGTGAATGTTCGGTTAGAACAGGAAGTAATGAATAGAACCAAAGAAATTGAAGAAAAAAGAAAAGAACTTAAAGAGAAGAATCAAGATTTTATTTCCAGTGTACAGTATGCAAAACGGATTCAAAAGGCTGTATTGTCAAATGAACAGAAGTTTAAGAGTATTTTACCAAAGTCGTTTATTACATTTCGCCCTAAAGATATTGTAAGCGGCGATTTTTATTGGATTGATAGTATTGCTCCTACAAAGAAATGGCCTAATGGATTGATCTTTTATGCAACGGTAGATTGCACAGGGCATGGAGTTCCAGGGGCGTTTATGAGTATTATCGGAAATCACTTGTTGGAACTTGGAAAAACCAATAACGAGGTTCAGAGTCCAGGGGAAATGCTTGACTTCTTGAATAATGAGGTTAATTTATCACTTAATTCATACTATAATGACGAGGAGATTAGAGATGGAATGGATCTAGCGTTTTGTGCCATAGATTCATTTAATAAACGCTTGTATTTTTCCGGAGCCAAAAATAGTGCGTTGATCATTCGAGGTGATGAGATGATTCGATTGAAAGGGGATAGGGAGGCAATTGGCTTTGGAGGGAATAAACATCGGTTTACTAATCAGGAGGTTAATATACAGCCTGGCGATATGGTTTATACGTTTTCAGATGGATATATAGATCAATTCGGAGGAGATAAAGGGAAGAAATTTATGACTAAGCGTTTGAAGGAGCTGTTATTATTGTCTGCGCCTTTGTCTATGGAAGAGCAACAGAAGTATATTGAAGAAGCTTTTGATAACTGGAAAGGTGATCTAGAACAAGTGGATGATGTTGTTTTAATCGGTGTTCAAATCCAATAATTTTATTTATGATCTAGATACATGCTGTAAATCATACCGTCAGATAAACCAATTTTTGGAACAATTATTTCAGAGCAATCTAATTCTTTAAGAATGTATAAATAGATATCTAAGGCTGGAATCAATACATCCGCTCGGTCTGGTTTTAGCTGATACATGTTGATTCTACTTTCTAGAGATAGAGATGAAAGCTGGTCGCGAAAATCAGACAATGCTGAAACGGAAAGAGGTTTCATATAGCTACCACCTAAAATTTTATGTGCTTTATTTATGTTTCCACCAGTGGCATATATTTGATGGAGTTCGGATAAGTCTACATGTTCAGAAAGCCAGTTACGAATTTGTTTCCAGATACCGGGATCGGTTTTCTTTTTTAATAACCGAATGGTTCCTACTTTGAAGGATTTAGCACCAACTCTTTTACCATCTTCAAATACACTGACTTCAGTACTGCCACCACCGACATCGACTACAATAAAAGGAACGCTTTTATCAATGTTTAAAAGAAAAAATGTTGAAAAAATGAGTTTTGCTTCTTCGTCACCGGAGATGATTTCAATATTTACACCAGTTTCTTCCGCGATTTGTTGTCGAACAAGCTCACCATTACTTGCTTCACGCATAGCTGAAGTCGCACAAGCGCGAAGTTGTTTAACTTCAAATATTTCCGAAATCAATTTAAAAGCTTTCATGCTTTTTGCGAATTCGATGCGTTTTTTTTCGGTGATTTGACCTTCACCGAATACGGTTTCACCTAGTCGAAGAGGTATACGAGTATAGGAAACTTTCTTTACAAAGGAAGCTCCTTCAAATTCCGTCACTTCTCCAACAAGAAGACGAGCGGCATTAGTCCCAATATCGATCGCAGCAAATCGCATTTACCAAAGTTAATTTTTCGGCAGAAAAAAACAGAGTAACGAAAAAATTAATTTTCAATTAATGGGTATATAAGAATTCTTTTACTTTTTTCGGAAGAAAATCTTAATAGGAACGCCTTTAAAGTCAAAAATATCACGCATTCTATTTTCTATAAATCGTTTGTAACTATCCGGGATATATTGCGGTAGATTACAAAAGAAAGCGAAGGATGGTGCATGTGAAGGAAGCTGTTGAACGTATTTGATGCGAACGTATTTTCCTTTTAAGGACGGAGGAGGAGTAGCAAGAATGATATCCAACATCACCTCGTTAAGTTTAGAGGTTGGGATTTTCTTAACTCTATTTTCATGCACGTACATTGCTGTTTCCAGGGCCTTATGAATACGTTGTTTAGTAATCGTAGAGGTAAATAAAATAGGCACGTCATTGAACGGTGCCAATTGTTCTCTAATCTTTTCTTCGTATTCCCCCATTGTCTTATGGTCCTTTTCAACCAGATCCCATTTATTCACCAATACAACAATTCCTTTCGAGTTTTTCTCGATGATGTAGAAAATATTCAAATCTTGTTTTTGAATCCCTTCTTGCGCATCAATCATGAAAATACAAACATCTGAGTTTTCAATTGCACGTACTGATCGAAGTACAGAGTAATACTCAATGTCTTCATGTACTTTCGCCTTTTTCCTAATTCCTGCGGTATCAACTAGCATAAAGTCAAAACCAAAAGAATTATAGCGTGTATTAATAGAGTCTCTCGTAGTACCAGAGATATCTGTAACAATATTTCGTTCTTCTCCTGTAAGGGCATTTACCAATGATGATTTTCCAACATTTGGTTTTCCTACAACGGCAAAGTGCGGAAGATCATCTTCTTCTCTACTTGGATCGGTATCAATGTCAAATTCTTTTACAATTTCGTCAAGCAACTCTCCTGTTCCAGAACCATTTGTAGCCGATAAATCAAATACTTCCCCTAGTCCAAGCGACCAAAATTCAGCTGATAATCCAAAGCGCTCGGTATTATCAACTTTGTTGGCAACGATGTATACTTTTTTTCGTGATTTGCGAAGTAAATTTGCAACCACCTCATCGAGATCAACAATTCCAGTAGTGACGTCGACCATGAAAATGATTACATTGGCTTCGTCAATAGCAATTTCAACTTGTTTCCGAATTTCACCTTCGAAAATATCATCAGATCCTTTTACGTATCCTCCAGTGTCAATTACCGAGAACTCAACACCATTCCATACTCCACGACCATATAAGCGATCTCGTGTCACTCCACTAACTTCCTTTACAATGGCGCGTCTAGATTCCGTTAAACGGTTAAATAGTGTTGATTTTCCAACATTTGGACGTCCTACAATTGCGATAATATTTCCCATGATTCCTTATGGATTGCCAGATAAATACTAGTATCCGTACTTTTTTAATTTTTGTTCTGAACCTCGCCAGTCCTTATCTACTTTTACAAATGTTTCCATGAACACTTTGCTTTCGATGAACTTTTCAATTTCCTTACGAGATTCGTATCCGATACGCTTCAACATGTCACCGCCTTTTCCTATCAGAATCCCTTTTTGAGAGTTTCTTTCTACTATAATTAATGCACGGATACGCGTAATATCTTCTTCTTCTTTGTATTCTTCAATTTCAACTTGACATGCGTACGGTACCTCCTTTTGACAATGCACAAAGATCTTTTCACGAATGATTTCCGATACGAAAAAGCGCATTGGACGATCTGAAATCGCATCTTTTGCAAAATATGGTGGACTTTCAGGAATGTTGTTCAAGATCGTTTCCCATACACCATCTACTCCAAAGCCATGTAAAGCTGATATTGGAAATATTGTTGCATTTGGAAGACGTTTTTGCCAGTAGCTTAGTTTTTCTGCTACCTGCTTTTGATCAGAAAGATCCATCTTGTTTACTAAACAGATTACAGGAACCTCTAATTTTTGAATACGCTCTAATGTTTCTTTATGATTCATTTCTGTTTCTCTTGTATCTGTAATGAACAAAAGAACATCTGCATCACGAATAGACATGTTTACATAGTCCATCATGTTTTCATGCAATTTGTATGCTGCATTTACTACACCTGGGGTGTCAGAGAAAACAATTTGATAATCATCGTTGTTTACAATCCCTAATATACGATGACGTGTTGTTTGAGCTTTGGAGGTAACAATGGATAGTTTTTCTCCTACTAAACGATTCATTAACGTTGATTTACCAACGTTTGGACTTCCTACAATGTTTACAAAACCAGATTTATGTGCCATACCTTCTACGTATTAGAGTGCAAAGAAACGAAATTTTAAAGGGTGATGCACTAGAATCGTATAGAAACAAATAAAGGAGGTCAAATTTGACCTCCTTTATTCAAATTAAAGCAATTGATTACCTTCTTCCTTTGCGTGTTTTTCCACGACTGGATTTTGCTTTAGTACTTTTACTTCTTGTTCCCGAAGTACTTCGAGATGTATTAGCTTTCTTTTTCTTTGGACTTGCACTTGATCTATGAGGTGAGGTTTTAGATTTTTGTTGCGTCGATTTTTTTTGTTGTGCTTTATGTGTAGGAGCACTCGATTTTTTCACCGTTTTATGATGTGTTTGAGTTTTGGAGTGTGTTGTATGAACATTCTTTCCCTTTCCTCCGTTTGGAGTTTTTTTCGCATTCGTTTTTGCGTGGCTTTTATTGTGCGCAGGCCCAACGGCTTTTTTGGTGTGTTTGTGATGATGGGATGCATGAAATGTTTTTGAATGTACATGGTGTTTGTGATAATGGTTATGGATGTGTACACAACGTCGAACACGTGTACGTCGATAGCAAGGTCTATGATATCTTCTCACTCGTGGACGATATACAGCCCAGCCAACTCTTCTCCATGGTCGATACCATCTAGGAAATACGCCCCATCTATATGGTGAACGATACGGTACATATCTAGGTCCGTATATATATCGAATAGGACGCCATGTGTTTACGTTAACAACGATAGTTTTGTTTGTTTCATTTTGTGGCTCGATCATGTATTCTTCGCCGTACAATTCTGCATCACCAATTACTTGAAGTTTTGTGGTTTCACTATCAGTTTGCTCAATTTCAATAGCAGCAACGTCTTGCGACTCGCTTTCACTTACTGGAACCTGAAGTGCTAAAGCATGAGATGTGCTATCTGCATGATCAACAACTTTAATATAATCGACCTCTCCATCTTCATTTAGATCTAGGTTATTGACTCCGTTACTTTCGGTGTTTAACTTCTTTTCAAAGTCTTCGATGCTTTCAGATTCGTGAAAAAGTTCCAACACTCCATTGAGGTCAAGGTTGTCACCTTCTAATCCTGTAGAATCAATATCCTGCCCAAAACTGAATATTGATAAGGAAAGCATTGTTAGTAATATTCTTGTATTTTTCATGGTGCTTTTTTTATATCAACATAGGTTTGACAGCGAAGAATTCAAAAGGTTTAATTTAATTGTTGTTTTTTTCTTGAAAATAAAAAAGGGAACAAGTAATCCTTGCTCCCTTTTTTTATTAAGACTTGATTTACTATTAGTTTTTAATACCCTCCAAATCGAGTAAGAAAGCGTATTCCAAAGCAACTTCTTTATAGCGTTCAAATCGTCCTGAGGCTCCGCCATGACCAACTTCCATGTTACAATTCATGATTAATAAATTGTCGTCGGTTTTGTAGTCACGTAATTTGGCTATCCATTTTGCAGGCTCCCAATATTGTACTTGACTATCCCAATAACCTGTTGTGATTAACAAGTTTGGATATGCTTTTTTCTCAATGTTGTCATATGGAGAATAGGACTTGATGTAATTATAATATTCTTTATCTTTTGGATTTCCCCACTCATCAAATTCCCCGGTAGTTAATGGAATACTCTCATCAAGCATAGTTGAAACAACATCGACGAAAGGAACAGCGGCAATTACTCCATTCCATAATTCAGGTTCGATATTAATAACTGCTCCCATTAATAAACCACCGGCACTTCCGCCTTGAGCATACAAATGTTCTTTTGATGTGTACTTGTTTTCTACTAAGTACTTACCGCAATCAATGAAATCATAGAAAGTATTTTTCTTTTTTAATAGTTTACCGTCTTCATACCAATGACGCCCCATTTCTTGTCCTCCACGAATATGAGCAATAGCAAAGGCGAATCCTCGATCCAATAAGCTTAATCTCACAGAGCTGAAGTATGGATCCATATTGGCTCCATATGATCCGTATCCGTATAAAAGAAGTGGTGATTTACCATCTTTATTAAATCCTTTTTTGTAAACGATTGAAACGGGTACTTTTACACCATCTCGAGCTGTTACAAAAACACGCTCAGATTCATAATTATCTGGAGAAAATTCTCCTCCTAATACTTCTTGTTGCTTTTTAAGGTTTTTTTCTTTGCTGACCATGTCATAATCATAGACTGTACTTGGTGTTGTTAATGAAGTATAGTTGAAGCGAAGTGTTTTAGTATCAAATTCTGGGTTTGCAAAAGAATAAACAGAATACGTAGGATCATTAAATTCAATATAGTGTTCAGAATTATCATCCCAATTAATAATTCTTAATTGAGTCAAACCACTTTCACGCTCAGAAACAACTAATTGATTTTTGAAAATATCAATTCCTTCTATAAGAACATCTTCTCGATGAGCAATTACTTCTTGCCAGTTATCTTTTGCGGTAGCATCGACTGAAGTTTTCATTAATCGGAAATTTCGTGCATTCCAATTGGTTACTACGTAAAAATTATCTTCATAATGATTTACTGAATATTCAAGGTTACGCTCTCGCGGTTGGAATATGGTCCATTCACCGCCTGGATTATCAGCATCTAAGAATTGGTATTCAGTGGAAAGCGTCTGATAGGAAGCGATCATCAAATATTTCTTTGATTTTGTTTTATATACAGAGCATCCAAAAGTTTCATCTTTCTCCTCAAATACAAGTTTGTCTGAGGATTGATCTGTACCTATTATATGCTTATAAATTTGATAAGACCTCAGTGTTACAGGGTCCTTTTTCGTATAGAATATTGTTTTGTTATCGTTTGCCCAAGTAATTCCTCCAGTGGTATTCTCAATTTTGTCTTTGTATACTTTACCAGTAACCAAATTTTTGATGGAAATTGTATACTGTCTTCTGGAGACTAGGTCTGTACTGTAAGCTAAAAGTTCATTGTTGTCACTTACAGAACGTCCTCCAATGGCAAAGTAACTATGTCCTTCAGCCATTTCAGGTCCATTTAACATCACTTCTTCTTCTCCTTCTTCTCCACCTTTTTTTCTGCAGTATAATGCGTAGTCTTTTCCTTCTTCGAATCGGCTGTAATATGTATAGCCATTGACTTTTACAGGAACAGATTCGTCATCTTGCTTTATTCTACCCACGATTTCGTCATATAGGGAGCCTTGAAGATCTTCTGTGTGCGCCATTACCGTCTTCGAGTATGCATTTTCGGCGTTAAGATAATTTAATACACTTTGAGTTTGCTTATCTGGATTTTCAGCGTTTTTTTGTTCATCGGATAAACGCATCCAGAAGTAATTGTCGATACGAGTATCTCCGTGCGTTGTTATCTTTTTTTCCGTTTTATTTGCGATTGGTGCTTCTGTCATGTTTTGTTTTGTTGAGCAACTTGCTAGGGCTAGGAGGGATACTCCCAAAAAAGTTTTTTTCATAGAATACTGAATGTTCGCGAAATTTAAGTTTTTTTTAAGACAATTAGAATAGTTGTGTGATGAATGGTTTTTTTAATTGTTGGAAAACTATGTTCCTCTATATTTTAGAGCAAAAAAAAAGAGAAAAGATGAATGATTCTTCGTCTTTTCTCTTCTTTGGGAAGATCCGATATTTGATCAATCCAATTTATTGAAGTTTTAATACATCATTGGATGATGTGCAGAGTATTGCTTTTCCGTGATATAAAGCAATGGGTGCTCGTAATAATTCTGGCCGATGCATGAATACAGAATACCAACCATATTGACTCAATTCTTTTCCTTTTAATTCATTCTGATAATATGGTTTTGATTTGTCAATGAATGATTTAGGGTCTCCTCCAAGTTTATTTACCAATATGTAAAATAACGTTTCGGATACTCGATTTGAATGGATTTCTTGTCGATTAATCAATTTACTAACTACGTGTGCAGTTGCCAGCGTTTTCCGATCCAATTCCCGCTCTTTGTTGTAGAGAAGAGTGAGCTCTTTTTGATTATAATACATAATGAATGGATTTTGATGGTGAGATATTAATATACTGATAATTAGTTGTTTGACCAATTTATTTGGCCTTGTATAGGAAGGACGTTTACCAAAAGACGTGTAGCAGTTATCAAAAGACGTGTGGCAGTTTTTAATAATCAATTTTCATCGTTTTACATAAAACAGGTATAAATGCTCATTAATAGCTAGGCGTATTTTAATAGATTTGAAAGAATTACTAAAATCTAACCACATGAGATCAAATGAAATAGATCATGTTGCGATCTATCCACCAATCGGAATTTCTCGAATTGGGAATTCAACAACGGAATATTTTTTGGCTTCGGAACAACCTGGAGTTTCAGTTGTACCACCAGGAGGCTATAAAGACAAAGAGGGAAGAATCAAAAAAGAGGTAACTCGATTTAGAATATATGCTTTTAATGCTGAAGGTGAAGTCATTCGTGAGTTAACGGCTAAAGAAGCAAGAATTGAATGGCGCGTAGAAGTAGCGAATTTGAAGCCTGCATGGTACGAGTTTAATAATGCATTAGACCTTGGACCGAAATACGGGATTCCTTCTATTCGGCGAAATAGTGAGGTTGTAGGTGGATATAGAGAGCAATTAGCTATTAAGCCAAGTCCTAAATCCATTTATGGAATCGATACTAAAGGGGAAGATTATCATTTCGATGACGGGAAATTTTATGGTAAGAACGTTGATTTAGGTCATATAGAAACGGATAGTGAAGGGCGTCTATTGTTTTTTGCTGGTGACGGAGGAGCTGAGTCACATAATAATGTACCGATTACAACATTCGCAAATAATGAAGGTTGGCATGATGATACTTGTGATGGAGTTGTTCGTGCGACTGTATCGATAGATAAAAAATCCTATAATGCTACACCGGCCATGATTGCGGTTACTCCTCCCAATTATGGGCAAGGGTTATATGGTGTTGTTACTATGAATGATGTTGTTCAGAATTTATTCATTCAAGAAATGGATTATCCAAATCCATCAAAACATGGCGTTGAATTTTGGAGGGATGTCTATCCAATTTTTGAGCGAATGACCAATACTCAATGGGTTAATGAAGGCTTTAATATGTTGTTTGGGAAAAATTCGCCTTCTGATTTTACGGACCCGAGAATTGTAGACCTTTTGAAAGATCCTAGTGCAAAAAGTGCAGAATTTCGTGAACGTGTTTTTGCTTGGTTTAGAAATCCTAGAGCGGATGAATATTCACCTAAGGAAATCCCTCCTTTTTACGGTGACGGCTTTAACGATTATCAGGGTATATCCTTAGATGATTTGTCTGTAACCGTAGTACAATATGATCGACTTTGTAGATGGAAGTCAGGAGACTTTATTGTTGGAGAACCAAGAAAGGTTATACCATTTGATAAATTGACTTTGCCTGAGCAGATTGATGCTCTAAAACAAGCACCATTAGACAATTGTTTGGGAGGTCCTTTTCATCCTGGAATCGAATTAACTTGGACAATGCGAGTTAAAAGTATGTGGGAATCAGCATATCGATTGAAAACGGTGCCAGAGGGGGATTCTATTCCGCTTGATTTTGGAGATGTACTTACGTCGGAAATAGCGTTAAGCCCAAATGGCCCTTGTTCGATTAATGGTCCAGGTTCGTTAACCCGATGGATGGGAGTTCCGTGGCAAACGGATGAAGCGAGTTGTCTTTCTGGATATACTGTGTCAACTTATCTACCCCTTCCTTCTTTTTGGGCTGCGAGAGTTCCTAATCAAGTGTTTGTGGAAGACAGTTATGAGAGAATTCAGGCAGGACATGTTAATATTGCTCAACGATTAAAGCATCTTGATTATCGTCAAGATTGGTTGAGAGATATTGAGGCTGATCATTTGAAACGGTTAACGAATATGGTTAACGAGTGGGAGCATTTAGGAATTATGACTAAACAAGAAAAGGTTGTTCCCAACAATGAGGATGGATATCTCCCAACAATTGCTTGGGTTGAAATGGGTAGAAACTTTACAGAGGAAGAGCCTGATCAAACACTAGCTCAAGTGTTGTATGCTGAAGGTGACATTAATAATATTCATACTGATAAAGCTTTTGTAGGTTCAAAATCCCGAATGGTCGATAGTTTGGACCATGCTCTTAAGACAACCATGGAGCTTAAATCGGATGCACCTAAGAGTAATCGAAAGAGAAGAACTTTAGATCGTGGCGAACGATAAATCTAAATACGATGTAATTATTATTGGTGGCGGTCCTGCTGGGATCGCCACTTCTCTTACTTTGACGGCTCGTGGATTCTCTAATTGTATTGTTGAAGCACGTTATGAGCCAATTAATAAGCCAGGAGAGGCGATTCCGCCAAATGCAAAACCTTTGTTAGAGAAACTCGGACTGACTTATATTGTTAATGATTCAAAACATAGTCAGTATTACGGTAATAAGAGTTGTTGGGGTACTAATAAACTTGAACAAAAGGAGTTTATCCGTGATGTTTACGGACCTGGTTTTTTGCTTGACCGATTGTATTTTGAAAGTCAATTAAGGCGGCATGTTCGTAAATATGGTGGGAGCCTTTTGATTGGATATAAATTAAAGGAGATTATTTCAAAAGATCGTGTAATTACGGTTAGTGTTGATAATGGTGAAAATGTTAAGACTTTACATGGAAGTTACATTGTTGATGCTACAGGCCGAAAGGCATCTGTGGCAAATCAGTTTGGCGGAAATAAACGTAAATTAGATGAACAGTTTGCGCTTACATTTAAAGTTAAACTAGAATGTAGTATACAACGACAAATAACTGTTGAGGCTACTGAGAATGGTTGGTGGTATGCGGCTCCGCAAGGAGAAAGTGAATTAATAGTAATGTTCTTTACCATAAAAAAGATCGTTCCGAAGAAAGAGCAAATCCCCATGTTTTTAAAAAAAGAGCTTGAGTCCAGCTTTCATATTTCTCTCCTTTTGGATATAGCTTTAATGGATTTTAATCAAATAAAAATGATGCCTGCAGGAACAAGTCGTTTAGACATTCCATATGGCGATAATTGGTTGGCAGTTGGAGATGCCGCATATTCTTATGATCCAATTTCTTCTTACGGAATTACATCTTCATTAGCTTCAGGTTTTTATGGGGGGCATGCAATAGCGAGTGCTTTGAATAACAAAAAGGATGCTATGGATTCCTATCTATACCTTATGGAAACTACTTTTCATCAGTATATGGAGAAGAAGATTGCTTATTATTCTGAAGAACGTAGATGGATAGATTCTCCTTATTGGAAATCCGTCGTTTAGATGAAATAGTTGGCATGAGGCTAGAATGTTCAATTGCTATTGAGTTTATTTGTTTTTACCGAACTTTTTATTCGGTACAACTTAATTGGGTTTACCACAAAATAATAGTGTTCACAACGTTTTTGTGCACAACAACTTTTTATTAGGTATTTTGGGTTGAAAATTAAGTAATGTCGGTATATCGATTTGTCTATTTCATGTGTTTCGTTATGTCATGTAGTTTATCTACTGGGCTTTTTGCGCAATCTAGAAATTTGGACAGCTTGTTTTTTCAGTTGATAGAAGAAGCTGAAGTTTATGAAGACGTTAATCTTTATGGTGATTGTCTTGAAAAATTAACAGATGCGTTGAATTTTGCTCGTATAAGTGAGAATCGTGAGCAGGAAATAGAGGTAATGATAAAAATTGCCGAATTGCTTAGGAAATCCGATGATTTTGAAAGAGGGTTAGAGATGTTGCGTTCCTTGAACGATTCTCATAAATATCCCAAATTACATGTTCAAAAATTGAGCCGACTTGCAGCGTTATATAATCAAGGGATGATACTGTCTGATGAGGAAAAAAAGGATTCGTTGTTTTTTTATTTGAATCAAGGCATTTCCTATGCAGAGAAGTATAATATGCCAATAGAGGAAGCGGCCATGCGTAATGAGCTAGGCTTCATACAGGGGCGGGTTAATATGCAAGATCAGGGAATGATAAATCTCTTGAAAGCTAAGGAGTTGTTTAAAGCTAATAAGGATCCACACAATGAGGCATGGGTCATGGCGAACATCCTTGAGATTTTATTGGGAAGAGGTGACTTTCATAAAGCGGATTCCCTTTCAGAGGTTTTAGTTGAGCATATTGAAGGTACCCAATGGCATGCTGTGAAAAGTCGTATTTATGCAATTATTGCTAATCGAAATAGTAAAGATACAGTGGCACACTCGTATTGGATGGGGTTGGCAAATGGAGAAACAGTAGAGCACGTCCGTCAAAATTCTTATGATCAAATGTCTTCTTTTCAAACCATTTATGACACTGAAAAATATCAGAAAGAAGCTAGGGAAAATGCACGTTTTAATAAGGAGAAAACACTTGAATTGACTTTACAGAGAACTCGATCTAATGGTTTGATCATCGTAATTCTTGTTTTAATATTGATCGCAATTGCTTTTTTTATTTGGGTTTCGCGTGAAAGACAGCTAAAGAGGAGGTTAAGTGAAACAATGGAAGAGGTGGGGGTTTTAAATGAACGCTATCACATGTTGATAGTTGAGAGCAATCATCGAATAAAGAACAATTTACAGATGATTATCTCTATGTTGAAATACAGTTCTAAGGGCTTGAATGATTCTAATCAAAACGCATTGAACCGTATGGCTGGTAAGATTAGTACCATTAGTGCTTTGCATAAACATTTATATGCAGATGTTCATAATGAGTTTGTTAGTATGAACACCTATTTTTCGGAAATTGTGAAGTTATATAATGTTATTCTATCAAGTGATTTTGAAGTCGTTATTGATATTGATGATGTTAAATTAAGAAGCGAACGTATAATTTATTTCGGTCTTATCTTTAATGAAATGCTTTCGAATACCATAGAGCATAACACTTCAGATGATAAAGTAATTTCTATTCAAGTTAAACCTGTTTCTGAAGGGTTTAAATATTACTATTGTGATGGTTCTGCTCATGAAAAAGATGTGAAGAAGGGCACGGGATTGGAGCTTATTGGAGAACTTGTTAGTCGAGTGAAAGGTAGCAAGTATAGTTTTGATCCCAAATCTGGAGCTTATAGCTTTATTTTTAATCGGGAATAACGTTAATTATTTACTAGATTCCTTGTAACTTTTGGAAATCGGAATACTTTGTCCGTCAACGATTACTGTAGATCCTGTACGTTGCTCAATATGGTTTGAATTTACAACATATGAACGATGCGTACGGATGAAAAAATTAGGAAGTAAGATCATTAGATCTTTTATATATTTTCGTTGAATAATGGATTTTTCTTTTGTCTTTATTTCAACGTAGGCACCATCAGATTTTATGTATAGAATGTCGTTAGGATTTAAGGTTTCAACCCCTTTCGCGCCTCTAACCAAAAGAGGTTCAATAAGTGTTGAAGAAGCAATTTCTAATGAAGCTTCCACATCGATTTCATTAAAAGGTTTACTAATGTAGCCAATGGGATGTAAATTGGCTGCAGTTTTTAATGTTTTGGAGTCTTTATTTGCTGTTAAAAAGATGAATGGTTTATTCTTAGCTTTCATTTCTTTGGCAATATCCAAACCGGTTAGTATTCCAGATAAGAAAATGTCAACAATTGCGATTTGAAAATCCCAATATTCTTCCCCTAAAAAATCTTCTCCATTATCAAAAATGTTTATGACTTCATAACCAAGGTTTTCTACAACATCTTTCAAATGACTTGCGGCAAAAAACTCATCCTCAATGATAACAACTTTTATTTTATCCATATTCATCAATTCCTTCAAAATTTGTCTGATAATTATTAGACAACATTTGAATCAAACCGGTTGTTTGATTTAATATTTTAATTCCGGTTAGGGTTTGTTAATCAAGTATTAATTGGTCTGACTAAACATGGCAATGGCGATTTTATGACTGCAAGGATATTCATTTGTCGCGAGCTTTCCAAAATAATGATGTGGATGACCATATTTTGATGTGAGTGTGTGTTGGGGAAATTTAATGTCAATTGTACATGGTTAAGATACTTGATTTGTTTAGTTGAATAGAATGTCTGAAAATTGGTTTCTTTTTGTTGATTTTCAGTAGTATGCGTAGGTTTTGATGTTCGATGTAATAGATCAATAATGAACAACTTTTTTTGTGTTTTTCTCTCGAATGAGGTACCTTTAAAGACTATTAAAATTAATGGGAAACATTATGAAAAAAGTTGTTGTTTTCGTATGCTTATTTGTGAATGGATACCTGTCTTTTTCTCAAGCGAAAGAGGGAGTGATAAATTATCAAGTTGAAGCAACTCAAATGGATACAGTGGTTGTTAATGCGCAACCAAACCTTGTCGGAAGTAGTCTTGATATATATTTTTCAGAGGAAAAATCTAGAATTGATTTCAAGATGAATGAGATGATGAAAGTGTCGGTTATTTTAGATCGATTATCAAATAATGGAATACGTTTGTTTGATGGGGTAATTGGAAAGTTCTATATTACTGGATTAGCGGATGAAATGGGGATGGTACCTCAAAAAACAGAAAACGAAGACATTCAACTGGTGGAAGGAACAAAAATGATCCTTGGATTTGAATGTAAGAAAGCGATTGTTAAGAGTAATGGGGTTACTTCAGTTTATTGGTATACGGATAAATTGAAGTTTGATTTTTCAGGTCATGAAATTGTAAATAGCAACCTTCCTGGTTTTCCGTTAGAGTTTACTACCCTGTCAAAGGGTATGCAGATGGTATTTACAGCGATAAATTATTCAGCTGAGATAGAAAATGAGGAGGTGATTTTTTCTACAGCTATTCCGGCGGGATTTCAAGAAATTCCTGAAGCGGTAAAAGGTAAGCTATAAATATAAAATAGTAGTTTATTAACTTAAAAGGCTACCAGAGATGGTAGCCTTTTTTATGTCTAATAGAATCTTCAAAATTGTATCGTTTGTTTCATAAGTAAGGTAAGAGGTAAGAGGTAAGAGGTAAGAGGTAAGAGGTAAGAGGTAAGAGGTAAGAGGTTTTCTACGAAATAGATGTAAAAGAGAATCAGTCACTGAAAGTTAAAAAGAGTCAATATTCATTACTTGTATAATGTTAAAAAGGGCAAACATTAGTTA
>JAKVAS010000129.1 GCA_022448165.1 Crocinitomicaceae bacterium | reverse complement strand
GTGGTGTACATTCTGTTTTAAATATGAAACCCGAATTCACTTAAGCCAGAATATTCGAGCACAGGTTCCGAGTACAGCTATAAGTGCGAAAACTTGTGAGGTTTTAGTTCGTTGATAGATGTTTTCTGGAATTTCACTTCTTTCTATTGTTAATACTTCTCTCGAGAAGTGTAGGGCGAAAACACCGAAAGAAAGTGAGAGAAACCCAAGGATTAATGGGTATAAAGATGTAAAGGGTAGTGCTGTGATAATAATAACAAGTATTAAAGCAATGGTCCCAAAGACCAAAGCATACTTAGATGATTTTTGTAATGAATTCATTTACTTACTTGTTGTTTGTCGCTTTTATTGCAGCTCTAACACTACCATGTTTGGTAAGGATTTTTCTTGCTTCTTCGTATGTTAGGTTGGTTTCGGCTTGAATCATTTTTGTCCCTCGATCAACTAACTTTTTATTGCTTAGTTGCATGTCTACCATTCTATTGCCTTTTACATGCCCCAGCTTGATCATTAGAGAGGTACTGATCATGTTCAAAATGAGTTTTTGCGCTGTGCCTGATTTCATTCGTGTGCTTCCTGTAACGTATTCTGGCCCTACCACCACCGTTAGAGGAATGTCTGCAATTTTACTAATAGGGGATTCAGGGTTGCAGGATATTCCTCCTGTTAATATTCCGTATTCTTTTGCTTTCTCTAGCGCGCCAATTACATATGGCGTAGTTCCTGAGGCAGCGATCCCAATTAATGTGTCATTCGGAGTGATGTCATGTGATTGAAGATCTTTCCAGCCTTGAGTTGTGCTATCTTCTGCGAATTCAACAGCCTTACGGATTGCATTATCACCACCGGCAATTAGCCCGACAACTACTCCGTGATCAACACCAAAAGTTGGAGGACATTCACTTGCGTCAACGATTCCTAGTCTACCGCTTGTGCCGGCTCCAAGGTAAAATAATCTACCACCATCTTTCATACGATCATAGCATCTGTCTACGAATAATGTGATTGAAGGGATAATTTCTTCAACTGCAGAAGCAACGTTTTTGTCTTCTTTATTGATACCAATAAGTAGTTCTGATGTTGATTTTTTTTCTAAATCATTATGGTTTGAAGAGGATTCAGTTATTCGGTTGGTCATATCAAGTAAGCTTTTTCATTATTTGAAGTTAAATCAACTTCTACACGTTCTTTTAGTGTCGTGGAAAGGCTTAGACCAACAAAATCTGCCTTAATAGGGAATCTTCGGTGTTTTCTGTCTACTAGAGCTACTGTTTTAATTGCTTTTGTGGGGAATTGTAATATTTCCATTAGAGCGTACTGCATAGTTTTTCCAGAATTAAGAACATCGTCAACCAATACTATGAAGGCGTTTTTAAGATTCGATTTTTCCATCGAAAGAAGTATTGGTTCATTCCAAGGTTCTTCTTTGTTCAATGAAATGTTGAAAACCTTTACAATTATATTCGAATTGTCCTCAATGATTGTTTGTAATCGTTCAGCTAGGTCAATTCCATTACCTTTAATTGCTCCAAGATAAATTTCTGACTCGTTGAAACAATTTTCTATAAGTTGATGAGCAAGACGCTCGATCTTTTGACTAATTTCTCTACTTGATAGGATAACTTGCATACGCGGAAAAGAAGATGATTTTTTCTTAAATCAAAGATAAATATCTTTTTGAATTTACTCATCAGAAACCGCTGCTTTCTGCTGACTGAAGGGCTACGAAAAAAAAAATGTTCAAAACATTTAAAAAACGTTTTAATCAGATCACGATTTTTATCTAAATTTGCCTTCAATTTGTCGCCAGAGTGGTGTCACTTGAATTTTTTAAAAGAGCATTAGAATGCCAAAGGATACTTCGATTAAATCCATACTTCTTATAGGAAGTGGACCAATTGTGATCGGTCAAGCTTGTGAGTTTGATTATGCCGGATCTCAAGCCTCAAGATCTCTTCGTGAAGAAGGAATAGAAGTTACACTAATTAATTCGAATCCAGCAACGATTATGACCGATAAGGTTGTTGCGGATAACGTGTACTTAAAACCATTAGAACCGGAGAGTATTCGCGAGATTTTAGAAAAGCACTCGATTGATGCTGTTCTTCCAACTATGGGAGGACAAACAGCACTTAACTTAGCTATTAAGTGTGATGAAATGGGACTCTGGGAAGAGTTCGGGGTGAAAATTGTAGGAGTTGATATCAATGCAATTGAAATTACGGAAAACCGTGAGGCATTCCGTGATTTAATGATCGATATTGATGTTCCAATGGCTCCTCAAGCAGCAGCTAAATCTTTCTTACAAGGGAAGGAGATCGCTCAAGAGTTTGGTTTCCCTTTATGTGTAAGGGCTTCATATACTCTTGGTGGTGCTGGGGCTGCAATAGTTCATGATCCTGCAGAGTTCGATAATCACCTGGAAAATGGTTTGAAAAAGTCACCTATTCATGAGGTGATGATTGACAAGGCTCTTTTAGGGTGGAAAGAGTTTGAGTTAGAATTGTTGAGGGACGCGAATGATAACGTTGTTATTATTTGTTCCATTGAGAACTTCGATCCTATGGGGGTTCATACAGGAGATTCTATCACTGTTGCTCCGGCTATGACGCTTTCTGATACTACGTTCCAGAAAATGAGAGATATGGCGATCCATATGATGCGCTCTATTGGTAATTTTGCTGGTGGATGTAATGTTCAGTTTGCCGTTTCTCCTGATGACCAGGAGGATATTATTGCAATTGAGATTAACCCTCGAGTTTCGCGTTCTTCTGCCTTGGCATCGAAAGCGACTGGTTATCCTATTGCTAAAATAGCAGCGAAATTAGCAATCGGCTATAATTTAGACGAGTTAAAGAATCAAATTACAAAGACCACTTCTGCGTTATTTGAACCTACATTAGATTACGTAATAGTTAAGATTCCTCGCTGGAACTTTAATAAATTCCCAGGCACAAATAGAGAGCTTGGACTTCAGATGAAATCTGTCGGTGAGGTTATGGGGATTGGAAGATCGTTCCAAGAAGCATTGCAAAAGGCTTGTCAGTCCTTAGAGATTAATCGTAATGGACTAGGAGCTGACGGAAGAGAGTTGAAAGATCAAAATCAAATACTCCATAGTTTAGGTCATCCAAGCTGGAATCGTTTATTTCACATATATGACGCTATTAAACTTGGAATTCCTTTTAAAACTATCGTTGAGAAAACGCGAATTGATATTTGGTTCTTAAAGCAAATTGAGGATTTAATTCATTTAGAAGGAAGAATAGAAAAGCATCATTTAGAGAATCTTCCAAAGGATTTACTATTTGAAGCGAAACAAAAAGGGTATGCAGATAGACAAATTGCTCACTTGTTGAGATGTTTGGAGTCTGAAGTGTATTCAAAAAGAGAAGAGTATGGTATTAAACGTGTATATAAACTAGTGGACACATGTGCTGCTGAGTTTGAGGCGCAAACACCATACTATTATTCTACATTTGAATACGAAAATGAAAGTATTGTTACAGATAAAAAGAAGGTTGTAGTTCTTGGGTCTGGTCCGAATAGAATTGGACAAGGGATTGAATTTGATTACAGTTGCGTTCATGGAGTTCTTGCTGCAAAAGAGTGTGGCTATGAAACGATAATGATTAATTGTAATCCAGAGACTGTTTCTACAGATTTTGACACGGCGGACAAACTATATTTTGAGCCAGTTTTCTGGGAACACATTTACGACATAATTAAACATGAAAAGCCTGAGGGAGTAATTGTTCAACTTGGTGGTCAAACTGCGTTGAAATTAGCTCAAAAATTAGAGAGATACGGAATCAAGATTTTTGGTACAAGCTTCGAAGCATTGGATTTGGCTGAGGATAGAGGACGTTTTTCTGAGGTTCTTGAGAAAAACGATATTCCTTTCCCAAAGTATGGTATTGTGGAGAATGCCGAACAAGCACTTGAGCTTTCAGATGATCTTGGTTTTCCTTTATTAGTGCGGCCTTCTTATGTGTTAGGTGGTCAGAAAATGAAGATTGTTATTAATAAAGAAGAATTAGAGCACCATGTCGTTGATATTCTTAACGAAATGGGAGATAATCAAATTTTATTAGATCATTTCTTAGGAGGTGCTGTTGAGGCAGAGGCTGATGCAATTTGTGATGGAGAAGATGTTTATATTATTGGTGTAATGCAACATATTGAACCTGCTGGAATTCATTCAGGAGATTCATACGCTCTTCTGCCTCCATACAATTTAGGTGATTTTGTAATGCAACAAATAATTGATATTACAACGAAGATTGCGGTTGAACTGAAAACAGTTGGATTGATGAATATTCAATTTGCAATTAAAGATGACAAGGTTTACGTTATTGAAGCAAATCCTAGAGCATCGAGAACAGTTCCTTTTATTGCTAAAGCTTACCAGGAGCCATACGTAAATTATGCGACCAAAGTAATGTTAGGAGAGAAGAAGGTGAAAGATTTTGATTTTAAACCTGTGAAAGAAGGTTATGCAATTAAGATTCCTGTTTTCTCTTATGAGAAATTCCCGGATGTGAAGAAAGAGCTGGGACCTGAGATGAAATCAACGGGTGAAGCAATTCGATTTATAAAGAACCTGAAGGATCCTTACTTTAGAAAGATTTATTCGGAAAGAAATATGCACTTATCGAGATAATGGTTTATCAATCGAGTATAGTGGGACTTTTTAAAACACTGATGATTATCATCGGTGTTTTTGTTCTTCTGCGTTTCTTGGGACAGTTAATGAACGCAAGAAGAAACATGGAGGAAGAGAGGTCTTTGAATGCTCGGCAGAGAAATATTCAAAAAGAAAGATCTCAGAAATTACGGGATTTTGGTAAAACTCATGTTAAAAAATCCACAGATGATATTTCTGACAACTCGGAAGATGTTGATTTTGAGGAGGTAGATTAATTAATTATTCTATTTTCCGAACATTCTGAATTTACCACCTTTGAGATACTCAAATCGACCGCTAAGAAGTTGTTAGTAAAACATGGTCAGAAGAGATGTTATTTTTATTGTAGAGTAGGAGGTAAGGGTTTCATAGCTTTTATTTTACTTAATAGATTTGTAGCTCGTTATGCTAAGTGTTCATGACACCTAGATAACGAGCTTTTTGTGTAAGAAACAAGTTTAAGTGTATAATTTTTCGGGCGATTTGCGAATGTACCCTGTATAGATTCTTCTAGTAAATGGGTTTTCATGTCTTTTTGTTTGTACCACCGAAGATTTGATTGGAAATTATACCAAATAGTTGAATATTTCTGCCGTATAGAGATTCATATCAACCATTCAGAAGTTAGTAGCCAAACAACCTTAAAATATACCATATTTTTGATGCGTCAGAACTGGAAATTACACCTAACCTTTAATTTTACCTACCTAGATAATAGCCTCTTTTGTTAATTGTTTATAATGAGCGACTAACAGAGGAGGCTGTTTCTATTTTTGTAACAATGTATTCTGTTTTTCATTTACAATCAGTCTTCCGTAACGTTTGGGTAAAATCTTGTTAGATAACATGCCACTATGCATAAAATATGTATCTTCAACCTCCCAAATTGACTTTAAAACAAAATCGATGAATCTAAAGGCATTTTTTCAAAAACATGGAATTCACTTTATTGCAATAGGACTTTTTCTTATTGTAGGGATTGCGTATTTCTCCCCTCAGTTTAATGGATATGGTTTGAAGCAATATGATATAGAACAATTTAAAGCTATGTCAAGTGAGATTAATCATTTTCGCGAAGCTACAGGAGAAGAACCGCTCTGGACTAATTCTGCTTTTGGTGGTATGCCTGCAACACAAATCTCCGTAGTTTATGCGGGAAACTGGATCAAAGCATGTGTAACTGCTTTCATTACAACTTTCCCTTCCCCGACTGGAATTTTTCTTTTACACCTCTTTGGATTTTACATTTTAGCACTATGCTTGCGAATTAAACCCGTAATTGGAATCTTAGGAGCTTTTGCTTTTGCTTTTGCAAGTTACGAGATAATTATTCTTCAAGCTGGACATAACTCGAAAGCGTTAGCTGTAGCATTTACTCCTGCAGTTCTTGGAGCATTTATTTTAGCTTTCCGAAGAAATTGGAAATGGGGAGCAATACTCTCTGCATTGTTTATGAGTTTTGAATTATCTGTGAATCACTTACAGGTTTCTTACTATCTCGGTTTTTTATTGTTTTTCTTAGGATTGTACTTCGCTTTTGAAGCATTAAAGAAAAAGAGATTGAAAAAATTTGGTTTTGCCACAGGAGGAGTTCTTTTAGGATATATACTTGCACTGGTTATTAACTATGGAAATATTGCGATTACTAAAGATTATGCCAAGCATACGATTCGGGGAGGAAATGATGTGACCATCACACCTGATGGTCAACTTTCAACCATTTCGACTGACGAAGGCCTAGATAAAGAATACATTACGAATTGGAGTTATGGAATTGGCGAGTCTTTTACATTGATTTCACCTTATGTGAAAGGGTCTCACAACGGTAAATCAATAGCTGAAACACGATTTGCTCCTATTGTAGATGATATGGAGCTAAGAGGAGGCGAGCGCGATGCACTAATGAATAATCGAGCGTATTGGGGGGAACAACCAATTACTTCCGGGCCAGTGTATCTTGGTGTGATAGTAGTCTTTTTAGCATTACTTGGCTTAGTATTTTTGAAGGATAAAATTAAATGGGTTTTCTTAGGAGTTTCTGTATTGGCTTTATTGCTTTCATGGGGCAAAAACTTCATGGGATTAACGGACTTATTCATTGAATATATGCCAGGCTACAATAAGTTTAGAACGGTAACAATTATACTGGTGTTGATTGAATTGTGTGTTCCTGTAATAGCGATTATGCTCCTTCAAAAGCTATACGAAGATAGAGATGAATTTAAAGGACAGTCAAAGAAATTCTTGATAGTTTCAGGTATGTTTTTCGTATTCTTAGCAGGATTAAAAGTGGTAGGCGTAGATAATAATTACTCTTCGAAACAGGAACGTGATTATTTCAATGAAGAAACCATGTTTAAACAGTATGAAGGACAGTTGAGAGGAATGGATCCAAAGGTACTCGCTGAACAATATCGAGTTGATATCAATAATCCTCAACAAATACGATCTTTCATTGATGCACAGGTACAACCCGCATTGGATAATTTTGATAATGTAAAATCATTTAGAAAAAAAGTATTTGCAAAATCAACGAATCACTCCTTGATAGTAGGAATTTTAGGAATCGTGATAATGGCTTTATTCTTTTTCACTTCCATTCCTTCGGTTGCGATAATCGGAATTTTAGGGGTTGTGACCTTAGGAGATTTGATGGTTGTAGGCGGAAACTATTTGGGAAAGGATCCAGGACTAAACACAGAGTATCTTCACTGGGTGGAAGAGGCAGAACGTAGGTATCCAATTTCTGCCACTTCTGGAGATTATGGAATTCTTCAAGATGAAATAAACGCAAACCCCGAATTGGAAAAAGTGGTTTCTGAGGGTGAAAAAAGAGGAAGAGATAAAGCTGAAGCATTGGATTATTCCGGGAGAGATCGGCGACGAGTAATTGATTATTACAAGTTTGCGGCCCTTAATATGAGTACCAACTATAGAGTATTTGATTTTGATGCAGGCTGGAATGGATCACGACCTTCTTATTTTCATAAGTCATTAGCAGGTTATCATGGGGCAAAGTTGAGAAATATTCAGAATGTATTTGATTTTCAGATTTCTCGTTCAAATAATAAGTTGTTAGATATCTTAAATGTTCGTTATTTTATTCAAAACGGTGCTCAGCGTAAAAACCCAACAGCTATGGGGAATGCTTGGTTTGTTTCTGATGTCAAAGAATACGAAACTCCAAATGACGAGATTAGAGCTTTAGGAAAGCGTTTCGAAATCAATAATGTCGGGTCTGGGGAATTGTTAATTAACGGTGAAGAAGCCAGTAAAGCTGATGTATTTGGTGCTGAAAAAATGGTATATGTAATTCCTAGTGGAAATAATTCAGATTCGATTAAGGTGAGTTTGAGTAACGGTATACCTATGAATGTGAAAGTATTCTT
>JAKVAS010000128.1 GCA_022448165.1 Crocinitomicaceae bacterium | reverse complement strand
GATGTTTTTCTCCTTCTCCAATCACCATAATTTGTTCAATTAACCTAGATTCTTTGAATCGATTTTCCATTACTTGTGGAGCAATGTATTTTCCTCCAGAAGTTTTAAATATCTCCTTCTTACGATCCGTGATTTTTAAGAATTTATCATCCACAAATGTTCCGATATCTCCAGTATGGAACCAGCCATCCTTGATTACCTCTGCTGTTTTTTCAGGAAGGTTGTAATAGCCCATCATAACGTTTGGCCCTTTGATCAGAATTTCGCCATCTTCAGCAATCTTTATTTCAACTCCATCCAGTTCAGCTCCTACAGTTCCAATTCTAATTCCCTTTTTGAAACAATTCACAGAGCAAACAGGAGAGGTTTCTGTGAGACCATATCCTTCTAGTATTGGAATGTCCGCAGCAAGGAATATTTGTGCTAAACGAGGCTGTAGGGCAGCACTTCCAGAAGCGATTGCTCTAACGTTTCCACCTAAAGCTTCTTGCCATTTAGAGAAAATCAGTTTACGCGCTATCTTTAATTTAATGTTGTATGCTGCTGAACGTCCTTCAACTTTGTATTTTTCAGCAACGGAAACAGCCCAAAAGAATAGTTTTCTTTTAATTCCGGATAAATCATCACCCTTAGCTATGATTTTGTCATATACTTTCTCAATTAGTCGAGGGACAGCAGTAAATACTTCTGGTTTTACTTCTCTGATATTGTCACCAATTGTATCCATTGATTCAGCAAAGTGAATAGAGCATCCTAGGTACATATATAAGTAGTGAAGCATTCGTTCGTATATATGACAAACAGGTAAAAAGGAAAGAACGTTAGAATCTTTATCAGCAGGAATTGATGAGATACAAGCTTCCACATTTGATAAAATATTAGAGTGTGATAGCATCACTCCTTTTGGGTTTCCAGTAGTTCCAGAAGTGTAAATTATAGTTGCTAGATCACTTGGTTTTATCATCGACATTTTAGCCAAAATGTCTTCTTCAGAAGAATTTTCTCCAGCTTGACTAATTTCTAGCCAGTGTTTAGCACCAGGGACATCTTCCATTGTAAAAATATGCTCTAAGGAAGCAACAGAAGGTTGAACATTTTTTATTTTTATATGTAATTCTTCATTACTTACAACGCAAAGTTTAATGCCTGCATCATTGAATATATATCGATAGTCATTTTCTGAAATGTTAGGGTAAAATGGCACTACTATGGCTCCCGTTTGTTGAATGGCAATATCCATAACATTCCATTCGTATCTAGTGTTGGAGACCAGTCCTACCATATCTCCGGGTTGAACTCCTAAGGCAACTAGTCCTTTGGAGATGGCCATTGCCTCATCCAAAAATGTTCTTGTCGAAACACCTTCCCATGTACCATTTTTTTTGGTTACGAACATCTTTTCGTTCGGGTGCTTTTTCATTTGGAAATGTGGTACATCAAATAGTCTGGTTGTTTCAATCATAAGTAAATATTTCGTGTATTACGAATGTATGAAAAACATCGGAAAAAATATTCGTTAATATCGACAGTTTGTTCAGCGGAAACCCTCCTATGATAAACGGCCTTTGTTAAACGTACCTAAATGGCTTACTTGCGTTATTAAAGTGTAACAATATCGGTTACTTATTTGTTTTAACTGTTCACGCAGATAATATTGAAAAGATCAGAGTATAATAGAATTGTAAGAGGACAAGCCGGGAATTTATTCGGGTATGCCCTTAAGTTTCTTCGAAATGACGAAGATGCAAAGGATATTGTGCAAGATGTTTTTGAAAAACTTTGGATGCATCGTAAGAATGTAGAATTTGTAAAGGCAAAATCTTGGATGTTCACAACTGCTCATAATGCAATGATTAACTTTTCTTCAAGAAAAGGACGTATTGTTTTGAGTGATGAAATTGGAATATATGAAAAGCCTAAGTTGAAAGTAAATACCTTCGAATCAAATCAAGTAGTAGATCGAGCTGTTGGTATTTTACCTCCAGTTCAGAAGAGTGTGATTCTTCTCAGGGATTTGGAAGGGTATTCATACAAAGAGATTGCAGAAATTCTCAATTTATCAGATTCTCAGGTTAAGGTGTATTTGTTTAGAGCGCGAAAGAAAATTAAAAAGCAGTTAAAAGGAATGGTTGAGTTGGTATGAGTAAACCTTCATTTTCAAATATTGATTTGTGGTTGTTCGAACTATCGGAGGGGAATCTTTCTCCTGAGCAAGTTCAACAGCTGGAGTTGTTTCTATTTCAGCACCCTGAATTTGATATTGATAGGGATATGTGGGAAGTTGCTAGGGTTGATAAAACACCTATAACTTATCCTAATGTTAAGGAGTTGGAGCGTAAGCGTCGTCCAGTTGGATTTTATGCAGTATCGTCATTAGTTGTATTCTTATTGTTTTGGGGAAACTATTCTTATAATTATATAGGAGATAGTGGAGAGGTTAGCCATGCAGAAAAATTGGGCAATCAGAGAGCTGAGATTCGCGCTAAGATACTAGCGGAATTATCCAAGGAAAATCAGACTTTTACTAAGTATTCAAGTCAACCGAATCAAATATTAAATAAAAATAACTCTAATGAAGTTTATGCTTCAAATGAGTTCAATCATTTTGCAACGAATCACTCAAAAAATAATACAACAAGAATTAAGAAAGGAGATTTATATATTCCTTCAACAATTTTGACGTCTAAAGATGAAGTTAGTGAAGATTGGGAGATGATTACTGAGTGGTCTAAGAAAAAGAATGATGGTGATTTAATTAGTTATACTTCGGATGAGCAAGAATTAGTTCTTGCTGAATTAGAAGAGCTTTTTCACAAGGAAGACTTGGCTGACTGGACAGGGAAGGATTATGTTCATCGAATTGTTGTTTCTGATGATCAGTTTGGAGTGCGAGAGCCCAGAACTGCTCATAGTTTTGAGTTTTCTAACAGTCAAAAAAGAACTAAAGGTTCATTAGGTCGATATGATCGTTATAGTGGATATTCTTCTTCTTTGAAAATGAAAATCTCAAAATTTGGTCGTTCAGTAAGAAGAATGATGGATAATCCTATTGCGTTAAAAAATTCAAGAGATCCAATGTATTTGGTTCCTGGTCTTTTGGCAACGGACATCAGCTTTAGTTCAGCTGGTACGCTTCTTGCAACTCGTGTTTTAGCGAGTTCTAGAATTCAATGGCTTGGACAACCAAATGAGCAATTGATGAGTCAACTTTCAATAGACGGATATTCTTTTGGCATTCGTGGTGGATGGGGAGTACAATTGAATCATTCTATGTACAACGATGGAGGAATTCATGTTGGACAAGTAGCGTTGTCCTATTCTCCTAAGATTTCTGTTTCAAACCAGTTGTCTGTTGAGCCTTCTGTTCGATTTAAAATGGGAGATAAGCATTTGAATGCATCACAAATGTATGGAGTAGATAGGGTAGAAATAGACAGGGGGAATGTTCAAGATTTTTATCAGAACGGAGAATCACCAATAGGGAAGAACTTATGGTACAAAGATTTGGGGCTTGGTTTGTTGGTGAATACTAAGTGGTTTTTTGTAGGAGCTCAGATAGATAACATATTTAGGTACAAAGACAATTTTTACTCCGTAGATGTTGTTAATCCGAGAAGGGTTGAGAACTCCTTTATTGCTACGGTTGGAACTGATTGGGTATCAAGGTATGGTGATTTAAGTTTGTCTCCTTACATGGTGTATCAAAAGAATGAGCAATTGTCGGAATTATGGGCAGGAGCAACTATGGATTGGAATAAAATTACGTTTGGACTGGCAGGATCGAGTAATTTAGATCCTGCAGTATCATTAGGGATGAAATTTGACCATTTCAGTTTTACATATAAAGCGGATTATACAAAGAGTATAATGACGCAACAACGAAGCTTGTCTCATCAGGTTACGTTACGTTTTTTAACGAAGCAATCGAGATTTACAAGGCACTAATGCGATAGATATGAAGAAGTATATTTTATATATGATTATGGGTTTGATGACTAGTATCACTTATGGTCAAGATTTGGAGTTTACGCAGTTTTATGCAAATCCAATTTACTTGAATCCAGCATTGGCTGGTACTAAAAATTGTCCTCGTTTCGCAACAAATTATAGAAATCAATGGCCTTCACTTACAGGTTCATATGTTTCTTATGCGGTTGGATATGATCAGTATTTTAAGAATATCTCAGGTGGGTTTGGAGTTCTTGCTGTACATGATATTCAAGCAAAGACGATAAATTCATCGCAAATAGGAGTAATGTATTCTTATCATGCTCGCTTAGGACGAAAATGGTCGCTTCTTTTTGGAGCGAAAGCGAATTACTGGCAGAAGTTTTTGGATTGGGATAAATTAACTTTTGGAGATATGATAGATCCAAGAAGAGGGTTTATTTATCAAACAGGAGATTTGAAGAGAGGTGGTTCTAGAGGTTTCTTCGATGCTACGGCTGGAACGGTACTATTTAATAAAAATTTCAATATTGGGTTTGTTGCACATCACTTGAACCGTCCAAATGAATCAATGATAATTGGCGAGTCAAAGATGCCCATGAGGTTTACAGCCCATACTTCAGCATACATTCCGTTAGGTGGGAGGTCAAAATACACGAATACAACAGTAATTATGCCTTCTGTTATCTATTCATATCAAAATGGGTTTCAGCAAATAAATATTGGAACCTATGTTAAATATGGTGCATTTACGGCCGGTGCTTGGTTTAGAAATAAAGATGCATTTATTCTAACAATAGGGATTAATACGGATAAGTTTAAAGTTGGATATAGTTATGATGTAACTGTGTCGAAGTTGAACAATGGTGTATCGGGGGGGTCTCATGAAATTTCACTTGGATTTACGTTGCCATGTACTGCAAAGGTGGCAAGTTTTAGAACCATTTCTTGTCCATCGTTTTAACTATAAAAGCTTAAGACGACGTCCTTTTCTGGTTTGTACGTCGTCTATAGATGGTAAAGGTTTATTCTACTGAATAAACCTTTTTCCCTTTTATAAAAGTCATATATGAAAAGTTAGGTTGATAAGTTGTATGTGCTTCAATTGGACGTGTAAATATAACTAGTGTAGCGTCTTTTCCCTTTTCTAAAGTTCCCAATTGATTTTCTTGGAAAGAAGCGTATGAAGCCCACGTGGTCATTCCACGAAGGCATTCATCTAATGTGATTTTTTCATTGATTAAAAAGCCTCCCATCGGTTTGTTTTCGGAGTTTTTTCGATTGATGGCAGCATGAATTGTTCTGAATGGATCAGTGCTTTCTATTGGGAAGTCTGTACCTATTGCAATCATTCCTCTTTTTTGAAGTAAGGTGTTGTAGGCATAGGCACCCTTTAGACGATCCGCACCAATACGATCAATGACCCAATGCTGATCTGATACCGCGTGTGTTGGCTGGACACTTGGAAATACTCCAGACTTCTCAAATAGATCGATGTCTGAAGGAGAGATTACTTGGGCATGTTCAATTCTCCATCGATGATCGGTGTTCTTTCCGAAAGCACTTTCATAAATTTCAAGAATTAATCGATTCGTAGAATCACCGATGGCATGTGTGTTCATTTGATACCCAATTTTTTCGCAAATACTAGCAATTTCTTGCATTTTTTCAACATTTGTAACTAAATGTCCGAAATGATCATGGCGGTCGGAATAAGAGGCTTTTAAAAATGCTCCACGGCTTCCTAGCCCACCATCAGCAAACACTTTGAAACTTCTAATTAGCAAATTTTCATGTGTGTAAACACCATTTTTCTTAGCCCATTCTATATTTTTATCTGTAGGTAATAGCATTCCGTAGATGTCAAGCGAAAGTACTTCTTTGTCAATAAGTTGTTCTAAGTAAATTACTTCAGATCTAGTAAGTCCAGCTTCGTGAACACCAGTAATACCGTATCCAAACAATTCATTTTGAATTTGAGTAATTGCTTGTGTCATTTCTTTTTTAGGATAATCGGGAATCATCTCTAAAATTGGATTCATGGCATTGTCAACAATAATTCCCGTTGGTTTTCCATCCTTATATTCACAGTACCCACCGACATACTTTTCTGGATTATTTGTTACTTCTTCGATTACATTCGATTTTTTTAAAAGACAATCATTTGCTAACAGTGCATGTCCGTCAACCCTAATTAAACAAACGGGAGTATTTGGGAATAGTTCGTTAAGGTCTTCGTTAGAAGGGAATTCAGTTTTATTCCATTTGGATTGATCCCAGCCACCACCAATGATAAATTCTCGTTGATGTTTTCCTTGGTACTTCTCTAAACGAACTAACATTTCATCATACGATCTACATTCTAGCAAGTCTACACCTAATTTTTGTTTTGCATAAGCCATTATGTGTCCATGCGCATCGGTAAAACCAGGGTAAACATCTTTCATTTGTGCATCGATGTATTCGTCAGCACTATACTTGTTTAATATTTGACGTTCTGCACCAACTTCGAGAATTTTCCCATCCTTAATAGCGATGGCGTCAAATATTTTGCCATCAAGGTCCATTACATGTACTTTCCCATTGTGAATTACGTAATCTGCAGATTCTCCTTTGAAGCAGCTAGAAAGCCCTATTAAAAGAAAAGAAACTAAGAATGCGAAAGAAATTTTCATGACTATTTTTTTTTCAAAAATAATGCTTTGAATCGAACCACAATTCTTCCATGGAATTACTAATTTTGCAACAAATAGAATTTAGTATATGGAGACTCCAAAAACGTACGAGCCGCAAAAGACGGAAGAGAAGTGGTACCAACATTGGATGGAAAAGGGATATTTTCATTCAGAACCTGATGATCGTGAAGCATACACAGTCGTTATTCCACCGCCAAACGTCACGGGGATATTGCACATGGGGCATATGCTAAATAATACAATTCAAGATGTTTTGGTTCGTCGTGCTAGAATGCAAGGGAAAAATGCGTGCTGGGTGCCAGGTACTGATCACGCCTCTATTGCTACAGAGGCTAAGGTTGTTCATAAATTGCGTGCAGAGGGAATCAAGAAGTCTGATTTGACTCGTGATGAATTTTTGAAACATGCATTTGAGTGGAAGGATAAGCATGGAGGAATAATCTTAGATCAACTTAAGAAGTTGGGGGCATCATGTGACTGGGAACGCACTAGTTTTACAATGGATCCAGAGTATTCTGAATCAGTGATTAATGTATTTATTGATCTACATAAAAAAGGAAAGATTTACCGAGGGCTAAGAATGGTTAACTGGGACCCAGAAGCATTAACAGCCCTTTCTGATGAGGAAGTATTACATAAAGAGGTAAACTCTAAGTTGTTTTACGTACAATATAAAATTGCGGATACAGAGGATGAGTGGTTGGTAATCGCAACAACACGCCCAGAGACAATCTTAGGAGATTCAGCAATTTGTATCAATCCAAATGATGAGCGTTTAAAGCATTTGCACGGGAAGAAAGCAATTGTTCCAATAGCTAACCGTACGATTCCAATTATCTTGGATGATTATGTTGATATGGAATTTGGTACTGGATGTTTAAAGGTTACCCCTGCACATGATACGAATGATTACGATCTAGGAAAGAAACATGATTTGGAAACGATTGATATCTTAAATGATAATGGTACGTTAAATGTTCATGGCCTTCATTATGAAGGTCAAGATCGTTTCGAAGTTCGAAAATCGATTGAAAAGGAATTGTACGACAAAGGCTATTTGGTTAAAACGGAAGATCACATTAATAAGATTGGTTACTCCGAAAGGTCCAATGCTATTATAGAGCCAAAACTGTCATTGCAATGGTTTGTTGACATGAAAGAGTTGTCAGCTCCGGCATTAGAAAATGTAATGAATGGGAAAATTAAGTTTCACCCAGACAATATGAAAAATACTTACCGTCACTGGATGGAAAATATCAAAGATTGGTGTATTTCACGTCAGTTATGGTGGGGACATCAGATTCCAGCATGGTATTATGGGAAGGGGGCAGAGGATTATGTAGTTGCTAAAACAAGGGAAGAAGCGGTAGTTTTAGCTTCAGAAAAATCCGGAGAAACAATTTTGGCAGAGAGCTTGAAGCAAGACGAGGATGTTTTGGATACATGGTTTTCAAGTTGGTT
>JAKVAS010000127.1 GCA_022448165.1 Crocinitomicaceae bacterium | reverse complement strand
AGACCAATCAACCGCTATACCAGCATCAATATCTTCATTAAAAGCCACCTCATGCTCCTTGATATTCCAATAAAAATCACTTGAATTCACAAAAGGATCATCCACTACAATCATTCCACCTGCTCCCATATATCTAAATGAATAAGTATGGTCATAAAAGATATGCGCTGAAGCTGTATTAAAATGAAAAGAAACCAAAGCCGAATCATAGGCAGGAATCAGTGTATCGACATTGGGATAATGTCGAATATCAAAACCATGTACAATGTTATCCGTATTAATTACCAATAACTCCATTGTATCATCAATATCAAGAAACAACCTCGTGTTTTCCTTAGAAAAACTAGCAGTAGAATTAAATGCAAAGTAAGGAATATTTGTACCATCCACAGCAACCATTACCCCCTTGTTAATATAGACAGTATCAACAACGGTATTGGCATTCGAATGAAATGCACCGATCACTCCTACAACGAACAATACAACCTTTAAAAAGTTACAATTTACTTTCATATTCAATTTATTGAATGATTAGTTGCTAATAGATTGACCACAACTAAAAAATCCCATGATTCTCTTTAACCATGGGACTTAAACTTATTCTTAGTTTTTCTTTTTCGGTGGACAACTTTTGCCATTGGGTTTACAACAAGATGGAAGTGCGTTGAGTGCTTTCGCATTCGCCTTCATATCATCGGCGTCGTATCCAATTTCGGTAATTGCCTTCTTCACCTCTTTCAAGGAAACTTTTTTGGTTTTATACTTAACTGTGACCACCTTGGTATCAAGATCCAGTTCTGCAAAAACAATTCCCTTCATGTAATTCAAACTACCTTCAATTCTCTCTTCACAATCTCCGCAAATTGCAGACGTCAATATTTTCGACGTCATTGTTTTCTTTACTTCTTGAGAAAATCCAAAAGAGGTGAATGCAAGACTAATTATTACTACTAAATATTTCATGTGTGTATTATTTCTCGTTTAAACTAAGTCTGATTATTCAGACAATTTACAAAATCTATGCCCAATACTGAGCGTTATTACTTTTAATGCCTCCTTCCTCATTAGGAAGATTTTTTCTTTTCTTCGTTACGTTTCTTTTGTTTTATAGAAAAACGTAAACCTGCATATACATTCCATCCAACAACCGGACCCCAAATTCGAGTTGCATCAAAATAATTTCCAAAAGGATCTTCTGACTGAATAATTGGATTCTGCTGCCTAACATTTCCCAGATTTTCTCCGCCAAGATAAAACTCCCAGCGACGATAAACGTGTGTTACTTGAGCACTTAACATAGCATAAACACTACTTGTATTCTGCTCTCCTGACGTGAATTCATTTGAAGATATTTGAGCTATAGGCAATCTTGATTTTCCGAAAACAGAACAAGTAATATCATATTTCCATCTTAAGTCTCGTGTTTCATAACCAATATTGGCAAAGCCCCTATGTCTTGGCACCATCACCTTTTGTTGAAGTACTCCACCATATTCAGCTCTCACCTCCAGCCATTTATATGCAAGACGCACTTCAAGATTTTTAATCGGAGAAACACTCATCTCTGCTTGAAAACTATTTGAATATGATCTTCCACTCAAATTAGAAAAAACAACTTTTGATGGGTCGGCATCTCTATCTATCAACATTTGATTTTCAAATTGAGTATGATAAAAATCGACAGATAAACTCGCTTTACGATTTAAAAATCTGAATCGCTGAACAAAGCTCCCTCCCATATTCCATGAAATCTCAGGTAACACAGTATCAACTGCTACCCACGAACGAGACGTTGCAGCCAAAGAAATATTATCAATCAAATAGTTTGGTACACGCCAACCTTTACCCAATGCAATTCGAAAATCAGCATATTCCGACACTGAGTACCTCGCATGTAGACGAGGCGAAACTTGTGGACCATAAATAGAATGATAATCTCCTCGGACTCCAGTAACTAATGAAAGTCGCGGCCCCGTATATGTATATTCACCAAACATTCCTGGAATCACTTCAAAACGACTTGCATCAACAGAATCCAACACTTGTTTCAAATCGGAAATCACTACACTTCCTCCCGTCTTGAATTTATGTGATGAATTACCTATTATCCCATCATAGATTGCGTTCACATACCCCCGTTTTTCTTCTCCAATAAATTGTCTATTTCCAAACTGCGCATCAAGTGTTTGATATTTTGCATTGTACACAACTCCCAACGAACGTAAAGGTTTCTTGAAGAAAAATCCAGTTTTAACAAAGACGTCAATGTGCTTTGAATCAAGAGCGACCCCATATAGATCACTTACTTTTCCTTGACGAAACCCCGTTTGCCCTCCTGTTTTATTATCTAAATATGCGTTAAAACCATACTGTGCCTCCATCTTCTTACCGTCAAACTTATAACGATTGGCAACGGCAAAATTGGTTCCAGTTGGAATATCTCTAAAGCCATCAGAATTCTCATCAACAATTGTTGGGGTTGTTGAACCATGAACAAACCATCCAGTACTCAAACGTTTGGTTAAATCAAATCCAGAATTCATATTTACCTCAGCTCTACCAAAACGGTTAGTATATGCATTTAAAAATACTGCCTCCATTTCCTTTGGCTTCTTCAATTCAATGTTTACAAGACCAGCCATGGATTCATATCCATTTACAACATTTCCACTTCCCTTAGTAATTTGAATCGATTCAATCCAAGTTCCAGGCATTGAATTAAGTCCAAAAGAAGATTCCAGACCTTTTAAATAAGGAATATTCTCCATTTGAATTTGCGTATATACGCCATCCAATCCCATCATATGAATTTTCTTTGCTCCAGAAACCGCATCAGTAATGTTGACATCTACAGACGCATTCGTTTCAAAGGACTCTGATAAATTACAACATGCGGCCTTTTTCAACTCTCCAGAACCAAGATTCTCAACATACAAAATCTTTAAACGCGAAATAGAATGATCATCTCGTTTAGCTTGAATAATAACTTCAGGAAGCAATTGATCAGAATACAGAATAATTTCAAAAGCGATAAATCGATCATCCTTGGTTACTACAATAGTATCTGATTCATATCCTATGGCAGTTACCACCATTGTATCTGGAAGTTCCTTAGGAAGGATCAACTCAAACCTTCCATCTTCCGAAGTAATTGCTCCAATTTTTCCTTTAAGTAACTTTACTTTCGCTCCATAAAGAACCTCTTTACTTTTTCTGTCGGAGCCGAAAACTACTCCTTTTACTTGTCCCTGTGCCGAAAAGTATAAAAGCAAACAACAGAGAATTAACCCTAAATTTTTCATTTAATTTAATACATTATCTATTTAACAATTATTGAACTGTCAAAAGTTTGTATCAGATTAAGAAGGTTTGATTTTCAACGAGCAATTGCATTCCTATTTTAGGAGGAGGCCTTGTTACTGGCTGTAAAGATGGTTTTTGAAGGATAATTGCCTCATATAATTCAAAAGAATCCAATTGAGTAGGAATCGTAATAAAAGGAACCACAAAGTACTCATGCGAAAAATCAAGTTTCACCTTATATACCGAAACCTTATCATCACAACAATCATCCTCTACAGATTCTTCTTGAGTTTTCTCAGCAGAACAACAAGATTTAGTAATCTCATTATGCTCGCAAGAATCCGCTCGATTAAAGTAAAACGATGTTGTTGAACCATCATCACGACAAGAATGATGAAATACTCCCATACCAATTGACCCGACAAATAAAAATGCCGAAAACACAATCAATCCCAAGGACTTCCATCGTTTCATACTTCAAAAGTAGACAAGTTTTTCACCAATGAGAAATCTATCTTGCTCAATTATTGGAATTTCGAATCAAAATCTGCGCGAAGTTTCCCAAAATCGTTGCGCATCTGAATGAAGCTTTTTGTAATTTTGAAGAAATAAATTTAGACGAATGAAAGTTCCTATTACCGTTTACGCCGAAATGACCCCCAATCCTTCCACGATGAAGTTTGTTTGTAACAAACACCTATTAGGCACAGGAGACTCTGCAGAATTCACCTCAATGAGTGAAGCAAAGGGTTATTCACCATTGGCTGAAGAACTTTTTAAGCTCCCTTTCGTTAATGGAGTCTTTATCGCCTCTAATTTTATCACAATCACAAAAACCGACAATCTTTCCTGGGACTTCATTACAATGGAATTACGAGAGTTCATTCGTGAATGGCTAGCAGAAGCGAAAGAAGTTCTAATTATGATGCCTTCAAAAAACACTCCTGCAGAACCATCTCCAGATGATACCCCAAAGAAAGTGTTTACTGCATCTGAATACGATGACGCCATCGTTGACTTACTCGATCAATACGTTCGCCCTGCTGTTGAAAACGATGGTGGTGCGATTGATTTCCTTGGTTTTGAAGACGGTATTGTAACTGTTATATTAAAAGGATCATGCTCTGGATGCCCATCAAGTACGGCAACACTTAAAGGCGGAATTGAGAGTCTTCTAAAACAACACTTACCTGAAGTAAAAGAAGTCGTTGCTGAGAACGGCTGATTTTTATATTAAATAGTTCAATCGAAAAAAAACGGGATACAATGCGAACATAATATCCCGTTTAAGAATCAATTTTTCTTTCTTTAAAGCCAGGCAAACATTGCGTCTAGATCTTTTGGTTTTACCCATTGGCCCATCTTCTCAATCAACCTTACTTTTAGCTCATCTACTGTATACGTGTCTTTACTTTTCAAATCTATCTTCATCACCTCTTTTGGCGGAGACATAGCAATTACTTCCTTGGCAAAATAGATAATACTCCCATTTTCTGTTGCTAACCCAAGTATTGCTCCTGGTAAACCATCAAAACCCTCAGGTCCAACCGATGGCACAATATCTACAGAAAACCATGCATAAATGCGCGTAGTATCGTCCATTTCCCACATCGCTTTTCGACATTCGTAACCTCCAATCTTACGTTTACTCTCAGTAACTTTCCATACTCTTGGTGAAATCGAATCCTTAATAGTCGTTTCCGTTCCCCAAAGGTCCAACATTACCACTTTCTCATTTCTATTTTGATTCTTATAAATCGTATTATGAGTTGTTAGATACTTCATAAATCCCTGTTCAAGCTCATCACTTTCAACGGGAAAAAAAGCTGAAGACGAATCATTAAAATACAATTCAAAATCTTCCTTCTTCCATGTAACATCCTCATTTAAGAATCGTTTTACACGAGGATTATCTTTAAACAACTTTTTCAAGTTTGTTTTCCGTTCGAAGATAATTTTCCCCGACGTTATTTGTCCGAATGAACTTGTTACAATGAGTCCGAAAACAATTGCTACAAAGCTCTTTTTAGTGGAATCCATTGAAATCATTTTCTGTCGTTTTTCTATTATTAAATCTAAGTGTCATTTTAAGAAGGAAGTAACGTGAAATAATCGTTGTTCTATAATCTGTTACGATGTTGCCAACCACTTCTCTTCGAGCATTAATGTTTTGATTCAGAATATCATTTCCAATCAACGCAACTTCCAAGTTCCCTGTCTTCAAAAAATTTCTACTGATTTGAGCATTCAACACAAAATACTCCGTATCATAAAAACCGTCACCCGGTTGATCGTTCTTCGTAAATGTTCCATCCGCTCCAATTCCAAACCCAAATGGTAATTTCCATTTGATCCATGATCCGTAATTCCCAATAGAATATGGAGTTCCTTCTGGATTCAAAGTACTTGTAGCATTATTAAATGAATAACTCGACTCAAAGCCAAACTCTAATGAATCACCTAATAAAGAGAAGTCAACGTTTAATTTTGGGTTAATTCCAAAAGTATTCGTGACATTCTCTAGGCTACTAATAAAATTAGTATTACGGAAGTATGTCCCATTTAACTCTGGACGAACCGTTATTTTTCTTCCATAAAACGGCAGTCCTGTTCCTGAGTAAAGAATCACCATTGCATTACCATCAACATTCACAGTTTGCGCAATTGTACGACCATATGTATCATATTCTGTTGTTGTAGAAAATGCATTATCTGTCAAGCTCATTGAGGAACCTGCATATAAGTATCTCCCTGAAAGAGCATTCCATGTATTAAAATTTGCATTTAAAGTATGCATATAATTTGGTTTCAAATCAGGATTTCCAACCTGCAATCTGTTAGGATTTGAATTATCAAAAACAGGAGCCAAATCATTAACCGAAGGCTGTTGGGAGCTCGTACGATAGTTCAAACCAATACGTTTACTCATTGATGGCTTATACGTATATTTTGCGTTAGGAAGTATATTTGTAATGTTTTGGTTTACCTCAGACCCAGTAACAATATTTACGTTTTGAATATCAATATTTCGAACTTTCACCCCTGCACTAAATCTATGCTTCGTAGATTCATAAATCCACTTTGCTCCTGCTCTATGTTGTTGACGAATATTATCGAAATTATTCGTAAGCAGTGAATTTTCACTCGTAAAGCCATTAGACACAGGATCAAAATCAAACGTCTTTTTATCCTGTGTACTAAATCCATATTGATACAAATATTCAAACTCCAATTTCATTTTCTTTGCAATCGGCTCAATATACGTAAGCGTACCAAAATGATTTATGTTTGAATTATCATTGATGTTTTCTTGTTTTAATGTTGTATCATTTATCAACACACCATTTGTAAAGAAAGAGGTTCCTGAATTCAAAGCACCATCTGTTTCATTATCATCTAACGAAATATCATACCGGAATTCTAACTCACGTTTCTTCTTCATAAATTTCCGATTAATTCGTGCAAATCCATTTACTGAATACCCTTTTGAATCCGTACTATTTAGAATGTTAGTCCCTAATGTTTGCAATCCATTAGAAGTAAGGAAAGTAGAAATATCTCGGTTCTCTACCTTCGCCATATCCAACGAGACACCTGGTTTAATTTGAAGTGTTGTTAACGAATCTAATTTTGTCTCGAAATTTATATTAATTCTATGCGACTCATTACGTGAAATATTTTTCGTTGAATCGTCTGTTACGTAAGATGTATCTGTCAAAAAATAATCAGATCTACTTGCAGACGTGGCGTCTAAATAATTATTGTAATATGAATAATTGAATCCAACCTTCGTTTGCTTCTTTTTCCCAATTTTATCTGAGTAATAAACTCCAGCCGTTAACGTTTGAGGAATACCATTAGATGTACCACTCGCCATTGGATTCCAACGACTTCCAGAAGTCTCTTCATTATCCAATCCAAATTTCTGAGCATCTCCAAACCCAAAACTTGAGCGTGGTGTATTTGACCCAAGTGCAAATACAGAAATCTTTTGAGCCCCTTTAAACTTATTCACTAATAACTCACCTTCATAAAAAGGGTTTGTTCCTATTTCTCGATCAATTGGAGTTAAGGCGAAATCACTTGCACCAGAAACACGCCCAAAGTAACCTTTTTTAGCGCTATCCTTAAGTTTCAAATCAAGGACTTGAATCTTCTCATCATCTCCTCCAATACCATCTTCATTTTCCTTTTCATAAACCTCAACAGTCTCAATTCCATCCGCACCTAGGTTTTTTGTTGCAATAGTTGGATCATCTCCAAAAAACTCATCTCCATCAACAAGTACTTTGCTTATTTCCTGTCCCTGAGAAGTGATCTTACCATCTTTATCAACACTTAATCCAGGCAATTTCTTCAGTAGATCTTCCACTACTGCCCCTTCATGCGTTGCAAATGAATCCGCAACATAAACCAAGGTATCACCTTTATAGTAAATTGGATCCTTATATGCATAGATAATCACTTCATCTAACTGCTGCGCTTTATCAGGCATTACAATCGAAGGAATTGTAATCTCTCTATTATCTTCATTGCCAAAAATGTAATAGATTTTTTCGTCAAAATGTGGATGATCAATGGTTAAAGTAAACGTATCTAATGGAAATCCTCCTAATTGAAAGTTTCCATCTTTATCACTTCTTGCATAATCCAACAAAACTGAATCTTTAATTCGAACAGCCATCGCCATTGCATTCATCACTGGGAACTGTCCAGTAGAATCGTATACTGTTCCTTTTATGGACATATCTTGCGACCATCCAATGGATGCCATCATGAGCAGGAGTCCGGTGAGAAATATTTT
>JAKVAS010000126.1 GCA_022448165.1 Crocinitomicaceae bacterium | reverse complement strand
GCTTAATGACAGTAACTGGAACAGTAGGAGGAACATTTAGTTTTAATACTGCCCCATTAGATGCAGCTGTTATTGACCCAGTTACTGGAACTGTTACTGGAGGAACATCTGGAGGAACTTACGACATTTTGTACACTACTTCTGGAATATGCCCTGATAATAGTACACAAACTATTACTGCTTTAGCAGCGGATGTTGCGACATTTACAACAACTCCGACTTGTGATGGTGGAACTGTTTTGATTACAGGAACGACAGGAGGTGTGTTTAGCTTTAATACGGCTCCGATAGATGCTGCTGTTATAGATCCGACAACAGGAGTAATTACTGGAGGAACTCCTGGAACTACATATGATATTCTTTATACAACAGGAGGTGCCTGTTCGGCAAATGCCACTCAAACTGTTACTGCTTTAACAGCGGATGTTGCGACATTTACGACATTAGCTTCATGTGATGGAGGGACCATGACAATCACTGGGACAACAGGAGGAACTTTTAGCTTTAATACGGCTCCATTAGATGCTGCCGTTATTGATCCAAGTACAGGACAAGTTTCCGGAGGAACTTCCGGGACTACATATGACATTCTTTATACTACAGCTGGAGTTTGTTCAGCAAATTCAACACAGACCGTTACGGCACTTGTTCAAGATGATGCTTCGTTTACGGCAACGGGAACTTGCGATGGAGGAACTATGACAATTACTGGAACTACAGGTGGAACATTTAGTTTTAATACGCCTCCGTTAGACGCTGCGGTAATTGATCCAATAACAGGGGGAGTGACATTGGGAACTCCAGGTGCATCTTATGATGTTACCTATACTACAGGAGGAGTATGTCCAGATCTGTTGACCCAGACTCTTACGGTTTTGACTACGGATGATGCTGGATTTACAACAATAGCTTCTTGTGATGGTGGTACAATGACAGTAACGGGAACCTCAGGAGGAACATTTAGTTTTAATACAGCTCCGTTGGATGCTGCGGTTATTGATCCAAGTACAGGAACAGTAACAGGTGGTACATCAGGAACAACATATGATATTCTATATACAACATCAGGAGCGTGCCCTGCAACAAGTACTCAAACAGTAACCGCAGTAGTTGCAGATGACGCTACGTTTACTACAACACCTTCTTGTGATGGAGGTACAGTTACATTAACAGGAACACCGGGAGGAACTTTCTCATTTAATGTTTTACCGAGTGATGCTGCGACAATTGACCCTGTCACAGGAACAGTATCAGGAGGAACGCCAGGAGGAACTTATTCTATTGAGTATACAACACCTGGATTATGTCCTTCCGCATTGGTGGTAAATGTTACGGCATTATTGACTCCAATTATTGATGTGATTGCAGATCAAACAGTCTGTGACCAATATGTATTACCGATTATTACAGGAACTAACTTGAGTGGTTCAGAGGCTTTTTATGATAATTCCCAATTATTAGGTGGAACTGCCATAACGGGTCCCATTACTTCATCACAGACGGTTTATGTTTTTGATTCTAATGCAGGTTGTAGTGCTGAAGTTAGCTTCTTGGTAACGGTTAACATTACAGAAGATGCCTCATTTACGCTTACGGACTATTGTGAAGGAGACGCTAATTCAGCGAATATTACTGGAGTAAGTGGTGGAACATTCGCAATTATGCCTGTGCCATCTGATGGAGCGGTAGTTGACGCTTCAACTGGAGAGATAACGGGAGGGATTGGAGGAACATCCTACAATATTCAATATACTACATCAGGACCTTGTCCGAGTACGACAACGGAGATGGTCACTGTTAACTCTATTCCTTTAACACCTACAGTGAGTTCGGATCAAATATATTGTACTGCTAATCCAATGAGCGACATGACGGCTACGGGATCAGGGGGAATACTTACATGGTATGACGATTCGGGGCTTTCTAATGCGATTGGAACAGGAGGGGCTCAGCCGCCTTTTTCAAGTGTTGGAGTGGTGACTTACTATGTAACTGAATCAATTTTAGGGTGTGAAAGTGTACCAGGAGAGATTATTATAACAATTGAAAATTGTGATATTATTGTTCCAACAGCAATTACTCCGGACGGTGATGGAGTTAATGATGACTGGGAATTAGTCAACATAGATAATATTTACCCTAATAACGTCGTTAGAGTATATAATCGATGGGGATCGGCTATTTATCAATCTGCGCAAGGAGACTATAATAATTCTCGTTGGGATGGTACATATCAAGGTCAGTTACTACCTGTGGGATCCTATTATTTTGTGATTGAATTTAATGATGATAATACGAAGAATAAGACAGGAAGTGTGTCGATTATTTTAGGAAAATAAATACCTCTTAAAAAGCGATTATGGTGAAGATAGAAAAACAGTCGATAACGTCGGAAGTAAGGCAGATTTATCAACAGAAATGTGACGATGTTATAGGTGATAAAAGTAATGTGTTGGTTTCTCATTTTGGTGCATTTTCTCAAGAATTGGTGACTAGTTTGTCCCAAGGTATTGAGGATCTTTTGATTTCTATCGGGGATGATCGAATGGTTATTAAACGAATATTTTCTATTCTAATTGAAGGGTTACAGAATATTAGAATTCATGGTGAGCGTGAAGAGTCACATAATCGACAGTTGGCCTATTTAATACTCGCTGACGATAAAAAAACGTATCGTATTGTTTTGGCGAATCTCATGAAAAGTGAAGATATTTCTAAAGTTAAAGGATTCATAGATAAAATAAATGGATATTCTAAATCTGATTTAAAGGAGACATATTTGTCCATTTTGTCCAATGAATTCTTGTCACAAAAAGGTGGTGCCGGATTAGGTTTTATAACTACTCGTATGAAATCCGATTTTCCTCTAGGTTTTACTATTTCGGATTTAAGTAATGGTATGTGCTTGTTCTCACTTGAGTTACGCCTTAATCGAGGAAAAAAGAAATAAACACGAGTGCTTAAGGTAGCTTTTCATCCTGTTTTTATTCACCCGATCCCTTCAGGTCATCGATTTCCTATGGAAAAGTATGATCTATTACCGCGACAGCTATTATATGAAGGAACGCTGAACGAGACAAATTTTTTTACTCCGAATATAGCACTAAAAGGATTACTCGAAACTGTTCATGATACAGAGTATCTTAGAGCACTTTTTGATCTAGACATTTCGCCAAGAGCTCAGCGTAAAACAGGATTTATACATTGTAAAGAATTAATAGAAAGAGAATCACGTATTGTGGAGGGAACACGGATGTGTGCGGAATATGCATTGTCTTGTGGAGCCGCAATGAATATTGCTGGAGGAACGCATCATGCGTTTACTAATAGAGGTGAGGGGTTTTGTTTGATGAATGATCAAGCTGTTGCTGCTAAATGGTTGTTAGATGAAGGTAAGGCATCAAGAATCTTGATTATTGATTTGGATGTACATCAAGGAAATGGAACTGCGGAGATTTTCAAAGACGAACAAAGAGTGTTTACTTTTAGTATGCATGGAAGAAATAACTATCCGTTAAAAAAGGAATCATCAGATCTTGATATTGAATTAAATGATGGAACTAATGATGATACATATATGGATTTATTGGAGAGGAATTTGGATTATATTCTTTTAACGTTTGTTCCTGATTTTGTTTTTTTTCAGTCTGGTGTCGATGTGTTGTCTACGGATAAATTAGGCAGATTAGGAATGAGCATAGCGGGGTGTAAGTTGAGAGATCAATTAGTAATTAACAAAGTTAAAGAAATAGGGATTCCGTTGGTTTGTACGATGGGAGGAGGATACAGCTCTGATGTGAAATTAATTATTGAAGCTCACTCAAATACTTATCGTATAATTCAAGAGGTGTTTTTTTGACATTTTTAAAAATAATCCTATCTTTGTTTAGAATTAGTCTAAATAGATGCAGAAACGTCAGTGCCAACAAAGTTTAAGTGATAATCCAATTCAATTTGGGTTTGTATGCAATATTGAATGCAAGAAAAAAAAGTGTTGCAAAAAATTTAAAAAGAAGGGAATTCACTGTAAAAAATGTCCGAAACTTTAAGAACATTAACTATGTATTAAATACAATCGACTACTTAGTTTTTAGTTCAAAATTAACGCTACCTCTTCTTCTGAGTCTAATTTATAGATTCATTTTCCTTTTTATTCCAAACTGAACTTTGCCCATCATTTTCGAAATTGTCGTATGGCCCAATTGAATTGACCATTAAAGTATAAACCGAGTACTTCTTTGAATTTTTGTTGAAATATTTGGTTGCCTTGTTTAGCTACAGTTCTCTTTGCTGGGGATGCTTAAGCAATATAAACTTCATGTAATTCACTTAAGAATATACCATCACGTATAAAAGTAATCTAAAAACAGAGGCTTTTTATGAGAAGCGCTATCTTTACAATGAATTTTGTAAGTTCAATATATTAAGCATATCCATGAGTAAGAAGAATAGAAAAGATATAGTTTATTCAACCAATCCTGATTTTGAATTTAACTATGAGGAAGATGAAATGCAGGAGACTCTAGCTCCAGGAGATCAATTGTTGTATGTATCGATTGATCGGAAACAAAGAGCAGGGAAAGAAATCACTTTGGTTGAGGGGTTTGTTGGTGGGACAGATGATTTAAAAGATCTCGCGAAATTGCTAAAAAGTAAATGTGGGGTAGGTGGTAGTTCCAAAGATGGAAAAATCTTAATTCAAGGAAAGTTTAAAGATAAAGTAGCGGAGATTTTAGAAAAAGAAGGTTATCGGGTTCGAAAGAAAGGTGGTAACTAAAAAAGAATGTCTGATTTCACAAAAAAATCGAAGTCAACCAATAATTCCGATAGAAAAATGAATATGTGAAACCAGACAGTCTAAACCAAAAACAAATGAAAACTTTTTAGAGAAAGTTTTCAATTCTACTAACCTAACTACAGTAGAAAGATACGAAGTTTGGCAACTTGATTTTAAAAAATAACTTGAACTGTATTATTGATTGAGTGATCGGGAGTAGTTTTGATTTAACGGATTTCGATTAGTAAAAACACCCTATAAATCAGTGAAATATATAGGTGTTATTTTTTTTGATAGGATAAATCGTAGAAACGCTTCCATCAAAACGAATTTCAATTATCTTTGTCCTGATGGAAAAGCAAGTCATTCTTAACACAAAACATTTCGAACTGACAATTAATCGGCTTTGCTATCAACTTATAGAAACCCACAACGATTTTTCAAACACAGTTCTAATTGGTTTACAGCCAAAAGGGATTCATGTATTAACGCGTATTAAAGCTCGACTGGAAGAGATTTTGGGAGAGGAGGTTGTATGCGGGAATTTGGATATTACTTTTTATCGGGATGATTTTCGAAGAAGAGATATCCCATTAATTCCGAGTGCAACGAATATTGATTTCGTTATTGAAAATAAAAGTGTTGTTTTAATGGACGATGTATTGTTTACTGGAAGAACGATTCGTTCTGGGTTAGATGCGTTGTTAGCATATGGGCGTCCGGCTAAAGTTGAATTGTTGTCTTTTATTGATCGCAGATTTAAAAGAGATTTACCGATTCAAGCTGATTATGTGGGGAAAACGGTTGATACATTGATTTCAGAGCGAGTTTCTGTTGAGTGGGAAGAAATAGAAGGAGAAGATAAAGTTGTACTTTTTACACCAGATACGAATGGATAGTTTAAGCGTAGATCACCTTGTGGGTATAAAAGATTTAACTCGAAATGATATTGAGTTAATTTTTAAAACGGCCGACAGTTTTAAAGAGGTTATCAATCGCCCAATCAAGAAGGTTCCATCACTTCGTGATGTAACCATTGCCAATTTATTTTTTGAAAATTCTACAAGAACAAGGCTTTCATTTGAGTTAGCTGAAAAAAGGCTTTCAGCGGATGTTGTGAATTTTTCAGCAGCTAGTAGCTCAGTAAAAAAAGGAGAAACATTGGTGGATACGGTGAACAATATCCTTTCTATGAAAGTGGATATGGTTGTAATACGACACCCAAATCCAGGCGCGGCAAAGTTCTTGTCTGAAAGAGTAGAAGCGAATGTTGTGAATGCTGGAGACGGAACTCATGAGCATCCTACGCAGGCATTACTTGATTCATATTCAATTCGTGAGCGTTTAGGATCCGTAAAAGGGAAAAAAGTAGTTATTGTTGGAGATATTTTGCACTCTAGAGTAGCTCTTTCAAATATTTATGCACTTCAGAAACAAGGTGCAGAGGTCATGGTATGTGGTCCTACTACATTGATCCCGAAGTATATTCATGAATTAGATGTAAAAGTAGAGCATAATCTGGAGCGCGCACTTCAATGGTGTGACGTGGCGAATATGCTACGAATTCAATTAGAGAGACAAGACATTAAATATTTCCCTTCTTTAAGAGAATACTCAATGCAGTACGGTCTTACTAAAGAGATATTGGATGGACTGAATAAGGAAATTGTAGTAATGCACCCAGGCCCCATTAATAGAGGGGTGGAGATTACTAGTGATGTTGCTGACTCCGATCAAGCAATTATTTTAGATCAAGTTGAGAATGGTGTCGCAGTTCGCATGGCAGTAATCTATTTGTTGGCAGCAAAGATTAAACGCCAATAAATTTTGTTACATTTGAAGGAAACAGCCTTATAAATGGACTTTACCGTAAAACAGGAAGACAATACCGTAACAATTCAGACAAATGTCGATCGATTGAATGCATCGAACGTAACAGGTTTAAAAGCTGAGCTATCACTTTTAAGCAAAGGAAGTATTAATAATATCATTATTGACATGTCGAAAACGAAGTATTGTGACTCATCGGGTTTAAGCGCTATTCTTATGGCAAACCGTCTTTGCAAGGATACGAACGGTAAATTTGCGCTTTGTGGATTGCAATCAAATGTTCAGAAGCTAATCAAAATTGCACAATTGGACAAAGTACTTACAATTGCTGAAGACAAAAATGAGGCCCTTGAAGTAATGTCAGTGTGAATTTTGCCATTACAATATTAGGAAGTGGCTCTGCGGTTCCCACCTCTAGAAGAAATCCAACAGGACAATATATTGAGTGCAATGGTCGTATAATTTTGATCGATTGCGGTGAAGGAACACAAATGCAGTTGAGGAAACTGGGGATGAAGTTTCAAAAAATCCAGTACATTCTAATATCACATCTTCATGGAGATCATTACTTTGGATTGGTTGGTCTGTTAAGTACAATGCATTTGTTAGGAAGAACTCAAGAAATTAAAGTATTCGGACCAGTAGGGCTAAAGCAAATTATTGAAGTTCAATTGGAAGCTGCTGGGTCTAGATTGTCTTTTGATGTAAATGTCACTGAACTTGAAAAAGGATCTTTTGGAGAGTTGATGTCAGATGAGAAGATCAGTATTCATTACTTTCCTCTTCGTCATAAAATTCCAACAAGTGGATTTAAAATCTTACAAAAACAAAAAGAAAGAAAATTATTGGTGGAAAAGGCCAAGCGTGATGGTGTAAAGATTGCTCATTATCACAGGTTAAAAAAAGGAGAAGATGTTGTTGATGATGAAGGAAGAACTTTTCTTTTTGAAGATTATACGATTCCTTCCGCACCACCCAGTTCTTATGCTTTTTGCTCGGATACGGCTTACAGTGAAGATGTTGTTGAGTATATTAAAGAGGTAGATTTATTATATCACGAGGCGACATTTACTGAAGAAATGCTTGATAGGGCAAAGATTACAAAGCATTCGACGGCAAAGCATGCAGGGCAAATTGCTAAAATGGCAAATGTTAAGCGGCTTATTATGGGGCATTTAAGTGCTAGGTATGACAATGGGAAGCAGCATGTGATGGAAGCCAAGCCTTATTTTGAAAATTGTAGTTACGTTGAAGACGGTGATGTTTATCAGTTGTGATTGATTTGTATTTTCGCGGTGTTATTGAATAACTAAAACTCAAGAATGATGTATCAATATTTACTAATTCTTTTTTGTGTTGGACTATCACTTTTTATAGGTGGGTGTTCCGCAAGTTCTGCCGAGACATTGGCTCCTATTATAGATACAAATGGTGTAGATACATTTGCAATGGATAGGATAAAAGGTGTTAGCCTTGAGATGCCTGGGAATAAAATTGGATTAGAGCCTTTTGAAAGAATTGG
>JAKVAS010000125.1 GCA_022448165.1 Crocinitomicaceae bacterium | reverse complement strand
AGATGCGATATATAATGCGTCAACTCCTTTCATGGACAAAATCATGTCAGAGTATCCAAATGCCACGTTACTTACAAGCGGGGAAAACGTTGGTTTACCTAATGGACAAATGGGAAATTCTGAAGTCGGTCATTTAAATATTGGAGCCGGACGAATTGTCTATCAGGAACTAACTCGGATTAACAAGTCTATCAAAGAAGGAGATTTTTTCAAGAACCCCACCCTAAAATCTGCTTTTAATCAAGCACAAAAGAATAGTCGTATTCATTTTATGGGACTCGTTTCGAATGGAGGTGTTCATAGTTCTCAAGATCATTTGCATGCCCTATGTAAAATGGCTAATTCGTATGGAATCAAAAACACATTCATTCATGCTTTCACAGATGGACGAGATTGTGATCCACAAAGCGGAAAAAGCTTCATATCTTCTCTTGAGAAGGAAATAGAAGGAACTTCGGTTAAAATCGCGTCAATAATTGGTCGATATTACGCAATGGATCGAGATAACCGATGGGAACGCATAAAAAAAGCTTATGACCTAATTGTAAAAGGAAAAGGCACACCGATTCAATCAAGCACAGATGCCATTCAAGCATCATATGACAGTGGCATAACTGATGAATTTATTGAGCCAATGGTTCTTACCGAAAATGGTGCCCCGATTGGAATCATTGAAGAAGGAGACGTAGTAATTTGTTTCAACTTTCGTACAGATCGACCAAGAGAAATTTCAACTGCTTTAACGCAAAAGAATTTTTCAGAATTTGGAATGAAAAAATTAGCTCTCGACTACTACACAATGACGAATTATGACAATACATATTCCAATGTTAACGTAGTATTTGAAAAAGAAAACCTGACAAATACTTTGGGGGAAGTAATTTCTTCAGCAGGAGCTACCCAAGTAAGAATTGCCGAAACAGAAAAATATCCTCACGTTACCTTCTTTTTCAGCGGGGGAAGAGAGCGGGAGTTTGAAGGAGAACATAGAATACTCGTTAACTCACCGAAAGTCGCTACTTATGATCTTCAGCCAGAAATGAGTGCCTTCGAAGTGAGAGACTCTATTGTTTCCGATATAAAAAACAATCAACCTAACTTTATTTGTTTAAATTTTGCGAATCCGGATATGGTTGGCCATACCGGAATATATGATGCCGTGGTAAAAGCCGTTGAAACCATAGACAACTGCCTACAATCAGTTGTAGAAGCTGGACAAGAAAACGATTATGAATTCATCGTAATTGCAGACCACGGAAATGCGGATTATATTGTAAATCCAGACGGTTCTCCAAATACAGCTCATTCGTTAAACCCTGTACCAATAGTTATGGTTACGGAAGAAAATATAAAATTGGATCATGGCATTCTTGCCGACGTAGCTCCAACTATTTTAGATCGGCTTAACATAGAAAAGCCAAAAGAAATGACAGGTAATTCACTAATATCAAGATAGATACATTACCGCAGACTTTAATTCGGAAAATACCATTTATTCAAATAATTAACATATTTTCTTACTATAGAAAGTACTTTTGACGTATTTTTGTACTTCAAATTCAGTTGTTATGAAAAAGATCATTTTCAGTTTTACCATTGTCGGATTACTTGTAGCATGTAGTGAATCACCTAAAAACACTTCTTCTGATAACACGGAGCACTCAACTAGTATTGCGGTTATCCCAAATAGTGTTGCAACGATAGAAATTGACGGAATGGTTTGTCAAATGGGATGTGGTGCGAGTATTCGAAAAGAGTTAACAGCCACTGGTGGAGTTTCTAACTGTGAATTTGATTTCAAAGAAGGTCGTAAAACAAATGTAGCAACTGTAGCTTATGACAATGAAGCCATCTCAGAAGAAGAACTAATTAAATTAGTTTCTACCATAAATGACAATCAATTTACGGTTGGATCAACAGAATCTACTGAATTAGAAGAACTCCATGAAGCATCTGAAGAAACGAACACTAATAATTCAGACCAAACGAATGTTGAAATGAGCTCTTCATCTGGAATTGAAATTCCCAATATATTAAAAGTTTTTTCAGACTTTTTATTCAATTAAATTAGGATAAAATTCCTCAGTAAATCTTTGGTATCTCTTTTCATTCTTCTATTCTCTAATTGAAATGAAAAGTACTATTCATTCAACAAAATCTTTTATTGTCGTAAAATACAAAGTGACTACTTTTACAAAAAGTATTTAAATGAAACTTCATTACCGAGAATTAGGAGAAGGAAAGCCGTTGATGATTTTACATGGGTTATTTGGTTTTTCTGACAACTGGCAATCTCACGCAAAAAAACTTGCAGAATACTATCGAGTAATTCTTGTTGATTTAAGAAACCATGGCCATTCCGACTGGAGTGATGACTTTTCTTATGAAATAATGGCTTCAGACGTTTATGAACTATGCCAAGATTTAGATTTAGAAGACCTCATTCTTGTAGGACATTCGATGGGCGGGAAAGCCGCAATGCAGTTTGCTCAAAAGCATGAAGAACTTCTGGATAAACTTGTAATTGTTGACATGGGTATAAAATCTTACCCAATGCATCACCAACATATTTTAGCAGGAATTCACGCTGTAGACCTACCTTCAATTAAAGCCCGTCGTCAGGCTGAAGAGCAAATGAGTTCTCATATAGAATCTGAAGGAATAAAACAATTTCTATTAAAAAATCTATATTGGAAAGAAAAAGGAAAACTAGCTTGGAGAATGAATACGCGTGTATTAGAAGAAAAAATGCCTGAAATCCTCGGAGCCCTCCCAGAAGGAGAAGTTTTAACCCCAACATTATTCATTCGTGGAGCCCTCTCAAATTACATTGAAGACATAGACATTCCAACCATTGAAGAACAGTTTCCAGATTCTGAATTTGAAACTATTGAAAACGCTGGACATTGGGTTCACGCCGAATCTCCCGGTGATTTTTTAGACGCACTATTGTCATTCTGTGTACGTTAAACTGTAACACTTTCAACCTCGGTCCGTTTTTTGGTTAACTTTCAAGTATGACACAACAGATCCTCTTATTTATTCTTTTTTTTGCGTTTAACACAAACGCGCAAATCAGTTTTAATACAACAAAACATGATTTTGGAGAACTTGAACCATATTCACCACGCTATGTAGACTTGACTCTAAAAAATACAGGAGATAAACAAGAGTGGGTATTAAGCGTAAAAAAACCTTTTGAAGTCATTTACATAACCTCAAAACAAATCATTGAAAAAGACAGTACTACAATAATTCGTTTACAAGTAAACCCAAAGAAAAAGGGGCGATTTTCATACAACGTCAATATTTTCACCAGCGATAAAGGGGAGCCAACAGTAATCAAACTGACAGGTAACTTGACCGAAGTAGTTAATAATGGCTCTGGGAGCTTTACTTCTTGCCCCAACTTCTCCGATCGACCTGGTGGTAAAAACCCTAATAATTTTGATTTAACGGTTGTAACAGTAGACAAAGAGACACGTGAAACCTTGAGTAAATCTAAGGTGACCATGATTCAAAGTGGACGTCCGATTTGGGTAAATGAAACTGACAAAAAAGGAAAAATAAAAGAAGAATCAACATTAGGATTAAGCTATTTCTATGCAACTCACAATGCGTACAAACCAGCTGAACTTGGAGCATACATCAACTTCAAACGCAATTACATCATAATTGAACTAGAAAAAGATCCAATCATTGAAAACCCAATCATCCCAATTGAAGACACAGCAGTTGTCGCTATTACACCTCCCGAAACATCAGAAGAAACTATCATTGAAATAAATGAGCAATTAGACAATCAACTTGCGGAAGAAATCGACTCTACTTTACTTCAAGAAGCCCCACCAGCCTTTGCTGAACTAGACCCTAATAATTTTGACGAAGAATATTTCAATCCCGTTAATGTAGTTTTCGTGCTGGATGTTTCATCTTCAATGAAGCAAGTGGACAAGATTGAATTAATGAAATATGCACTGTTTCAATTAACAGACATGATTCGCCCGCAAGATAAAATTGGAATTGTTACCTATGCTTCAGACGCACGAGTATTGTTAAAACCAACTTCTGGCGCTGACAAAGAAGCTATCAAAAAAGAAGTTGGTGATTTGAAAGCATTTGGCTACACATCAGGAGGTAGTGGAATAAAACTTGGCTTCAAACAAGCAAAACGTGGAGAAATTATCGGCGGCGCAAACCATGTAATTGTCATCACTGATGGAGCATTTAATCGCAATTCAAAAGATTACAAAAAATACGTAAAGAAATACCGACGCAAAGGAATCACCATGTCAGTTGTCGGGATAAAAAACAAATCAGTCGATGAAGAAAAAATGGTTGAAGCGGCAACTTTAGGAGGAGGAAATTACATTCCAATCTTCAAACTTGCAGATGCCAAACATAATCTCAAACATGAAATCCGCCTACTAACATTCAAACACAAATAATCAGTTTACGACCACATCCAATAGTTGAATTGTACCTAGCCCCGCATTTATTTCGACCCTAGAACCGATTGGAACCGTAAACTTGTTCCTTGTATGCCCTATTTGGGAACCATAAAAAACAGGAATAGATGAAACGCTAAAATGTTGTTCAAAAACTTCCTCTAAAGTAAAAGACCGATTAGGCTCATCTGGTGTGCATTTCCTAAAATTCCCTAGCACTATCCCATTGAGCTTATCAAAAACACCTGACAATCTTAAATGAGTCAACATGCGATCAATTCGATACGGTTCCTCGCCAACATCCTCTAAAAAAAGAATTTTACCCTTCCAATCTGGAAGATATTTAGATCCAATTAACCCCGAAATCACCGATAAGTTTCCTCCATAAAGCTCCCCAATAGCATTTCCTGACTTATATGTTTTTATTACTAAATCAGTAGAACTATTTTGATACAATATCTTCTCCCCTTTCTCCAATAAGTTTTTAATATATGTAATACTATAATCGTTCCACGTAGAATTCCCTCCTGGTCCGTGAAAGGTAATAATCCCCGTTTTACAAGAAATTGCATTTAGAAGTGTTGTAATATCACTAAACCCCATAATGATCTTAGGATTCATTCTTATTTGTTCAAAATCTAGCAGCTCTAGAAGACGAGCGCAACCCCAACCTCCCCGAATAAAAAAAATGGCGTCTACTTCATCATCTTGGATTAACTCCATAAACTCCTCAGCCCTTGATACGTCATCCGCAGAAAAGTATCCTTCCTGTCCATAAATATTTTTTCCCAACTTAGTTTTATACCCCAATAATTCTAATTCTCTTTGAAAGTTAGCAACCTCTTTCTTTGAACGAATTGGTCCGGCAGATGCTGCAATACCAATTGTATCACCTTTCTTTAAACGATTGGGTAAAATTTTAGTTGTACGATAAGCCTGATCTTTTACATCATCATTTAGGGAAAGACATGAAACTCCGACAAGCGCGGTTCCAAATAAGGGGATAAAAGATCTTCTATTCATGAATCTAAATTAAGACAATGTTCTGATAGACTCAAATACAAACAAGAAGAAACCAATTGTTTACAAATCTGCTTTTATTGCAAATTTGACAAGACCTGCCGTATTTCTTACTCCCAGTTTTCCTATTAGTTTTTGACGATGACCATCCACAGTTCTTTTACTAATGAATAATTTTTCCGCAATTTCCTCATTGGTCATTTCAGAAACAATTAACTGAAGAATCTCAACCTCTCTACAACTAAGTGATTTAGCTAACGTCGCTGTATTATCCTCTGGTTTCACAGATCGCTCTTGCAACAATGTTAAAGCAACACGATTACTGTAATACTTCTCTCCATTAAGAACCGTTCGAATAGCTCGAGTCAATTCCTCTCCTCCCGTATTCTTTAACAAATAACCAACTGCACCTGCACTAACCATTTGACGGATAATATACTCTTCATCATGCGTTGTTAATGCTATTACTTTTAAATCCGGTTTTTTGATTAATAATTCTTTCGTAAGTGTAATACCACTCGCTGAGCCCAAATTCACATCCATTAAAACAACATCAAATTCATTTTGGTCAAAAGCTTCATGGCAAACCGCAGGAGAAGCTGCCTCAGTAATATCACAGAAAAAAGAATCCTCTCCCTGAAGAATAAAGATTAGTCCTTGTCGAACGACATCATGGTCATCCACCAATAAAATCCTTATAGTATCCATTTATTATTTCATTTTAAATCTAATTATAGCTTGTGTCCCCTTACCAACTTCACTTATAAAATCCATCCTCCCATTCAGCGCATGAATTCTTGAAACCATAGTAGAAAGTCCTCTTCCTGAAAACTCACCACCAATTTCCATATTGAACCCACAACCATCATCGGCCATGCTGAATACTAACTCTTCATTTTCCTCGAAAACTTCAAGTTTAATCGAATTACATTTTGAATGTTTTGCTGAATTATGCACAAATTCTTGGAAAACTCGGTAGATTGCTACTTGTTTATCCTTGTCCAGCGATAGATCATTAATATAGGATGTAAAAATATAGTTTATTCCGCCTTCTTTGTTAAGTTTTCTTATAATTTGTTCCAAAGCCACAATTAATTCCCCTTGACTTAAGGCACTTGGAATTAAATCAAAACAAATTGCTCGAATATTTTCTAGCGAAGAATCAAGTAATTCAAGACAGATGTCAAGCCGAGAACTAACAACTGAATCTTCTTTAACCTGTCCAGAAATTCCCGACAACATTAGGCGAATACTTGATAACTCTTGTCCAAGCGAATCATGCAAATCATCAGCAACTCTAGCACGCTCATTCTCCTGTGTTTCAGTGATGTTACGTAATATTTCACGTTCCTTGTTTTTCTTTTCGGTAATATCCTCTGCAACAACCAAAAGCCCATTTTTTTCTCCATCTTTATTTTTAAGAACCGACCATTGGGAGGCGGTGGGTAATTGTCGGTTATCACGAGTGAGAAAATCAACTTCTGCGGAAAAGTCCTCAGTGACTCCAGCTGAAATACGTTTAATAGTCTCTATGTTTTCAGAACAAACTAATTCTGAAATCCTCATACTCATTAATTCAAACTCTGTATATCCGAATAACTCAAGGGTAATAGCGTTAACATCTACAATTTTCCCCTCCGCATTCGTAACAATTAAAATATTTGAAACTGTATTATAGATGTTCGCAAAGAAATCGCGAGAAACCGTAGTAGCCTCTAGTTCTTCACCGAGCATATTTACACCCGAAATTATTGAATCAATCTCGTCTAGTTCCTCAGATAGTTCAATGTCGTGATTATTAAAGTTACCGAGAGAATACTGTACTAAGAGATTACTTACTGCTATTAAACGTTGATCATTCATCAAAGTTAAAGTAGCAATTTTTAGTAGATATAAAGACTGATTTTATCGATTATCTTTGAATAAAGTAACTAAAATTACTCCCTAACCCACTTTTGTAACCACTCTCTGGCTTCCTCCGGTCCAGAAAACATTTTTACAGGAATTTTAGGTCGAGTTACTTTTAAAAAAAAGTTAACCATTGTTCGTTTAAATACAGAATTGGTAATCAATCCAGCTGCTGCAATCCCCTCTGTACCCTCATCAGAGGACAAATAATCACGAGCATCTTTGTTTATTTTCGCGATACCATAATCCATTACAAGATGCGGATACGTTTTGTTTTTACAGTATTCCTTTCTTATTCGCACCACCTCTTTAGCCACAGATAATGTTATGACAGATGGCTTATAAGTAGCCGTAAGAACACCTTCCAACAAGTGAAAGCTGATGTATTCAGTTTCTATTTTTTCATTCACCGCCATTCTAGTCTACGTATTTATACCTATACAAATATACATTAAAACAGGTTTTTAATCCCTTGATTATCCGTGCTAATATAGTGAATTTTGAGTATCAAATTCACTCCCATGATAAACACTACAAAACAAAACGCTACACTCGACATAATCGATTTTTTAGCCCCAAAGAAAATTACACACCTCTATCCTAAAAATGATCAAATTAAAGGAAATGTTTTGAATCTACGAGAACGTCCGACCACTCATTTTGGATCATGCAGTTATTTAGGTTTAGAATTCGATGAACGTTTGATTAACGGATCTATTAATGCTGTTCAAAATTTTGGCACACAATTTTCAATTTCCAGAGCATATATGTCTTGCCCTCTATATCAAGAGCTTGAACAAAACTTACGTCTAATTTTCAGGCGACCATGTGTTGTGACGCCAACTACGACTTTAGGACATCTTGCTGCTATTCCAGTATTGGTAGGCGAGGAGGATGCTGTAATTTTGGATCACCAAGTTCATTCATCCGTGC
>JAKVAS010000124.1 GCA_022448165.1 Crocinitomicaceae bacterium | reverse complement strand
CCACCAGAATCAATTCCGATTAATGCGTTGGTAGCCGTGGAAGGGACTCCTATGGAGGATCAGAAGCCTATTGAGCAGTGGGAAATGATTCGAATGGTTGCAACAACAAGAATTGCATTCCCTCAGTCTGTGGTGCGATTGTCCGCAGGTAGAACTAAAATGAGTATGGAGGGACAGGCTCTTTGTTTTATGGCTGGAGCAAGTTCTATCTTTGCAGGTGATAAGTTATTAACAACGCCAAATCCTGAGTATAATGAGGATATGGAAATGTTTAAAATTCTTGGATTAATTCCTAAAAAAGCATTTGCTGATGGAGAAAAACCTGTAACACAGGCAGATCCAATAATAGAAGAAAGAAAGAGAAAAGAAAAAGCTCGAGCAGAAGAATTAGCGGCAGCTAGATTGAAAATCAGAGATAAGAATTTTCAACCAAGAAAGGTTATTGTTGTGAACGAATAGTATCTTTTGGATTCGAAATTACATAAGAAATTACAGGAAAGGAAAGAAAAGGGAACATTACGTTCCCTTTCTTCGTTTGAAGGAATGATTGATTTTATTTCGAATGATTACCTGAACCTAAGTCAGCTTATTACTCATGAGTCGAAAAGTATTATTGGGGCAACAGGATCAAGATTAATTTCTGGGAATTCGGATTTGCGTTCTTTTGTAGAAGGGAAGTTGGCTACCTTTTTCAATTCAGAATCAGGTTTGTTTTTTAATTCAGGATATGATGCAAATATTGGTGTCTTTAGCTCAATTCCGCAAAGAGGAGATGTAATACTTTATGATGAATTAATTCATGCCAGTGTTCGCGATGGAATAAGATTAAGTTTAGCGAAAAAATACTCCTTCAAGCATAACGATGTGGAAGATTTAAAGCGTTTATTAGAACGCTTCAAGGGATGCAAAATATATGTTTCAATTGAGGGATTATATTCAATGGACGGTGATATCAGTCCTTTAAGAAAGATTGTTCAAGAGTCTAGGAAGTATGGAGCTTCTGTTATTTTGGATGAAGCTCATTCTGCCGGAGTGTTTGGTCTGAGGGGCAAGGGAATTGCGCATGCGTTGGGGGTATGTGAATTGGTGGATATTCGATTGGTAACCTTTGGAAAGGCTTATGGTGCTCATGGTGCTATTGTTTTATGTAATGAAGATTATCGTACATACCTTTTAAATTTTGCTAGGTCATTTATTTATACAACTGCTCTTCCTGAGGCTAGTTTCATACATGCTTTGAATGCGGTAGAGTTTTCTGAGATTGATGGTCAACGAAGAAAATTACAAGAAAACTTACAGTTTTTTCGATCGAAACTAGATCAAAGAGAGTTTAGGTCTGAGTGGAATTCTCCAATTCAAATATTGTCTGTTGATACGGTAGATGACCTTCGAATATTAGAGGAACGGTTGACTTCTAAAGGAATCGCTGTGAAAGCAATTTATCCGCCTACAGTTATGATTGGAAATGAATGTCTTCGAATTTGTATTCATGCTGAAAACACAAAGAAAGAGTTGAATAAATTGATAGAATGTATCGATGCAATTAAATAATTGTACTTTTAAAACATGTCTTTGAAATCTATGATAACATCAATAAAACGAAAGAGATGGCTTTGGGTCATGATAGCAGTAATGTTGCTCACAGTATCATTCGTTGTATACTTTAGGTATTACTTTGTTTACAGTGAAGGTACTCGTGTTGGTATTCTTTATAAGTTTTCAAAGAAAGGAACATTTTTTAAAACCTATGAAGGTGAAATGGTTCTTCCGGGAATTAAATTTAAACAGTCTGTTTCTGGGGTTTCTTCCAATATGTTTCATTTTTCGGTAACTGATGAAGAATTAGCCGATAAGTTGATGGAGTCACAAGGGATGGAACTTAAGTTGCATTATTCCCAGTTTAACAACCCTCTTCCTTGGAGGGGGGACTCGTATGAAAATGAAGATGGTCAGTATGTTGTAGATGAGCTTGTGAAGATTAAGGACAAAAACCCGAACGGGTATGGGCTTTAGCATTTTCGGAATAACTTGTTTTTTCAGGGGGGAGTCTTTATTACAAAAAAAATAATTTTTGGTGCAAATTAAATGATAAATTTCCTATCTTCATTAGGAGAGTTTTTAATTCATTAAATCAACGTATGAAGTTCATTAGTTTTTTATTTGCAACATTACTAATGTCTTCCGTTTCGTATGCTTTTGTTTCTAGTTATAGGGTCTATAATGATAGTTCAGAAGTGTCATCAATTGATTTCATTAAAATGCAAGCGATCGTATCAGCACGTATTATTCATTTTTCTTGGGATGTTGCTGCTGAAAAAAATGGACATCATTTTATTATTGAAAAATCAACAGGTGAAGGAACTTCTTGGTCAAAAGTTACTAGGACGGAATCTATAGGTGACCATAAAGACCGACATACGTACGAAATTTCTGAAATAAACTTACCTGAGGCGGTGTCCGAAATATTTCGAATTCGAAGGGTAGATGTCAATGGAGATTCCGAAGTGTTGGATTCGTTCAGTGTTAATCAACCAGTTTTATCAAATTTAAAGCTCATTCCTGATCCTAAAAAGCCAAATAGATCTATTGGTATTACTTATGAATCATTGATTAATTCAAAAGGTGTAATGACGATTAAGAACAAAAATGGAGAAGAAGTTGAAAGGATTAAACTTGAATTGTCTGATGGGTATAATCGATTAGTTTTGCCTTTGAAAAATTTTGAATCAGGGGATTATATTATCGTAATTAAGAATGAGTTCGATGACGGAATCAGTAGGAGGTTAGTAGTTTATTAATAGGGCCATAATTGTGTCTGAAAATTCCCTGGAAATATTTGAATCGCATTTATATGTATTGCGCTAGTTGAGTGGAGAGAAGGAATGATCTGACTCCAAAAGAAAGTCACCATATATTGTGATAATGAGACTGACGTACTGAGTTAAAATTACGTTTTGGAAGTAATTTAAATGCTTTGATTAAAAAACGTATTTATTGAACGAAAAAAAGCCACCTGAGAACAGGTGGCTTTTTCTTAATGTTTATGATGGTTTACTTGTCTACTTCGACAGTTGCCATTTCTTCAGATTTATATTCTCCCTGATCTAACTTTTCTTTTACAGTAACGAATGTATCGATTGTATATTGAACATCTTCTAGCGTATGAGCTGCTGTAGGAATCAAACGAAGCATGATAACATCTTTAGGTACCACGGGGTAAATTACAATAGAACAGAAAATGTTGTAATTTTCTCTAAGATCGAATGTTAAATTTGTTGCTTCAGCTAAGTTTCCTTGAAGGAAAACCGGTGTAACACATGAGTTCGTAACTCCGATATCAAAACCAGAATCAACTAACCCGTTTTGTAAAGTAGAAGCAATTTTCCATAGACGTTCCTTGTGCTCAGGTTGAGTACGAAGTAACTCTAATCGCTTACGAGCACCTACAACCAAAGGCATTGGTAATGACTTAGCAAAGACTTGAGAACGCATGTTGTAACGTAAAAACTCAATGATGTTTTCTTCAGCACAGATAAATGCACCAATTGAAGCCATTGATTTTGCAAACGTTCCGAATAAAATATCTATTTCATCATGAACTCCTTGCTCTTCACCCGCACCCTGTCCAGTTTTTCCTACTGTACCAAATCCGTGAGCATCATCAACAAAAATTCTAAATTGGTATTTACCAGACTTACGGAATTCGATTATTTCTTTCAATTTACCTTGATCTCCAGCCATACCGAATACACCTTCAGTAATAACAAGAATTCCACCGTCTGATTTTTCCGCAATTTTCGTCGCACGACTCATTTGCTTGTCAAAACTTTCCATGTCATTGTGCTTGAACACAAATCTTTTTCCAGCGTGCAAACGCATTCCGTCTAGGATACAAGCGTGAGATTCACTATCGTAAACAATAACGTCATTACGATCTACAACAGAATCGATAGCAGAAACCATTCCTTGGTAACCAAAGTTCAATAGAATAGTGTCTTCTTTTTGCATGAAGTCAGAGATTTCATTCTCTAATGCTTCATGCTCACTTGTTTGACCAGTCATCATTCTTGATCCCATTGGGTAGGCAAGTCCCCATTCAGCAGATGCGTCAGCATCAGCCTTACGAACTTCAGGATGATTTGCCAATCCTAGGTAGTTATTAACTGACCATACTAAGCATTCTTTCCCTCGGAAGATCATTTTATTTCCAACTTCTCCCTCCAGTTTAGGAAATGTAAAGTAGCCATGAACACCTTTTGAATATTGTCCAAGCGGTCCTCTGTTCTTTTTAATTTTGTCAAATATGTCTTGAGCCATATAGGTTTTTTTCGAATTAATCCATTCGAGCATCGAATTGAATTAATTCTTATTTCGCCTACAAAAATAGTGTATTTTAGATAAGCGACTGTTTTCCTGCTTGAATTTTATTAACAGATTGCCTTTAAATTTCAATAGGAAGCTTTGAATCCCTTTGAATTCAACCATTCAGTGGTTATGTTCTTCTAAAAGGAAAAAAGCCTTGTAGGGTAAAAAAAAATCGAATTTATAGAGATTTAGCTTTAAGTACCTTCTTCAAAATTTATATTATTACATAACAAGGTGCGGAAAGGTTGAATGGACCTAATTTAAGCAAATAGGTGATTTTTCATCCGAATATTTTGTGTCTAATAAGTTTTAAATGTGAGTTTTAACCGAGGGGTCGTTGAAAAATAGAAATGCTTGGATAAAGGAAAAATTAATCTATTATATTTAAAAGAACTTTAGTAAATTGCACAGAACTGTGATGTTGGGAGAATTCGTTGTTAATTTGAAACGCTTTTCCTGTTTAATAAGAAAAACTGCAACTTATGAATCTATTGACACGTTTTGTCAGCCTACTAATTTTGGGGCTGCTCTCCTTTTCTGCGTTTTCTCAAAGTTTTCGAAAAGAAATTGAGGCTTCTTTGGAAGAAAATCGAGAAAATTTAAATTTAACAAAAGATGATATTCAGGAATGGATAATTACCAATCAGCATGATTATCGGGATTTAACTTATGTGTATATTCAGCAAAAGTATGCTGGAGTTCCTGTTTATAACGCAGTGGCTAATTTTGTAATCAAAGATGGTAATATTACAATGATTGGTAATTCATTCATTGCTAATATATCTGGGAAAATTCAAAATTCAGATGGTTTAATTTCTGCTAAGGATGCTATCCAAATGGCATCTGAATCCTTAGGGCAAGGAAGGTTTGAGTCGTTAAAACTTTCTGAAAAAGAGGGTGATTTTGATTATATATTTTCTGCTCAAGAATCTTTAGAGGAAATTCCTGTTAAACAGATGTATTTTCTGTTGGATGAGAAAGTGCTTAAAGTTTGGGATTTGAGTATTTATGCAAAGGCAAAAGATCATTGGTGGAGTGTAAGACTTGATGCTGAATCAGGAGAACTATTAGATCAGGTAGATTGGATTGTTAGTTGTAATTATGAAGGTAGTCACCAGGAGCATGTACACGCAACTGAGTCATCAAGTAGTGCATCTGTAGAGGTGTCTAAATCAACTTTATTGATGCCACCACCACCGCCTCCTAATACAGATCAATATAGAGTTTTTGCTATTCCAACGGAAAGCCCAAGTCATGGAGGACGTTCTTTGGTTGTTGGACCTGCGGATCCTATCGCCTCTCCTTTTGGGTGGCATGATGATAATGGGGTTGCTGGAAACGAGTATACTATTACACGTGGAAATAATGTTCATGCTTCAGACGATATTGATGATAATGATAATCCTGGATTTTCACCTGATGGTACGAGTGGAATTAATTTTGACTTTCCTCTAAATATCAATCAAGAGCCTTTGGGGTATTTAGATGTTTCTGTTACAAACTTATTTTATATGAACAATATCATGCATGATGTATGGTATCAATATGGATTTGATGAGGCTAGTGGTAACTTCCAACAGAATAATTATGGGCATGGAGGGAATGCGAGTGACTATGTATATGCAGATGCACAAGATGGTGGAGGAACCAATAATGCGAACTTTGGAACACCACCAGATGGCTCAAATCCAAGAATGCAAATGTTTTTATGGGGAGCAGGGAGTGGATTCGGAACCCCCTTAACAATTAATAGTCCTTCTGTACTCGCAGGGGATTATGAAGCTGTACCTGGAACTATTGGAGCTTCTTTGCCAGTGATTCCAGTGACTGCTGATATTGCAATTTTTGATGATGGAGTAGGACCTGAAAATTATGATGCCTGTGAAGATCTTGCGGTTCCTGGTTCAATGAACGGGAAAATTGCGATAATGATTCGAGGAAACTGTCAATTCGGAGAGAAAATTATGCGTGCTCAAAATAGTGGGGCAGTTGCTGTTTTGGTAGTGAATAACTCTGGAGGCCCAACTATTTCAATGGGGGGGACGGATCCAGGAATTACGATTCCAGCAGTAATGATTACCCAAGCGCTGGGGGCTTCGATTATTTCGGAAATAGAAGCGGGAGGAACCGTTAATGGATCTCTAGGTGAAAATGGACCATACGAAGTAGATGGTGATTTTGATAATGGAATTATAGCACATGAATATGGTCATGGAATTTCTACAAGATTAACAGGTGGAGGAGATAATTCCAATTGTTTGTTTAATGAGGAGCAAATGGGAGAGGGATGGTCCGATTGGTTTGGATTAATGTTGACGATAGAGCCCGGGGATCAGGCGGAAGATGTTCGTGGGATCGGGACATTTGCTACAAACGAGCCTACAACAGGAAATGGTATTCGTCCAGCTCCTTACAGTACGGATTTTGCAATTAATGATTTTACATATGATGCGACGAATGACGTTGGATCAATTTCTCAACCTCATGGAATTGGATTTGTTTGGTGTTCTATGCTATGGGATTTAACTTGGGCATTAATTGATCAATACGGATACGATTCAGATGTATACACAGGAACGGGTGGAAACAATATAGCGATGAACTTGGTGATTAATGGATTGAAATTGCAAGCATGTAGTCCAGGTTTTGTTGATGGTAGAGATGCTATTCTATTAGCGGATGAAATGCTCTATAATGGAGCCAATGAATGTTTGATCTGGGAGGTTTTTGCTAATCGTGGTTTAGGTTATTCGGCGGATCAAGGAGATCCAGATGATAGAACTGATCAATTGGAAGCATTTGATTTACCTCCAGCTGGAAATTCAAGTGTAGAAGATGTTGTTGCGTGTAATACATATTTATGGCCTGTCAATGGGCTGACGTATACAACTAGTGGTACGTATACAGTTGGAGTCACTTGTGATTCTTCTGCGACGTTGAATCTTACTGTTAATCTTGCTGATCCATCATTTACAGTGTCAAATGGTGTTCTTACGGCGAATTCTACAACAGCAACTTCTTATCAATGGATTCATTGTAATGCTGGTAATGCTCCTGTGGCCGGAGCTACTAATTCAACTTTTGTTCCTGCCCAATCTGGAAATTATTCACTTCAAGTAACACAGGGAGAATGTACGGCAACGTCATTTTGTCAATTTACTGAATCACATTTGTCTTTAGAGGAACTTGAAAATACCCTTTTAAGTATTCATCCGAATCCAGTAAAGGAATTTATTGTAATAGATGGGTTAAATAATTTCGTAGATATAACTTCTGTTCAGATTTTGACAGCTGGAGGAAGAGTAGTATCTGTATTAGACTCTTCTTCAAAAGAAGTAAATGTATCGGACTTATCCAAGGGTGTTTATCTCCTAATGGTAAATCACAATGATGGCGTTGAAATACTTAAATTTATTAAGGAGTAATCGAAAAGAATACTTGAATAAAAAATCTCCATGATTATTGTCATGGAGATTTTTTTGCTTTTAATAATGCTTTGTATCAAGCATTAAATAAGGTTTTTAATATACTGCTTAGAGTAGTACTGTGTAAAAGAAAAAGCTATAGCTTTTACGATTCTATGTTAAGGATATAGCTTGATTTGGCGATAAATATTCCAAAGCTTTTACCTAAAGTAGTATATATCTATTATTGATTCTCACATCTGAAACGTCAATAGTTTCTTTTGTTAAAGTGAGCGATCTAATAGGTAAAGTATAGATGCAATTGCTGCGCATCCTAATTCTAGTTCCCGTTTGTTTACATTTTCAAAAACATCGCTTGGAGCATGGTGAAAATCAAAGTAGCGTTGAGAGTCGGGTACAAATCCAAAAAGAGGAATGCTCGGATAGCTT
>JAKVAS010000123.1 GCA_022448165.1 Crocinitomicaceae bacterium | reverse complement strand
TAAATGGAAACCCTAACGACCAAGGAATTTTAGCTGGATTATTAGCCTCAAAAGAAACATTAGCAAACGCTATCGGACTTCAAACCATTCCTATCCTTCAGGATTCACAAATGCAACAAACAGGATGGGATGTAGCTCGTGAAAAATTAAGACAACAATTATTAATTAATCTTATGGATGGATATAATATTAATGCTGTCATACAATATAATACCAATGTTAATTCTCCTTATCCTGATGATAACCAACAAATAGCTCCAAACTTGTACGGAAAACCATTTGTGGACGCTCCTGTGGATGAGGAAACTGAAAAAAACTACTCATTTTCTACCGGGAAAGTTCCAATTCGTGACTTAAATCCATCCATAGCCGACGAACAAAACACCTACCTGACATTTACATTTACGACACAGAACCCAACATCAGAATCGAATATACCATTGCCGGTTAATTATCAAATTAACCACATGGAGTTTGATATTACTACATTAGGAGCTCTTCCTGATACAAAAAAACCTTCAGAATTAGAAAATTTCGATTTATCAAAGTGGTTGACATTTATTATTCCGTTATCCATACAAGATTCAAATGATGATGTAATAACACATATTCCTGTCCCGATTCGCCAATACCCAACCTTACCGGCATTTGGTAACCAATCCTTCATATCTGAACTGGCAGACAGTCAAAATACAATATCAATTGAAGAGGCCAAACTCTCCGATTTTTCATTTAACTACACACTCTCAGAATTTGTAGCTCAGGATGCATATCATTTTGAAGTATATTTCAACGCGAAATCAGCAGATTGGAAAATCCTAGAAAAAACGAAAGCTCTAAGCACTAAACAATTTGCTTTATTTTCAGCACTTGCTCAATTCGAATTTGTCAGCGCAGACTTTATGAACACTTTCAACGAGGAATTACCAAAGGTAAATGCCGACATTTCAGAGGAAGAACTAAATAAACTGACCAAAATTTTAGGTTCTTATGAGGACCTTACAACGGCTGTGGCAAAGGCATGGCTAGACTTATATACGCCTGACGCAAATGCTGCTGCAACACCATCTGTTGATGTTGTAAAAGTTGAATTTGAATTAAACGAACGTGGTTCAATTTCAGGTATCAATCCGAATCATCCAGACAACTTATTTGAGGTTTTAATTACCAATTGGTCGGCGACAGTAGAAGAAAACCCTATTTCATATGTCAACTTCCCTGTCGTTCATATAGATGACTATGAAGTAGCTATTTATGTTTGCGAAACGATAAATTGTGAAAGCCCTATACCTCTCCCCAAAAATGCAAACCCTGCGGATTATAAACAAGTTATTTTCCGATACTACAAATTAGTAGAAGGTGAAAAGGTTTACCTTACTTTTGAAATTGGTGAAGCACTTAAAAATCGAGATGTTCATTTTGAAAACCTAAGTGTCCTACAAATTCAAAACGGTTGGGCAGGCTTTTATGTTGAAAGAAACTCAGAACTTAGTGGCATAAATCCACCACTGGAAACATCTCCTGAGTTTATCTATTCGACTCCAGTTAGGCGATTTAATAACCCAATCACACCTTCGGTAAAAGTCGCCGACGAATTGCCTCTTCCCCCTTTGCAAAACGGGAAAAATAATTTAATTGACTATTTGAAACAACTGTTGTCCGACTTAATGTCTACACCTGAAGGAAAGGTTACTCCAGTTAAACTAAAGATTTTAGTGAACTATTCATTTACACCTGGAAGTGAATCTATAACACTACCTGTAGTCCTTATTTCACCAACTGTTTTTTCAGAAGAAGATGTGCAAGGTACAGGTACCGGAATTAAGGCATTAAACGAAGGTATTATAAATTGGTTTACAGACAATACGCCAATTCAAAACTTAGGTGAATTAACCTATTCTATTACATTTTATTCAAGCATTGATGGTAATAATACACTTCCTTTACTAACATTAGATGATATAACCTTACTCGTATCAGATGTAGCAGATATTAGTACACTTTCACCATCATAAAAGGACAAATGAACGAAGGACCTAAAAACTACATAGGAGGCGTATATGGTGACCTTGCCATAAAGAATCTAATTCGACATGCAAAAAACGCAGGTCTTCGTTTGGCGAACCTAGATCATTATAAATCAACAGGAGTTACTGTAGACAAACTCCTAAAATTTTATGACGGAATTATTTTTCCAAACCAAGGCCTAGTACATTTAAACACAAGCTTATCTCGGCTTAATTATTTTTTGACTTCAAAAAACACCTGTCCACTCTCTTTTATTGAACCCGAAGGAGAGTTTATTCAATTAAATAGTCCCAATCATACCCACTCAAACAATGAAGATCCATCTGATTTGTGGGGGTTAGAGCAAACAAATGCTCTAACTTCATCTTTAACCGGAAAAGGAGTTCGCGTTGGAATTTTAGACACAGGTATTAATTTAGACCACCAAGACTTTTCAGATACATCAATTTCTGCCCATTCTTTTATTGAAGGCGAAACTGAAGAAGATGGTAATGGGCATGGAACTCATTGTGCCGGAATCATTGTCGGCAAAAATAAACCGGCAAATGTCGAACGTTATGGTGTTTCCCCCGGCGTTGAATTGTTTTCAGGAAAAGTACTAAGAAATTCAGGCGCTGCACATTCACGATATGTTTTTGAAGGGATAGAATGGGCCTTAAATAATGCATGTCGGATAATTTCTATTTCACTTGGTAACCGTGTACGAAAAGGGGTTGTTTATTCAACTTCTTTCGAAAAAGCCGCACAAGCTGCCGCAAAAAAAAACGCCTTAATTATCGCGGCTGTAGGAAATGACAGTTACCGCCATTTACAACGCCTCCTGCCTGTTTCGGAACCGGCAAATTGTCCCTCAATTATGTCCGTTGGTGCTGTTAATCAAATTGAAGAAATGTACAATCGATCCAATGCTGGCATTAATCCCAATGGAGGAAATGTAGACCTGGTTGGCCCGGGTGTTTCAATACGAAGCAGTTATGTTGGGAAAAGTCAGTATAAAAAACTAAATGGAACGAGTATGGCAACCTCTTTTGTAGCAGCAATAGCCGCACAATACATGGAAGCTTTCCCCAACAAAACACCTACTGAAATTAGAGCTCTTCTTACGAAAAATGCTCGACCTTTACATCTAAGTGAGCGAGACGCAGGGGCAGGATTAGTACAAGCTATTTGAAAATTATACCGCATTTGAATTTTTATATCAGCCTGAAGCAGTTTAGCTCAATAATATGAGATTCACAGAAACTGTAAGAACCGAATAAATTCCCTGACATTCTCATTTGATGGGAAAATGTCAAACTCTGATAACCAATCATATATTAGCTCTATTTATCAGTCTAGATATGTATTTCATAAGACAAAAAAGGACAACTAACACATACTATCAGTTATCCACTTAAGCAGAACGAGGGGATAACTCTCGTTGGTTGTGACCCCATTTGTGTGCAATTCTGCACTGAATGCGGTTATTGGAAAATAATGCGCACAGCACTAACGTTGAATAAATTTTAGCTTTTTTGAATTTCATTTTTTTGATTTCAAGATTAGTATTCGATACAATTCTTGAACGAAATTATGGAACTCGGGTGCAGCTTTGAAATTTCCTTGACTATTGGCAAGCTCTTGTCTTAAGTTGGAAAGGAATTAGCGTTAGCTCTTATTTTTATTGACAATAACTCTATTTTTCAAGTATAGCATTTCAGATACAAGTCAAAAATTAGCTGAAATCATTGAGAATAGGAATACTCGCGTAGATTTGTAGTTTAGACAAGCTCCTTAAGAAGTTGAAATCTTTGATTCAAATTCATCCAAACGATAACGGGATAATTTGGCGCTTATCCCTGACTCTAGATAGATGATATTTCTTGATTTTGCAAAAGAAGAAATGCGACTCAAATTAATGATCCAATATTTACATATGAAAAACTAAGCCCTCAAGAAAAAGAAATATTCAACTCAATAAAAGACAATGACAATCTCTACACAAATGCCGCGTAAACCTTGTTTTCCGAAGGATCAAAGAAGGAATGCGGAAAATTCTAATTTTTCTTAATTCTGTAATTCGCATATCATTATTTGGTATTTTCGATTCACGCCTATTGTGTGTTACAGTTGAAAATACTTAATCTTTAAACTGTGACTATATGTCCACACCATTAAAAGCCGACATCACGGATCAACTTCTTCAAGAAGTATACAACATAGTAAATTGCACGGAAAATCTTAATGATCATCGAGCAAAACTTGAGCAACAACTCAAAAAGGTTATTGACCTTCGTTGGGAAGACTCAAATATTTTCGAATCTTATTTTCAAGAATTCTCTTCTGTAATTGAAGCAATGTATCAACAGGACTTCACAAAACGATTAAAAGAGAACGATGACAAGGACTCTTTCCTAAACTTGATTGCTCATAGTTTAAATATTGTCAATGAAAAGTTAGAACAAAAATTCGCTTCACCAAAAATGATCGATCTAACAATTGACTCGTTAGAATTAACAAACAGAATAGTACTAATCTCCGTGGACGGCACATCCATTTTTCACGCACATTCAAGTCTTGATTTTGATTCTGAAAGACTAATCCGTTCCAAAATCAATGCTTTTATTGATGAAGAGAACCTAGAAATGATTAGATCAAAACGGATCAACTCACTATCATATAATGGAGAGATTAACCATCCATTATTTATAGATTTAGATACAAAAGGGTCAACTATTCACATAGAAATGAACAAAGAGCAATCAATTGTTGTGACTATTACTTTATATCCAGAAAACAAGATCATACCGCAAATCCCAAGAATTGTAAAACTTATTTCTCTTATAAAGGATCATTTTGATAATCATCCCGAAAAAGTTCTTTCAATCTTCGGGAATATATATACAATGGAATTTCTCAGCCTATATGCTGAACTTAAAAAATATTCTGATTTTAAAGGTTATACTCCAAACTCATAGAGGACAACATAAAGTCATCTTTAGATTTTACAACAGCATATTTTTTTTGAACTTTCGCTCCAAATTTTCGTTTATTCTGTGATGCTGTAAACCCTAAAGTTACCTTCGATGAGTTAAGACTTTTAGCTCGTTTTATTGTTTGCCACAAAATTTGCGGATAAATATCCTTTTCTAAATCATTATAGTTCATCCCAATAAATATTGGATTATACACACCATCTGCCTTTCGGCAAAGCATCATGGCAGATTTATGTTCATTTAAGTTATGTCTGAGACTAATAACTTCCCAGTTTTCTGAATTAACAAGAGATAAAAACCATTTTTTCGGAACAGTAAACGTATTCAAATCATGGCTTCTTTCATTTACATTTTTGTACATTTCATACATTGATTCCAGGAGCTCTTCATTCAGGATTTCATTGATCCTCACATCAAATTCTGATTCTTTCTTTAACACCTTATTTCTTAAATAGTATCTATGCCGCTTTGAAAGCGACGACAAGAATTCCAACTCAGTTTCCCAAGACATATTGTATACAATGTGTGTGTCAGGAAGATCAACCTTCAAAAAACTATTATCCTTCAGTACTTCTAATAATTGATGATCATTTTGAACGAAATCACGAAGAAAAATCGTGTTTAAGTCATTCTCATCTCTTATAACTTCTAGTTGGCGAATTAAAGCACCAACAGCTTCTTTCCATGAGTTATTTTTGTAATCCACATACATATGAGAACCTTCTGTTATTAAGGTTCCAAGCATTAATATTTTAGAGGACAACAATAATTCATCTGTCTTACGCTTTTCTTCTATCGAGATAGATGCTTCAATACTACTTAGCATGTCATCTTTAACCACTGAAATACTAAAGAGTGCACTAATTACTACATTCTCTTTTTCATCCAAAACAGTAATAAAAAACAACTCACAATTTTCATGAAGAACATCATTATTTTGGAAAGAATCCTGAATTGATTTTATAATTTGAGAATCTAATCCCGTACATTCATAGAAGTTCTTTTGGATTTCAGTAGGAACCTCAATAATTTCATTGTAGCGTATCGTTCGAAATTTAGAAAACGTTCCAGCTTTCTCTATGCTCTTAAATTTCGGAAAATTTTCAACCTTTCTAAATGCACGACGCACATCCGCCATGGAAAGGGAAAACTCGGCAAGTGCTAAAGGCAAATTCTTCGCAATCGACAATATGAGTTTATCAATATCATCTAAGGTATGATGAAGAGTAATTGCAAACCGAATACCTGTACATGATTCAGATACGGCAGGAAACGAGGCAAGATTCACATAAACATGATCATCAATAAGTCGTTTCACAAGGCTATACCCAGCACCTAATACACTTAAAGGAACAAAAAATATAGGTGTTTCCGCATCTGATATTTCGGGGATACCGAACTCTTTGAGTCTCTTATTACAATAATTAATTTTCTCTTGTAAAAATTGTTGCCTAACAATTATCTCATCAGATAGATGAATTTTTAACGACGCAATACTCGCACCTATTATGGGAACAGGGTGAGGGCCAGAGAAAATCATAGACCCTGTACAATTATTAACTAACTCATAAAGTATTGGATCCTTAATTGCGAAAACACCTCCCATCGTACCAAATGCTTTCGCCATACCGGTGGACAATATCATCTTTTTATGGAAAGGAATTTTACTCAAAATCCAGCCAGCTCCATACACTCCGTAACTACTTACACCGTGTGCGTCATCCGCATATAAATAAAAATTACTGTATTTGTTCAATAACCACTCAATCTCTTTAATCGGTGCCACGTCACCATACATAGAATAAATTCCATCAATCGCATACCAAATTCGGGAGTATTTTCCTTGATACGATTTTATTTTTTTCTCAAGGCTTTCCATGTCATTATGCCGAACGAGATCCAATTTAATATCCCTTGCCTTTAAAAGCTGAGCCGCTGATTGTACACTAGAATGGACATGTTGGTCGAGGATAAGAACATCTCCCTTCTGCACAATAGTAGGTAGAACTCCTGAATGACCTAATGATAAAGATGTTGTCAAAACAACAGGAGCTTCAAACATTTTTTCTAGGCCCGAAATCAATTCTTTATATGGTCCAATGGATGAGTAAATTCGAGATGTTGGGTATTGAATACCAAACTTACTAATAGCATCAGCTGCAGCTTGCTTTAGTCGCTTATCGATCTCTAGACCGAGATAACTGTATGAGCCAAAAGATAGGAGGTCTTTACCATCTACAATTATTTTTTTACCGTCGTAAGTCTCGTTTTCAATGGAAATTTTAGCTATACCACGTTGAGTTGCGGTATTCACGATTTCATTTACTAAATTTATAATCTTATCAGACATAAATGTGGGCGATTTAATAAAACATAACTACACTAAAAGTAACTGTTCCGAATCATGGAAGGATAACAATGTTGTTTTTCAAATTATCAATCCAGAAATAAAAAAAATCACATTGAACGTTGCTAAACAATTAGTAATAGACCGCAAAAAAGCAATGGGCAACAACACCCCTACTGCAGTCTTTGTAAAAGTAAACAATGCGCTTTCTGTAGAAAAGGCCGCAAATTATTACTACGAAAACTCGGATGCTTATGAAGGGACAAAAGCAATAGCAATGCTTATTGACAATTATACCGCTCGTCTTGTAGGTAATTTAATATTCAAATTGAACAAACAATCTGTACCAGTTAGTTTATTCAACAAACAATCGAAAGCACTGGATTGGCTTAAAAAATTCTAACTGCGGTTTTCCGTATTGCAACATGCGGAAGTGTATAATTACTACAAATAAAAAAACACTTGTTTTTTCTATTACGGTTTCCCAAATTTGAAAGACACAATAATCGCCTTCTTTGTGTTTAGTACAAGACTATTCAAATTAAATGTGCGAAATGGGAAAATTCCTCACAGTTATTAAAAACTTCAATTTACCTGAATTAAGAAAAACACTGCTAGAAATTTCTTTACGTGATGCTTCACTAAACTCTGAACTTTATCAACAAACAGAGATTAAAGAGGATATCACCCAAATTCATGCTTTACTTGAGTTTGTTGATACACTGAAAGAAAAATCCTTTCGTAATTGACATTAGTCTGATCAAGATCTCTCATAATTTCAATTATGAGAGATCTAATTTATTATAAAATAACTGTCCTTCTAACAAGTACTATAAAGGAGTATTTTTGTAACAAATAAATCTATAATTATTACGGCCCTAGTCTCTTTGAGCAATCAAAGGGGCTTTTTTATGTCCTTTATTCCGGGAAACTAGCTTCCGAAATTTGAGGTATGATAAACTGGGAAAATTATGATTTATCCGAAGTAAGAAAGATCGGTAAAGAGTTTGGAGAAGCCACTGTTTTAGAAATGCAATTCAACATCGCAAACATGGATCTTGTCGATAAAGGGATCCTTATGGATAGCATATCCGCATCCCCAAGGTCTAAACAAGGGTTCTTAGATCGAATTCAATTCAACTATGAGTTTTACGGTGCTTTCTTTGAAATTGGGACAGGATCTCTTCCTACAAAGAAATGGAGAACTGAGGCAATAGAAAAA
>JAKVAS010000122.1 GCA_022448165.1 Crocinitomicaceae bacterium | reverse complement strand
GAGATTTGTCTCCTATTCCCCATCCATCAAGGATGATAAGTCCAACGTGCTTAGCCATGTTTTAATTTGATTTCAAAATTTGCTCCTTTAGGAGTATTGTCGGTATATCGAATTGTTCCCTGATGAAGATGAACCAATTGTGAAACAATATATAGGCCCAACCCTGAACCTTTCTGTGTTCTAGTGTCTTCATTTCCAGATCTATAAAACTTCTTAAATATTTCTGGTTGATCTGCTTTATGAACACCAGGACCTTCATCTTTTACGCCAAAGCGTATTTCTTCCGAATTATGAGTGGCGTAAACAACTATTTTGGTATCTGCCCCGGCATATTTGAGTGCGTTCTCTATGAGGTTGCTTAAAATTGTTTCAATTAATAGTCTATCAGCGTTTATTGTTGTGTCTTTGTCAATTTTAGAAGTCAACCTTTTAGCATTTTTAAAATGCTTAAATCGTTCAATAATAGATTCTGATAGCTGAGAGAGGTCAAAAGAATCTTTTGAAAGTTTCATTACATGATTCTCTAATCTAGCAGCGTTCAGTATGTTGTCAATCATTCGTTCTAAACGATCATTTTCTTCAATTGCTTTAGCAAGTATCTCGTTAGATTGTTCCCTACTTAATTCACGCTTTTTAACAGTTTGGATATATAGTTTACTTGCTGCTAAAGGTGTTTTTAATTCATGCGTAACAGAGAGTAAAAAATTATTTTGTTGGGCAGAGAGTTTCAGGTCCTTTAATATTGATTTTCGTATTTGCCAAATACCAACAAATAAAATCAATAAAAAAACGGCTCCTTCTCCAAGAATCATTGCCACACGTTTGTTTATTGCGGAAGATTCTTCTGATAATTCATTAGTTAGTTCTATTAAGTGATAACCCCACCAAATAAACTGAATGACTACGTAGGCGCTTAGTACATAGAGTATGAGAGCAATCCTTCGTTTCATTAGTTAGCTTTTAGTACGCACGTTTGTTATTTCCTTCTTTCCAGTTGATGAATGCTTTATTCACAACTTTATTCCCTCCAGGAGTAGGGTAGTTTCCTGTAAAATACCAATCTCCTGTGTTGTTTGGACAGGCTTCATGAAGATTTTCGATTGTTTGATAGATAATTTCCACTTTTGCCTTAACAGATTCAGGAGTTAATAATTCACTGATTTTGGCAGAAATTTGCTCAGGAGTAAAGGGTTCGTATATGTTTCGAACCATATTCTTTTGTTGCTCCTTAGGTAAGTTCTCTTGCTCCTTACAGTGCATGTATGTTTCTTCAATAATGTTCTCCTGGTTTGTGTCTTTTAATAAGGATATTGCTGCTTCAAAAGCAATGAAGTCACCCATTTTTGCCATGTCAATGCCGTAGCAATCTGGATAACGGATTTGCGGAGCAGAAGAGACTACAATAATAGTTTTAGGGTCTAGTCGATCTAAAATACGTAAGATTGATTGCTTTAAAGTGGTGCCACGAACAATACTATCATCAATCACAACTAAGTTGTCTTCATTACGCTTGACACTTCCATAAGTAATATCATATACATGAGCTACTAGGTCGTCTCTAGAATCATCTTGCGTGATAAAGGTTCTCAATTTTGCATCTTTAATTGCAATCTTTTCAATGCGCGCCCTTTTTAAAAGAATTTCACGGATGGAATCTTGATTTGGTTTGTCTCCTAATGCTATAATTTGTTTGATTTTTTCTTCATTTAAATGGTCTTCAAGACCTTTAATCATTCCGTAGAAAGAAGTTTCTGCCGTATTGGGAATGAAAGAGAATACAGAGTTATCCAGATCGTAATCAATAGATTTTAAAATCTGAGGAACTACGTTTTTTCCAAGCTGCTTGCGCTCACGATAAATATCAGCATCATTTCCACGAGAGAAGTAAATTCGTTCAAACGAACATTTAGATGAAACCGAAGTTGGTTCATTGATCATCGTTTCTCGGACCTCACCTTCTTTTGGAATTATTAAAGCGTGTCCAGGTTTTAATTCCTGAATATCCTCTGCTTTCAAGTTGAATGCCGTTTGGATTACAGGTCGTTCGGAAGCAACAACACATACTTCATCATCTTCATACCAGAAAGCTGGACGAACACCGGCCGGATCACGTAATACAAACGAATCTCCATGACCGAATAATCCAGCCATTGTGTATCCACCATCCCAATCTTCGGAGGCACGTTTTAAAATCCGCTCAATATCAATCTTCTTGGCAATTCGATTATAAATCTCAGTATTTGAATATCCTTGTGGTTTCAATTCGTTGAACAATTCTTCATTTTCAACGTCTAGGAAATGTCCAATTTTTTCTAAAATCGTAACGGTATCTGATTTTTCTTTTGGATGTTGGCCAATGTTTAATAAAACATCAAATAATTCATCGACGTTAGTCAAATTGAAATTTCCAGCCACAACTAAATTTCGAGTAATCCAGTTATTCTGCCTTAAAAATGGATGACAACTTTCAATTGAGTTTCTTCCAAAGGTTCCATAACGTAAATGTCCTAAAAATAACTCACCCGTAAATCCGGCATTCTTTTTTAGGAATTCAACATCATTAATTTTCTTGGGATTTTCTTCAAGTATTGATTCGAATCGTCCATTGATGTGATCAAATATATCTTGAATTGGTTTACTATCTGTAGATCTATAACGCGAAATGTATCTATCTCCAGGAGACATATCAAACTTAATGTTTGCTACTCCCGCGCCATCTTGACCACGGTTGTGTTGCTTTTCCATTAAGAGATGCAGCTTGTTCAGTCCGTAAAAGGCTGATCCATACTTATCTACATAGTATTGTAAGGGTTGCTTAAGGCGAAGAAGTGCTATTCCGCACTCATGTTTTATTGGATCACTCATGATTGAAGCTAAAATTACGGTACAAATCTACGGATATAAATTGATCTGAATGCCTCTTGTTTTTAGCTAGTTTTTAACAGTTTTCAGGGCAACCATTCCAAGAATAAAACGATTTAATACTAAGGTGTTGATTCACATCCCATTGTTATTGAGGGATTAGGAGGGATAAACTCACTTTTTTATTGTAATTTTCGATTATAATGCGCACGTCTGTATTAACTATATTTATGATTTTTGTTTGGAGCTTTGGTTCTGAAGGTCAGGATGTATGGATGCATCCTAATGTAGGTCAATGGGACAGTCGAATTCAATACAAAATTGAACTAAATCAGGGGGAGTTATTGATTGGTAAGGATGGATTTCTTTTTGCGTTGAATGATGTTAAAGAAAAGAGACATAGCCATCACGAAGCTGAGATTGAGAACCATGAAGAAAGTGATGAATATAATTTTCATAATATTCGCTCAACGTTTGTCGGTTCATCATGGAGTGGTGAAATAGAGCATACTGAACCGTCGAGTTTTTATAGAAATTATTTATACGGAAATGACCCTTCAGCATGGAGGTCTAAAGTTTATAGTTATCAGGAAGTTCGAATGATGGATTTTTATACGGGTATTGACCTTGTGTTAAATACTGAAAATTCTGGAATGGAATATGCTTTTTATCTTGAAGCAGGGGCTGATGCTAGTCAAATTATATTAACTCATGAAGGTGAGGATAAGTTGACAATTGATGAGGATGGCAATTTAGTTGTGGGGACGCAATTTGGAGATATTATGCATTCTAGTCCGTTAGCTTGGATTAGTAAAGAGGGGAAGAGAAAGCCTGTTTATGTTGAGTTTTTGCTTAATGAGGAAGGAGTGCATTTTTCTTTTCCAGACGGTTATGACAATAGTTACCCGTTGATTATTGATCCAGATCTAACATTTTCATCATTTACGGGTTCGACAGCTGACAATTGGGGGATGTCAGCTACTCCAGATGTAGATGGTAATCTTTTCGGAGGAAGTACAGTTTTTAATACGGCATCAGGCACAGGTTCTTCTACTTCAGGATCTTATCCCACAACTACTGGAGCATATAGCTCAGCATTTAATGGAGGATCAGTAGATATTGGGATTTCTAAATTTAATGCGATTGGAACTGCATTGTTGTACTCGACCTATTTGGGTGGTATTGGAGATGAAACACCTAATAGTATGGTTGCGGATGATAACGGTGAGCTATTTATTTTTGGATTAACGTCTTCTCCAAATTTCCCAATGGCGGGAGCCTCTTATGATAATACTTATGCTGGGGGACCACCTCTAAATGGGGCATCTAATGGACTTGGTTTTCTAGGTGGTTCTGATTTGTTTGTGGCGCGATTGAGTGCGGATGGAACAACATTATTAGCTTCAACATTCGTAGGAGGTTCTGGAACGGATGGAATGAATACTACTGGTCTTCAGTATAATTATGGTGATCAATATAGGGGAGAGATAATTTTGGATGGAATGGGTAGTTTATATGTTTCGTCAACTACACAATCTTCGGATTTCCCAACTGTTTCGCCTGTCCAGCCTGGATTAAATGGTCCTCAAGATGCCATTCTGTTCAAGATGCCTATCACATTAAATGCGCTTACTTGGTCGACTTTTCTTGGAGGTGTCGGTAATGAAACAGGCAATTCTGTGCAGATTTCTAGTACCGGTGATATATATATGGCTGGAGGAACGAATTCCGCAACAATGGGATTTACGTCAGGGAATGATTTAATTTTTAATGGTGGGATTTCTGATGGGTATTTAGCAAAGTTTAATGGTACAACTGGAGCACTCTTGTCAGGGACTTATATGGGAGCATTGGAGTATGACCAAGCTTATTTTGTACAACTTGATATCAATGATTACGTCTATGTTCTTGGTCAATCAGAAAGTGATTGGGGGGTTACAGCAGGGCATTATGGAGTTCCCAATTCGGGCCAATTTATAAGGAAGTACTCGAATGATTTAACGACAATAGAATGGACTACTATGATCGGTGCTGGAACTGGTCATGTGGAAATTTCACCAACAGCCTTTTTAGTGTCTGATTGTTATGATATTTATCTTTCTGGTTGGGGAGGTCAGTTGAATGTTAATGGTAGTCAAGCGGTGAATTCTACTAGTAATGGACTCCCAATTACTTCAGATGCTTTTCAAGCATTAACAAATGGCAGTAACTTCTACATTGCAGTGCTTAGTCAGGATGCAATGAATTTAAAGTATGGGACATTTATGGGAGGGACAAGTAGCTCTTCTAATCATGTCGATGGCGGAACAAGTCGTTTTGATAAGTCGGGAAGGATCTATCATGCGGTTTGTGGGTCATGCGGTGCTACGCAAAATGGGTTTACCACCACTACAGGGGCTTGGTCTAATACAGCAAATAGTTCCAATTGCAATATGGCTGTTTTTAAGTTCGAGTTGAGTACAATTGAAGCGGTTGTTTCAAACCCTGACCCAATAGTTTGTATTCCTGACCCAGTTATTTTTAATAATAATAGCTCTAATGGAAATGCATTTTTCTGGGACTTTGGAGATAATTCTACTTCAACTGAGGTTAATCCAATTCATTTCTATACAAATCCAGGGACGTATGATGTTACTCTGGTGGTAATGGATACAAATGGGTGTTTTTCACCAGATTCTATTGAGTTTTCTATTTATATAGGTGATTTTCAAGGAGGAGTTATTCAGCCCCCTGGTGCTATATGTCCCGGAGATTCATTTCAGTTTGAAGCATATGGAGGTGTTAATTATGAATGGAGCCCAGCACAGTTTTTGGATGATCCTACCATTGCTACTCCAACTGCCACAATTGATCAGACTACTGATTTTCAGGTAATAATTTCCGATAGTTGTGGTATTGATACGGTAAGTGTTACCTTGGAGGTTTATCTTGGGGGGAGCGCAGCTTCGAGTGATACGAGTATTTGTATTGGGAATAACGTTCAGTTGTTCGCTACAGGTGGAGTGAGTTATTTATGGTCTCCACCAGATTATTTAGATGATCCATTAAGTGCGACTCCTATAAGCGTTCCGGATGCATCCATTATGTATACAGTGGATATTTTGACTGCTAATGGATGTGAATTAGAAGAGTCTGTGAATATAGATGTGTATTACACACCTCCGATTCCTATCATTCCCGATACGATTAAATTATGTCAAGGAAATACGGCTACAATTACTGTCTCTGGAGGAGAAACTTATGTGTGGTATCCTGCCTTGGCAATTGATACATTGGAAGGACCAGTAGTTAATGTTAATCCGTTTACTGATCAAATGTATTATTGTGTCTTTACGAATGCCTGTGGAACAGTGATTGATAGTGTGTATGTGGATGTAGTAATAGCCACAATTACTGCTGGATATGATACAACTATTTGCCCAGGTGAGACAACCCCAATATGGGGAATGGGAGGAATTAGTTACGTTTGGAGTCCGTATAATACATTAGACAATGCCTTTAGTTCGCTTGTGCATGCGACTCCTGTGGAACCGACAATGTACTATGTCGTTGGAATGGATCAATATGGGTGCACAGCGAAGGATTCGGTGTTTGTAGATTTGTATCCTCAGCCTTTTATACAGACGGTTCCAAATGTTTATGCATTTTACGGAGAACCTGTTCCTTTGGGAGCGACAAGTTCAACCGCTGGTCCTTATGTTTGGTCTCCAGCGGAATTTTTGAGTTGTATTGTGTGCGAATCTCCTATAGCGATTCCGAATCAGAACTATTCATATGTTGTTTCTTATACGGATGAAAATGGTTGCTCTGCTACGGACTCTGTACATATTTATTATGACCCGATTTTATACGTTCCGAATACATTTACTCCTGGCGGCGACGATTTGACCGTGAACAATATTTTTAAAGCTGAAGGTGGTAACATTGCTTCTTTTGAAATGTTAATATTTAATCGTTGGGGAGAATTGATTCATACAATATCATCACTATCAGAGGGTTGGGATGGTACTTATAAAGGAAGAGAGGCTCAGGATGGAACTTATACCTGGAAAGTGACTTTACTTGATTTGGAAGGGGAGGAGCATTTTCATGTTGGGCATGTGAATCTTCTTAGGTAAAATTACTTTCTTCTATTATAGCCGTTTTTCAAGAAATGTTTTGATTTGCCTTGGGTATGTGATACTTTGTGATATATGATATTCCTTAGTTGTAAAATTGAAAGAAACACTGTGTGAGATTATAAATATAAACTTATGTATAAATAGAGTCTATACCTATTTAGTGATTTAATTCACTTTTGTTGGAACTACTTCATCTAAATAAAAGGGATTGAATATTACTTGACTAAATTTTCATTTAGTGTCTATTGGGGGTTATCCAAAGGGTTTCTGTTTTAAACGAATCGTTCATCGACCTCCATTACATGTCCGCACTTGTCACAAGTTCTAAGTTCTTCAGAAGCATAGAACGATTTGAACCTAGATATAAAATCAAATTCAATATCGTTTAATGGAAATTTGTATTCATTCAATTTATGATTACACTTATCACAAAACCACATTAGCCCATCAATTAGATCGGTTCCTTTACGAACCTTTTCAATAACAAGTCCAACGGTGTTTTCCCCTCGAATAGGTGAGTGAGGGATGTTTGGGGGAAGTAAAAATATTTCACCTTCTTTGATGTGAACATCTTTGGATTTCCCATCTTCTTGAATTTTAACGAGAATATCGCCTTCAATCTGATAGAACAACTCTTCTCCTTCGTTGTAGTGATAATCTTTTCTAGCATTGGGGCCGCCAACAATCATTATGATAAAATCTCCAGCCTCAACATATAGATTTTTATTTGATACAGGAGGTTTTAGTAAATCACGGTTATCATCGATCCATTGTTGTAGATTAAAAGGAGCTAACATAAGTATCACATTTTTTTAGTTAGGCTAAAGTTATAAAAATAAGAGATAAAAAAAAGGGATGCAATTGCATCCCTTTTCCAACCTTTTTAGCTAAAAAGAATTATTCAATGATTACTCTGAATGTTCCTTTTGTGTTTTGGTTAAAGACATTGATGAAATAAACACCTGTCTCTAATTTGTTCAAGTTGATTTCAGTAACAGTTTCACCATTGATAGCAGCATCTTTTGTAGCTACAACTTTTCCTTGGATATCAGTTACTGTGTAATTGAATACTTCAGTTGAACCGTAGTTCGCGATAAATACTAATCCAGTTGAAGGATTAGGATATACAGTCATGTTTCCGAAGTATATATCTTCAATATTTAAGTAATCACAAGAAGGACTTACAATTACTACAACATTAGCAGTGTCACTAGGACACACACCGTTGTCAGTTATATAATCAAAGTTGTATGAACCAGGAATACTTGATGCTGTTGTGTCGGCTGAAGTCATCGGTAAGCTGTTTGGATCAATCCAAGTACCACCTATGTCTACATTTCCAGAAAGTCCAGAAAGTAGGTTGAACGGTTCGTTTTGACATACAGATAATGTTCCGTCGTTACCAGCACTAGAAGGTCCATATATTTCTACTTGTTGATCAATAGAATCAACAGCACATCCATCAACTACGAAATATTCGAAATCAAATATTTGGTAAGCAAGACCAGCAGAAGGGAATATTGGGTCAGCAAAGTTTGCAGTATTAATTGCTTCTACCCAAGTTCCACCTAGATCTTGTCCAGTAATACCATTTGTTAAGTCAACAGTATCTCCAGTACATACGTTAAGAATTCCGTTAGAAGTACCAGCTTCTACAACGATCTCAGTCAATGCAAGAGTGTATTGTCCAGTAGCGAATGTACTTTGAGAATCATGCATTAAGTAGTAAGTATTTCCAGGAGTTAATCCACAGATAGAGAATCTAGGAGCAGCTGAACCACCGTCAACATCATCATCGTTTGCACCGATTAATGTGTAGGTAGTGAAATCA
>JAKVAS010000121.1 GCA_022448165.1 Crocinitomicaceae bacterium | reverse complement strand
GACGTTTGCTTGTAAAGCATTAGGAATTGACGTTCCTCAGGTATATGCTCCATCAAAAGAGATTTCAATTGAAGGACAAGGTTTAACGGCAGTTGAGAAAATATTTAATAAAAATGCTGTAGGAACGACTCCTGGAAAAACATTACACACAGGTTCAAATGTACGTGTCGAAGTAAATATCGTTGGGTCGCAAGATACAACTGGATTGATGACTTCTCAAGAGTTGGAAATGATGGCGGCTACTGTTATTTCTCCAATTGTCGATGCTGGTTATCAGTCTGGATGTCATACAGCATCTGTTTGGGATGATAAATCTAAAGCAAATATCCCACGTTTGATGAAGTTCATGAACGACTTCGGATTGATTACTGGTCGTGACCCAAAAGGAAAGTACCATGCGATGACTGATGTTATCCATAAAGTACTTAATGACATTACTGTAGATGATTGGGATATCATTATAGGAGGAGATTCTCATACAAGAATGTCGAAAGGGGTTGCTTTTGGTGCGGATTCAGGAACCGTTGCTCTTGCGTTGGCAACAGGAGAGGCAACGATGCCAATTCCAGAGTCTGTGAAGGTAACGTTCAAAGGAAATATGAGAAGTTTCATGGATTTCCGTGATGTTGTTCATGCTACGCAGCAACAAATGTTAAAGCAGTTTGGAGGAGAGAATGTGTTCCAAGGTAGAATTATTGAGGTTCATATCGGTACATTGACTTCAGATCAGGCGTTTACATTTACTGATTGGACAGCTGAGATGAAAGCGAAAGCTTCTATTTGTATCTCGGAAGATGAAACGTTAATTGAATCATTAGAAATTGCTAGTGGGCGTATCCAAATCATGATTGATAAAGGAATGGATAACGAAAAGCAAGTTTTGAAGGGGCTTGTTGATAAGGCTAATAAGAGAATTCAAGAAATTAAGACAGGTATTAAATCGGCACTTAAGCCAGATTCAAATGCAAAATACCATGCAGAGGTTATTATCGATCTAGATGAGATTGCAGAACCAATGATTGCCGATCCAGATGTAAATAATGATGATGTTTCAAAACGTTATACGCATGATACAATTAGACCATTGTCTTTCTATGGAGGAACTAAAAAAGTAGATTTAGGATTTGTTGGATCTTGTATGGTTCACAAAGGTGATATGAAGATCTTAGCTCAAATGCTTAAGAACATTGAAGTACAAACAGGAAAAGTCGAATTTAAAGCACCATTGGTTGTTGCTCCGCCAACATATAATATTGTTGATGAATTGAAAGAAGAAGGAGATTGGGCAGTGCTTGAGAAATATGCAGGATTTGTATTTAATGATGACAATCCAAAAGGAGAGGCGCGGAAGAAGTATGAAAACAAACTGTACTTAGAGCGCCCTGGTTGTAACTTATGCATGGGAAATCAAGAGAAGGCAGAGCCAGGAGATACAGTTATGGCTACTTCTACTCGTTTATTCCAAGGAAGGGTTGTAAAAGATACTGATGGTAAGAAAGGTGAGTCTTTATTGTCTTCTACACCAGTTGTAGTGCTGTCAACGATCTTAGGTAGAACTCCTACGATGGAAGAATACGAAACTGCTGTTCAGGGGATTGTTTTGACGAAGTTTAAACCATCAACGAGAAAGTTAGTTATCTAGTCATTTTGAATATATAATGTTTAATGGGAGCCTAGGTCGAAAGACTTAGGCTTTTTTTATGTTTTTTTAGGAGAATAGAGGTAAGAGCATTGTGTTTAGTTTAATTGTATTTTTCGGATAATGAATCACAGATTGATTGGAGTAAACCTGGTTTAATCTCCTTTTATATTTAGGAAATATGTAGAATACTGATATTCCTAATTTCTTATTAGAATAGTAAAATCATTAAGGTGTAGGTTGGAGTTTATGATCAGTTGTTGAGTGTTTTTAGCTTTAGGTAAAATAAATATAAAAAAATGGAGGTTCGGTTTGAACCTTATTATAAGCTTTGTTGTACCGCGGTGTGTCAAAATAGATTAAAATGTAATCGAGATTGTTTTTGGTATGAATTTTGTAAAAAGTGTCTGCATATTCGAATTAAACCAAATATTTCGATTAATTTTATTTTACTAATTAAATATACCAAACTATGAAAAGAGTATTATTAACTATGATCGGAGCTTTATTAGTTGCTTCAAGTTCTTTCTCACAAGGTGTTGAGCAAGGAAACATTATTATTGATCCTTATTATGGATTCCCTAATTTTGGAAAGTCTTTAACAGAACAACTTTCTGAGGGAATATCTGAGGTGAATATATCTGGATACGGGCCAGCAGGATTACGTGTTGAATACATGGTAGGAGAACGTTTTGGGATTGGTGTAGACGCTATATTTAATGGGTTTAGTGTTGAAGGAACATCTACAGATTCTACGTTTAACGCTACAACAGGAACGTATGATGTGACTTCTAACTCAGTTAAAACTAAAGCTAGTAGAGTTAGAGTTCACGCTAGATTTAATTATCACTTTGATATTAGCTCTCCAGATTTGGATGTTTACATTGGTTTCGGTGCTGGAACAAACAATCGTTTTTATAAGTATTATGAGAATGGTTCGGAAACAGAGGATGCTTCTACAACAATTACGTTGCTTCCAGTTTCTTTCCGATTTGCATCTGGAATGAGATACTATTTTACAGACAATATTGGATTAAATGCGGAGATTGGACTTGGAGGTCCTGTTGTATCTGCAGGATTGTCGATTAAAATATAATATTTGACCCCAAAAGTGAAAAGGCTATCATTCGATAGCCTTTTTTCTTTTTATAATACTTTTGAAAATGAATTCCTTTAGAATTAACCTAAGTCCCATTGAATTATGTGAAGTGCATAAGGACATCAGGCTATAAGAAAACAAGTTCATTTAATGAGTCTTTCTTTGGCTATAGAAGATTAAAATGACGCAGGTTACGCGATAGTAGGGTAGAATGGAAAAGATCGAAAGACAAAGGGTTTTAGTAAATTTCTGGTTTGACATATTTCATTGTTCCCGTAATCGTGTCAATGTATAGGTCCTGTTTTCCTTGATTGAAATCAAAAGAAATTTTGATTTGGTTAGAATCGACACTTAGATGTTCCTCTAGTTCGATTAAAGGTATTATTTCAGAACGAATCGGGTTGGTTCTTAGTTTTCTAAATTGCTGTTGTGGATAATCAAATAGATAATAACTATTAAGGTTTTTGATGAAATGGACTTCAGTTTTACAGCTTAATTCACAGGTGTATCCTTCGAAGTGAAATACTGATTGGATTCGACCAGTAGTATCCAATATCTTTGCATTAAGACGGTTAAGAGAGTCATTATATTCATAAACAACAAGTACATAGTTGTCATCGAAAATATAATCTGATGACATAACTTCTGTTTTTTGATCGAACATTACATTGTTATGATTGGAGATCAAAAGGTTATTTGCAGAGAGAATCATTTTTCCATTTTGGGAAATTTGAATTGGTCTATAGGCTGTCGAACTTCCAAATGATTGACTTTTAACATTCTCAATAATCTCTCCTTTTTTGTTCAACAAAAACAAAATTTCTGATCCTACATCAGAATCGGGAATTGAAAAGTCAATTGCAAATACGAAAGCATCGAATTTTGGAGCATATTCAATTAGTTTAATGTCGAAACGGGCATTATCCAATAGAATATCGGTCTGTATTTTTCCAATGAAACTTCTTCTATCAATTTTAGTATTAAAACATTCTTTGTTATCATTCATTAGCTTAAATGAATAGAGTTCATTCATGCCATGAAAGACATATCGATGAACAACACTGTCTTCTTCAACTATTTCAGTTTGAAGTAGAGAATCATCCATTAGTAATTCGGATGTGATTACCAATTCAAAAATTGAATCATTAAGGCTTACAGATTCTATGAAGTTTCGGTTACATTGATAAAACTCACCTGAATAATAATGCTTAGTAATTGTATCATCAGTTTCATTAATAGATCCCTCTATGTTTTCTATTTCAGAAGTATGAATAGGTTTTGCTTTTTTTGATTTAGGTTGTTTAGGTTCGTTTTCGCAAGCGAAAACAATGGTAAGAATCAAAAGAATGAGCATACGCAATTGCATACCGCAAAATAGTAAATATCTTGAAGTTTAAGAGAATTGATTTTAGTTGGTTTAGCTTTGCTATACAGCTACATTATGTTCTCTTAATGCATCATTAAGTGATGTTTTAAGATCAGTAGAAGCCTTACGTTGCCCAATTATTAACGCGCAGGGTACTTGAAAATCTCCAGCTGGAAAAGTCTTTGTATACGACCCCGGTATAACTACACTTCTTTCAGGAACGTATCCTCGAATTTCAACAGGTTCGTCTCCGGTAACATCAATTATTTTTGTGGATTTTGTTAAGACAACATTAGCACCAAGAACAGCTTCTTTGCCAACACGAACACCTTCCACTACGATACATCTAGATCCAATGAATGCACCATCTTCAATAATAACAGGAGCGGCTTGTAACGGTTCTAATACACCGCCAATTCCAACACCTCCGCTTAGATGTACATCTTTTCCGATTTGTGCACATGAGCCAACTGTAGCCCAGGTGTCAACCATTGTTCCAGCGTCAACGTAAGCACCAATATTTACATATGAAGGCATTAAAATTACTCCAGCGGAAATATAAGCTCCGTAACGAGCAACTGCGTGAGGAACAACACGAACTCCAAGTTCTTTGTAGTTTGACTTAAGAGCCATTTTATCATGGAATTCAAATGGGCCTACTTCAATTGTTTCCATTTTACGAATTGGAAAATACATTACGACGGCTTTTTTTACCCATTCGTTAACTTGCCAAGAACCATCGGCTAACGGCTCTGCAACACGAAGTCTACCTTTGTCGATGTCTTCAATAACCGCATTAATTGCATCCGTAGTTTTGGAGTCGTTTAATAAGCTACGATCATCCCAAGCTGCTTCAATAATTTCTTTCATAATTCCAATTCGTTTCCGCAAAAATAGTCATAGCAATAAAAAAGCAATGGAATTGTTAATTCTTTAACGATCTTTGTGTCATGGGAAAGATAATTGCTATTGATTTTGGTTTGAAAAGAACGGGCTTAGCGCTGTCTGATAACGAAAAAACTTTTGCTTTTGGATTAGAAACAATTGATTCAAAGAATCTAATGGATCGTTTAGTAAAATTATCAGAAAAAGAAAAGTTAGATACAATTGTTCTTGGTCTGCCAAAAAGATTAAATAATGAAGATTCTCACATTACGCAAAATGTCTTTTTACTTAAAGAGGCACTAGAAAAACAATTTCCCTTTTTTACTGTAGAATTGGTTGATGAGCGTTTTACTTCAAAAATGGCTTCTCAGGCAATAGCTTTAAGTGGAGGGTCGAAAAAACAACGTAAAGAGAAGGCATTGATTGATAAAGTAAGTGCAACGATTATACTTCAATCGTACCTAGATTCGATTAGAAATGTATACTGATTTACAACTTTGTAGTTTCATGCTGTGAATTTCTAAGGAAAGCATTAATTTTGTTCTAGATTATTAAAGTATATGATATTACCCATTGTAGCATACGGTGATCCAGTATTAAAGAAAGAAGCTGGTGAAATTGAGAAAGACTATCCTGATTTAGATCAATTGATCGAGAACATGTTTCAAACAATGTATGAGGCTTCAGGTGTTGGATTGGCGGCTCCCCAAATAGGGAAATCAATTCGACTTTTTGTTGTAGATGGAAGTCCTTTTGCAGAAAGTGATGAAGACGAAGAGGAGGATCCGAGAGCTAAAGGATTAGAGAATTTCAAGAAAGTATTCATTAATCCAATTATTGAAGAAGAGAACGGAGAAGAATGGGGATTCAACGAAGGTTGCCTTTCTATTCCTGATATTAGAGAAGAGGTTTTTCGTAAAGAAGAAATAGTAATTTCTTATTATGATGAAAACTGGGAGCTTAAGGAAGAAACATATAATGGTTATGCCGCAAGAATAATTCAACATGAATATGATCATGTTGATGGAATTCTATTTACAGATCATCTTTCTGCTTTGAAGCGCAGATTGTTAACGAAGAAATTAACGAATATTTCAAAGGGAGAAACGAAAGCTACTTATAGAATGCGTTTTCCTTTGAAGAAAAAACAAAGGTAAAATGAAGAAGTATCTCGGAATTGTATTAGTTGCTGGGTTGATTGTTTCATGTGGTGGTGAAACAAAAAATGATAAATCATACAAAACAGAGGTTCCTGAAGCAAGCGTTTTGATTGAAGGGATTAAAGTACTTGAGGATTCTGTGCTGAAATTGTCAATGGATCTAAATGGTCCCAAGCAAATGAAAGGTTTAGCACAGCAAGCGTTAATTGAGAAGTTATTGCTGCTTTATAGAACCTATCCGAAACATGAAAAAGCACCAAGTTGTTTGGATAAAGTTCAAATGGCGTATTCAACTATTGGTGTTCATGAATTGGCTGCAAAGTTTGCAGATACTTTACTGATGAAATATCCAAAGTATGAGAATCGATTATTGATTATTGAAAGTCAAATTACGAACTATGATCAGTTTATCAAACCTAGAGATAAGGAAAAAGTTAAATCGTATTATGAAATGATTTTTAAAGATTTTCCGAACCTTTCAGAGGAAAAGAAAGAGGACTATCAATTCCGATTAGATAATATTGATCTGACATTTGATGAATTAATTGAGAAACAAATGGAACGAATTAAATGATTCGTTAACGTTGTGTTAAATTGTATTTCAATCAAAATTCTTGCACTATATTTGTTTCAAAGGTATTAGAAACTATAAAAAAGATAAAAGATGAAAAAGGTATTATTTTCTCTCATGATGATTTTTGTTGCTGGAGTTGCTGGGAATACAGTGATGGCTCAAGATCAAGAGGTTGCGAAGGATGGAGCTAAGCTTGAATTCGAAAAAGAAACACACGATTACGGTACGATTAAGAACGGAGCTAATGGTCAATGTACATTTGACTTTAAAAATACAGGGAATAAGCCATTAATTATTTCAAATGCTAAAGGATCATGTGGATGTACTGTTCCAGTATGGCCAAAAGAACCAATTGCACCAGGACAAACTGCTACAATTACTGTAAAGTATGATACTAAGCGACCAGGAGCGATTAACAAGAGTGTTACAATTACTTCTAATGCGGTGAATACACCAACTAAAGTAATTCGTATTAAAGGGAATGTACTTCCTAAGCCGCAAGGTGGAGCACCTGTAAATAATGCTGGAGCACCTGCTAACTAAAAGAGGCTATTTTTGCGATCATAAATATAGCATTAGATCCGCCCTTGGTTTCGACCAAGTGGCGGATTTTGTTTTTACAGAATTCTGAATTTGGAATGAAACTTGTGTGAAAACTTTGAAATAAATCTATTATGAAGTTATTTGTCTTTTTGTTAAATGTGTTTATATTCTCATCTTCACTCGCTCAAAATGCGAAAATATCGGTAGATAAAAACACGCATAAGTTTCCTGCAACCAAGCAGGGGGAGGTAGTAGATCATGAGTTTATGGTAACTAATACTGGAACTACGCCTCTTATTATTTCTGATTACTCTGTGGCATGTACATGTACTAAAGTGCTATTGCCAAAGCAACCGATTCCTCCTGGGGAAACATATGCGTTAAAGGTTACTTTTGATACAAAGGGGAAGTATTATTTTCAGGATCGTACGATTCATTTAGTCACGAATACGAAAAAAGGGAAATATTCACTTAGGATAAAAGTTAAGGTTACAGAGTGATAATTTGTATTAACGTTACATTACATTAACCATGGTCATTGCGAATCTACCAAATCTGCGAATACTGAATTCCCAACCTAGATTTAAACTGAAAACATCATAGACATCATTTGAAGCAGGAGTACTATCGAAGTATAAAGAGTAACTGAGACCTATCGTAAATTCTTCTTTTCTCCATTTAGCGTCAAATGTTGATGTAAAACCACTGCCACTTGTATTTTCCGTTAAAAAACCTCCATACCCTCCATTCAGGTTAAATTCAAATCCAGCATTTTCCTGTGTGCGAAGAAGAAGGGAAGGACCAATACTAGGAAGTGAGCCATGGATGGCTGGGTTTCCCAAAAAGCTAAGCCCTCCATTTAGAATGGAGATGTTGATTCCGAAGCCATAAGCATAGTAATTGATAAAGTATATATTTGCGCCAATTTTATATTTGAGACCAACATTTACACCATTTTGTGTACTTAACATATCCATTCCTGCCTCCGAATAAACGCGATTTCTAATAAATGGGTCTTTCACTTCTTCAGGTTCTTGGGTGTTTGAGTCTCCAGATATTTCTTGTCCAAAAAGTAAAGGCGTACAAAATAGAAAGGCAAGTAAAAGAAGTTTTTTCATATGCTGAATTCATCAAAAATGATACCAAGATAGATGATTTGGTTTGTTTTTTTTAGATAAGTTAATATGATTCAAATAGTGAATTATTTGTTGATATCATTTTTTCGAAAATGATTCCAAACGAAAGGATTTGGTTACCTTTATTCCTCCCAAAACACGCAGCATGTACATCATTTTTGATACGGAAACAACCGGATTACCAAGGAGTTGGAATGCACCAATTAGTGATACTGATAACTGGCCAAGAGTTGTTCAGATTGCCTGGCAATTGCATGATGACATGGGAACGCTGATTGAGAGCAAAGATTATCTTATTCAGCCGGAAGGTTATGATATTCCTTATGACTCAGAGCAAATTCATGGTATTTCTACAGCGCTTGCTAAAGAACAAGGAGTTCCGTTGAATGATGTTCTTGTAGAGTTTAATGATGCTTTAAGTAAAGC
>JAKVAS010000120.1 GCA_022448165.1 Crocinitomicaceae bacterium | reverse complement strand
AGTACGCTTGTTTAGCAAACAAGTCCTTTCGGCCACTCAGGCACCTCTCCATTGTTCAATTGAACAGGTGGCAAAATTAGTAAAAGCATCTATTCCTCAAAATATTTCAGAGGAAAAAAAACAGTTTTTTTTTAAATGCTTTTTGCGGCTAACAGACTTGTCTCTTTATCAGAAGGTTATCAATGGGATTATTGTAAATGAGCAATTGCCGCATCTAAGATTTCGTCATGTGTCTTGTCTAGATTATCAAAAGCGACTTCAATATCAGGATTAATACCGTCATCAAGATGATTTCCTAAATGATCAATAAACTCACTTGTTGAAAGAGACCATTGCCAACCATTTGCTAAGAAACCATCTGCGACTGAACCACTTCCACCACCAGTGCGCTGTCCCATAAAGGTAACTTGAGAAAGAGGATTCAAATTATAAGCTAAAGTCGTAGTTGCACTGTAGCATCCACGATCGGTTAATACAACGACGGGATTTGTGTATCGATTTTCTGAATTAGCCGGTGTTACATTACTCGGGCTGTCTTTAAAATCATTTTTATTAGGTCCAATTTTGAAGCGTTCATATCCTGTATAGGTAGTTTCAGACATGAAGTAAGAGGCAAACTTTGTTGACAGGGAAGGATTTCCTCCGCCATTTCCACGAACATCAATGATACAACCAGTAGAGCCTTTTATTTCCGAGAAGATTGTTTCTAGCTGTTCATCACTTAATTGGATGTTGAAGGAGGGAATTCTTATGTATGATAATTGATTGTCTTGAGGAAGTGTCCCGTAAATTACGTCAATTGAATTTTCTTCGTCAGTTACAGAGATTCGTTTGATGGACGGGGCTACTGTGGGGCCGACATAATTTTCTTGAAGTATTGTATCATTAAAAGCAATAGGGTATCCTGCAAGAATGTCAAAGGTTGCAACTTGCTCCATGTTTAGAGATACATATATGCCGATCAAAGAGGAGTGACCGTCTCTCAAACGTTTAGTAATAATAGCTAGTTTACTAAAAAGCGAATCTGTAGACATTTCATTAGTAATGGAAGGAGCAATTGAATCCGTAAGAAAATCAATATCAACATTTTTGAATTCAAGCATCGCATATTTTTCTTTTACCAATTTCGCGTATTCATTGAAAATAGATATGTTGTCTGTTTTGGGTTTTGGTTTCATTAGTAATTTCTCGCAAGAAATCAAGCTGAAAGAAATGGCGATTAAAAGCATTAAATATTTCATGTGTTCTAAAATTGTTCAATTATTATTTTCTTTTTTGTTTTAATTTGTTTCTGAAGTTAAAACGTGCTCCAATTGTATGTAATCCAATTGTCGTTGGATACTCCTTTACTGTTGAGAATCTTCTTAGATTCCATGTGTAGGAAAACACCCATCTTTTGGAGTAATTAATTTCGCTAGTAACACTAAGGTTCCCATATTTCCAAATAGGAAGCATTTCAAAAAAACGATATCCAAAAGGATTGTTAACTGCTTTATCTTGATAGTTGAAAGCGCCTTCAGCAACTACGGATTGAGGAGTACTGAATGCAAAACCTGTAGATTCTCTCATCCAACTAATAATACCAAGATCCACTGTAACGCTTAAATGAAGTTTTGAGGACAATGATCTATCATAACGTCCACTAGCTAATAGGTTGTGTCCATTGTTATAGTAAACACTATTATTTCCTAGTCCATTTGTGATTCTGAAAGTTGCGTCTAATGCATCTAACTTGCCTCCAACTGCGAAATGTTCGTTCAGTTTTTGTGTATATCTCCCATAAATTGTTGGGCGAAATTCTTTAGCTGTCCCTATTTTTTTTAGTTCAGTTCCTATTAATTCTTCATTTACGCTAAATGTAGAAGGCTTAGAATTTGAATAGTTAAAGCGAAGACCAAATTCCATTCTATTTGATCCTCGATCAATAGAATGGATTAATTCTAATCCAGTGCCGTATCCGTTATAGCTAACATTTGAATATTTAGTGTCTTGAAACGAAGAGTAAATACCGTTTATTTGAATTCCAGACTTTATATGTTTCCTTGGGATTTGAATCTCGGTTTGAGAATAGGAAATTCCAGTAAACCCAATTAATAGGGAAGTAATAATTGTTGTTTTCATTTGATTTATCTAAATTAAAAAGTGGTTTTTCTTAATTGAATTACAATTGCTTTAAGCGATATCCGCTTAGCAATGAATAAAGTATTGAGTAAGATAATTAGATGTTAAAGGAAGTGCCGATAAATGTACTTTCATGTAATGATATATTATTTAACATTACACGGTACATGACTTTCATGAAGAACCCTTCTTTTCTCTCGATTTCTTCCGTGTGTTAGAGAAAAGTCAGTTAAGTATTCAATCTGGGATCAAAATTAATAATATTCAAATAAATAAAAAAGTGTAAAATGAATAATTGATTGTATTTTGAATACTAAGATTATCGATTAAATAAAATTGTAATTACAAATGTCATTTCTAGTATAAATAATAGAACCCAAAGTTTATCTAAGTTCTTTTTAGAAGGTGATATAAAGGTAGAAGCACTAATGATACCGTAAGGTAAAATAAGCCAATGGTAGATGGATAAGAAATAGAATACAATGAAGGAAATAATTCCTATCAGAGACACAAATTGAAAAAATCTCTTTTTTTGATGGAAGGCTGTATATCCTCCCCAGATGATCATACTTAATGAAAAGAGTAGTTTACACCATTCTATAATGGGAGTTTGATATAAATATTGTAACTGATCTAATGATAAAGAAGATTCCCAGAGAAATGGAGCGGAGAGCATTCCAAACAATCCGGTAATTGAAGGGAGTATTGCTGCAATTTTACTTTCTCTATTCCAAAATGAAATTTGAAGTGTAATCACAAAGAAAATAGCAGGATTTAAAGGGTAGGGGTATACAAAACCTCCAGATTGCGTGAGAATCATTAAGGCATAAACCGTAAGAACTAGTCCTACAAGAAAAATGGTTTTACTTTCCCGTGTCATTATTTTTTTGCCAACGCTTCTTCAACATATTTAAAGGTGGAAAGAATTTCAGGTTTCCCATCTATTATTGCAATATCATGTTCAAAGTGCGCACTAGGAAGTCCATCTTCAGTAACAATTGTCCAATTATCGTCTAGCTGAACTACTCGCTCCGTTCCCAGGTTGATCATGGGCTCAATGGCGATTGTTAATCCATTTTGAATCTTCTTTCCTCTACCTCTACGTCCATAGTTTGGTACTTGAGGTTCCTCATGCATTGTTTTTCCTAATCCATGACCAACTAAATCACGAACAACACCATATCCATGTTTTTCTGCATGCTGTTGTATTGCAAAACCAATATCACCAATTCGATTCCCTGTTTTAGCTTCTGCAATACCTAGATCCAGACATTCTTTTGTTACTTGTAGTAGCTTTTTGATCTCTGGTTTAACTTCACCTACTTCAAAAGTATAAGCGTGATCCCCGTAATATCCTTCGTAAATTGAACCACAATCAACGGAAATAATATCACCATTTTTTAGAGGTGTATCAGTTGGGATTCCATGAACAACTTGCTCATTTACTGAAATACAAAGCGTATTAGGAAAGTCATACAATCCTAAGAATCCTGGGATGGCATTTTGTGAACGAATATAATCCTCTGCAATTTTATCTAGTTGTAAAGGAGTAACTCCAGGTTTAATTTCTGCTGCAATCAGTCCAAGTGTTCTACTAACAATTTGTGCTGCTTCACGCATTATTTCAATTTCTTCCGGAGTTTTATAGATGATCATATTTTGTTTCAAAAGATTCATTTGGCAAAGATAGTTCTTTATTCATAGTTCATGTTCATTGAAATTTCTTAATTTTCAAAAAAAAAGTGAAAGCAACCTACCTATTAGTAATCTTTGGATTAATGTCCTATTTCAACTTCTTGAATGCGCAAGAAGGAGTTGTTATCCTGAAAAAGTCTATGTTGATAGATATTATGTCGGGCAAAAAGGAACCAATTGTAAAAGTTACGGAAGTTATAGATAAATTGGTCTCAGATCCATCGAAGGCAAATACTTCAGATTTTAAGGAATCTATTTATTATCAAAGTGAATTTCAATCTAACTTGAAAATTTCTGGATATACCAAAGTTTTAAAGACAAATGGAAGGGTTAAAAAGGTTCCAGTAACATCCATCTTGGAAGAGGATTATAGTTCTCGCGGTGTGTTTTATAGTGGTACAAAACGATCTATAGTAAATTTCCCAATGGTATCGCAAGGCGCAGAACTTCATTGCGAATCATCTCGAATTTATGATGAAATTCATTTGATCCCATCATTTTACTTTAATAGTTATTATGAATGTCAATCTTCTGAATTGATAATAAGAGTTGCAAATGGAATAGACGTTGGTAGCCTCGAATTTAACTTAGAAGGAAATGATATTAGTTATTCGGAGAGAGTCTTGAGTGATGGGAGAACAGAAAAAAAATGGATAGGAGTCAACTTTCCTCAGCGTATATATGGAAAAGGAACTCAAGGGATTTCATGCAGAGAACCGCATATTGTGGTACACGTTAAATCATTTCGATTAGATAATGAAGAGAATTATGTTTTAAGGAATAAGGAAGATTTATTTAATTGGTACTCATCTCTTGTAAAGGACAGTAAAATTGACAGTACCTATAGTGTCGTTGTTGATAGTTTAAAGGCGGTAAGTAAGGATAACTTGAAGGTTGCAGAATCGATATTTAATTGGGTTCAGCATAACGTTGAGTATATAGCGTACGAAGATGGTTTTGGAGGTTTTGTTCCTAGAACTCCTAGTTCTGTGTTAGAAAACCGATATGGGGATTGTAAGGATATGGCATTACTCACAGCAACCCTTATGAAAGCCTGTGATATTGAGTGTTATATTGGTTGGGTTGGAACGCGAAGTAAGTGTTATACATATTCTAATTGCCCTACACCAGTTACTGATAATCATATGATTACTGTTTTTCCTTTGGAGGACTCATTGATCTTTTTGGATCCAACAAGTTCTTATTCTCAATTTGGTATGCCGTCTGGCTTTATTCAAGGTAAGGAGGTAATGGTTCGGATAAGCCCTGAGGAGTTTCTGATTTCAACGGTTCCAGAGATTCGCGCAGAAGAAAATCAAATTATTAACGTATTGGATGTAGTTATTTCTGATAAGAAAATAGAGGGGCATGGTGTTACTACAAGAACGGGGTATGAAAAGGAAGATTTTGAAGCAGCGTTGGATTATAGCGCCTTGTCGAAAGAGAATCTATTTACAGATGTGAACCCAATAGGAAATGAGAGTTATTCAGTGAGTAACTTAAGGCACTCGAATTACGACTCAAATAAAGGTAATTTGATTTCAACCTTTGATTATAGTATTGAAAATTATACGCAAGTTTTTGATGGAAAAATATATTTAAATCCATTTTTGATAGATGTTCTCCCTTCAAATTTAGACGATAGAAAGTTGGCCTTAAAAATTTCAAATAGATACCAATATCAAACAGTTATTAAACTTACTATCCCGAAAGGTAAAGAGGTGAAAAGTGAAATTCGGCCCACTGAAATCAAGGAGAATGGATACAGTTTGATTATTAATACAAGAAGGGAAGGAAGTTTGTTAATTATTGATTACACCTACCAATGTGATCGTTTGAAAGTAGAGGTGTCTGAAATTGAAGAGGTAAATCAAACGATTAAAAAAATGAAGAAATTATTAAAACAACAAATTGAAATTGGATAATGAGATTACTATTCACCATTCTATTAGTATCAATAACAAGTATTTGCTGGGCATACCGTGATTATAACAAGTATGATTGGGAAGATTCTTTTGATCAGGATTTATATACTAATTATGTGGATCATTCCATGGAAGGAATGCTTGTTAGAAAGAGAACAATCATTGCGTACGAGTACTTTTCAGACTATGCTCCGATTAAGAGGAAGAAGTATTCGCATAAGATTTTTTGGGTTGAAGATCAGAGTGCAATTGAGAAATTGAATCGTGTATATTTATATACAGGTGGATCAGAAAAGGTAAGTTTTGTAAAGACACGAACAATTACTTTGGACGGAAGGGTGACAGAATTAGATCAGTCTAAATTGGAAGATGTTTCGAAAGAGGAAGGGAGTGCTTCCTATAAGATTCTTTCTATTCCAGGTATTCAAGAAAAGAGTTGGGTAGAGGTAATCGTTTGTTTTGAAGGTTCTCGTTATGATACACGAATTCTTGAGAATGAAGATTTGTTTACAGCGAAAGCTGAGGTAATTCTTCAATATCCAACTTCAACAGGGAGGATGTCAAACCATTTTTCCCCTAGGGCTGCCTATTATAATGGATACAAGGAAGACCTTGAATGTCAATATACAATTGACGCTAATTACGAGTATTTTGGAAGTTCAAAGTTTAAATACTACAGTATTAATGATGTGCCTGCTAAGACAAATGAAAAATATAGTCATGAGTATAGAGATCGACCAAGAGTTGATTTGACTAGAAAAATTCGTACATGGTTAGACCTTTCTTCAAGAATTAGTGATAACATATTTGATAACCAGTATAGAGCTTTTTCTCAAAACAAAGGAAGAAAAATACTAAAGTCGATAGGAGCGTATGAAGTTGATGAAAAAGAAGCAATTGTACGAATTGAAAAATTTATCAAAGAAGAAATTACGAAGACTAAAAGTTCTGATGATAAATTCACACGTCTTTCTGGCATTTTAAAGGGGCGAATAGCGAATAATCGTGGACTTGTTCGCTTGTTCAATTATCTGTTAAAAGTTGCTGATATTCAGAGGGAGTTGTATTTGGTTTCTGATGAAGACTATATTGAATTAGAAAAAGAATTTCCTTTTACCTTAGGGTTAAGCGATTTCCTTTTTTATTTTCCAGAAATTGAGATGTACTCGATTCCAACAAATAAATACTACAGGTTGGGAAAAGTGCCGAATTATCTTGGAGGCTGCAATGCGCTATGGATGAGAACGGGATACTCAAACCCAAACATTAGAACAGCTAAATTAATTGAAGAAGAGAAGGTTATTGAGGAATTGGGGTATTTACGAAAGCTGCCAAGCGGATCTAAAGAGTATAATATTGAGCAAACTAAGGCCCAAGCTGTAATAGATATTGAGGAGGATAAAGTGAAAGTAAAACTTGTAAAGAACTATTACGGGGACCGCGCAATTCGTAGTCGCGGATATCTTAATTATAATTCGGAAGATGATAAGAAGGAGTATATTAGAAATGTACTCATAAGTGAAATGGAGAACACAAAACTCCAGAATGAAAAAATAAAGAATGACGCGATTGATCTAAACGTATTTTCAGTAGATACATTGTCTTTTTCCGGGGACCTTATTTCAGAGGACCTTTTGTCACCAATTCCTAATGGATACATAGTTGGCGTTACTAAGTTGATTGGTAAGCAAGGTAGCTTTTATGATAAAGAAGAACGTAATAGCCTAAAGGTATATGCCGATGATTCAAAGGTGTACGATCATGAAATCGTTTTAACTATTCCTAAAGGCTATACAATTGAGGATATTAATAATCATGTGATGTCAGCAGTGTGTAATTCTGAAGATGGAAGAGTAATAGCATCTTTTGAATCAAAGGCAAGAATAGAAGATGGGAACCTAATAATTTCAGTTTATGAGTTTTACATAGAAGGGGAATATTCAAATAGCATATTAGAAGATTATCGAAAAGTAGTTAATGCTGCTTACGAATTCTATATTAGTAAATCTAGATTAATGAAAAACTAGGGGATTTTAAAATCATAACACAAAAAAAACGCCACTTTCAAAAAGTGGCGTTTTTGTATTTGAAAGACTTTTGACTAAGCCAATACTTCTTTTACTTTGTCTGCTGCTTCTTGTAATAAAACAACTGAGTGTACGTCCAAACCTGAATCGTCAATTAATTGCTTTGCTTCTATAGCATTTGTTCCTTGAAGACGAACAATTAATGGAACAGGGAATGAACCAAACTTTTTATATGCATCAACAACTCCTTGAGCTACACGGTCGCAACGAACGATTCCACCAAAGATGTTAATTAAAATTGCTTTTACATTATCATCTTTCAGGATGATGTTAAATGCTTTTTCAACACGGTCAGCATCTGCAGTACCACCAACGTCTAAGAAATTAGCTGGATTACCACCGGAAAGCTTAATGATATCCATTGTTGCCATTGCAAGTCCGGCACCATTTACCATACATCCAACGTTTCCGTCTAATTTAACGAAGTTTAATCCTACTTCATCCGCTTCAACTTCTGTTGGATCCTCTTCTGTTTTGTCGCGCATTTCAGCGTAATCTTTGTGACGGAACAATGCGTTACCATCTAAAGTTACTTTGGCATCTACAGCGATGATTTTATCATCAGATGTTTTTAATACTGGGTTGATTTCGAACATTGATGCATCACATCCTTCATAAGCAGAATATAAAGCGTAAATGAATTTCGTCATTTGCTTCATAGCTTGTCCAGACAATCCTAAGTTAAATGCAATCTTACGAGTTTGGAAACCTTGTAGTCCAACACGAGGATCAATTTCCTCACGGTGAATAAGGTGTGGTGTATTTTCTGCAACGGCTTCGATATCCATTCCTCCCTCTGTAGAGTATACAATTACATTTCTTCCAGCTTCTCTATCTAATAATACAGACATATAGAATTCAGAAGGCTCGCTTTCACCTGGGTAATAAACATCTTGAGCAATTAATACTTTGTTTACACGCTTTCCAACACCATTTGTTTGTGCTGTTTCAAGGTGACCACCAAGAATTCCTTTTACAGTGTCCTCTAGTTTGTCAATTCCTTTTGCTAAAACAACTCCATGAGAACCTGTTTCTGCAACAAGACCTTTTCCACGTCCGCCAGCATGAATTTGCGCTTTAACAACAAACCATTCAGTTCCTGTTTCTGCATTTAATTCCTTTGCTGCTGCAACAGCGTCTTCAACCTTGT
>JAKVAS010000012.1 GCA_022448165.1 Crocinitomicaceae bacterium | reverse complement strand
CATACTAGAGGAAAGCGATCATTTCTTTCGTTCACATCGCTCTTGGATGGTAAATACGGACAAACTCATTTCTTATTCCAAACAAAAGGGCACCATTACCTTGGAAGGAACTATAGTTGCGAAGCTATCAGAGTACAAGCTAGAGGCGTTTGAAAAGCACATTTCCTGCTAATTTACTGTCAGCTGGATAATCAGCTTTCCATGTTAGAAGTAGACACGAATCCTAATTTGGAAATACTTTTTTGTTCGTTGAACAGTATTTTATCTCTTGATCTCGGAAATAATGGAGCGTTATCATATTTAAATTGCTTCTCTAATCAATTAACGGAGTTAGATTTGAAGAATGGTAATAATGTGAACCTGAATTTTGCAGATGGCACGAATAATCCAAATCTTACATGTATAGAGGTAGATGACGCATCTTGGAGTTCAATGAATTGGATCAATATTGATGGAACGGCAACCTTTAGCGAAGACTGTGGTGCCTTGGCCAGCCTAGAGGAGGCGAATCTTGAAATACGGATTTCACCGAATCCAACGAAAGGGATGATAACTATTGACCTTTCTTATGAAGTCGACAACATAAAAGTAATTGATGGCTCAGGGCGAATATTACGTACTTATTTTCAGAAGGTTAATTCACTTGATCTTTCGGATTTGGAGAACGGAATATATTATTTAACGTTTTCAGTTTCAGACCAGAAAATTACGCAGAGAATAGTGAAGTATTAGTTAAGAACTGTTCTTACCGATTGCACCCCGCACAACCGACTAGAGAACGGGAATAGAGTGTTTCTTATAAGGACACATCTAGTAGCCAGTAAGTTATACTTGGTTAAGCATTTATAGATAGAATGGAAGTTTTGAAAGAGACTTCCATTTTTTTATGGATTAGCCTACCGTTTAGTGTGTGTCTTCGCGTGGTAACTATAAAAAAGCGTCATTTCATTTGAAATGACGCTTTCTTAATTTAACTATATATTCAATGATTAATCATTGAAGGAATTCAAACTATTATTGTTGAAATTTTCCTTTAACAAAGTATTCACTGAATTAGTACTTCAAAATTCTTTCTGTTACGACTTTATCGTTCAATGTGATTGAAATGAAGTATATACCACTTTCGACTCCTAATTTGATCGGAAGTTCTTCAATTTGCTCGTATTTTTCGATGGATACTAACTTTCCGTGAACATCGACAATTTCCACAATACAATCTTGCTGTTTCTCAGTAAATGAGAGTGTCACTTCCCCTGTCGTTGGGTTTGGATAAATAGAGAACTTCATATCCAATGTAGACTCACTGATTCCAACAGTCGTAATTGCTACACATTCTGAAGTATCCGTACATTGATTTTCAGTAACGATAACTGCATAATCTCCGTTTGTTGTAGCTGTAAAAGACTGTCCTGTTTCAGCAGGGATTACTGCATTATTGTTTTCACAATCGATCCACTGGTAAGTTGCTCCTTGGGCATCAGCTGTAATCGTTAAACCAGAGACTGATATTGAGGCATTAACAGTATTAATGGTTAAGTTCAAGGTAGCTGTACTGTCACATCCTCCAGCACTTGTTCCATTCCATGTGTAGACTCCTGATGTTGTATAGGTTGTACCATTCCATGTGTAACTATCACATGCTGTTACACTGCTTGAAGACGTTGAACTATTATTGATTGTTAAGTTCAAAGTAGCTGTACTGTCACATCCTCCAGCATTTGTTCCATCCCATGTATATACTCCTGATGTTGTATAGGTTACACCATTCCATATATAACTATCACATGCTGTAACATTGCTTGAAGATGTTGAACTATTGTTGATTGTTAAGTTCAAAGTAGCTGTACTGTCACATCCATTAACACCTGTTCCTATCCATGTGTAGACTCCTGTTGTTGTATAGGTCGTTCCGTTCCAAGTGTAATTACCACAAGCTGCAACCTCATCCGTTAGAAAGGTCATGATTTCTGCCTGAGATAACGCTCTTCCATATACTCTGAATTCATCTAACATACCTCCTGCTGTAACACCAGCATTTGCGGCATTTGATGAATATCCCATTACTTTGAAAGGTCCGACACCTGTTATATCCAGCCCCGACTGAGCCACTACATTTACCAACGTTCCATTAAGGTAAGCCCGAATTTCACTAGCAACGGAATCATATACAAATGTATTTAACGTAGGTGTTTCAGTCGCTCCACCAGGTAATGATACTTGATTTAAACCGGTGCCTCTTAATAACCAATTGTCATCACCTGCAGGACCATTTGTAAAACATCGGAATGAGCTGGCATCATTGTCCCCAAAAACATAGTTCACATCGCCCGACCCAGTAGCAGTCATTCCAGAAGACCAAAATGAAATCGTCCATGAAGCTGTTCCTAAATCTGTGGCCCAATTGGTGTTTAAATAGTCTGTTAAAGAAGGGTCACCTGTCCCTGTTAGCGCTCCGTCCATGTGGGGAGTAACACCTTGTGTAATGCCTCCCACAATAGTCGCCGTAGATGTTCCTGAAGGTGGGGAGCTAGCATAATTTGTTACCGAAGTTCCAGTTTCGTCAAATTTATAGTACAATCGATCAGGCACTGGCATGGAACCTGAGATAGTTAAGTTTAAAGTAGCTATACTGTCACACCCAGCAGCATTTGTTCCTGTCCAAGTGTAAATACCTGATGTTGTATAGGTTGTACCATTCCACGTATAAGTGCCACATGCTGTTGCACTACTTGAAGATGTTGAACTATTGTTGATTGTTAAGTTCAAAGTAGATGCACTGTCACACCCAGCAGCATTTGTTCCTACCCATGTATAGAGTCCAGTTGTTGTATAGTTTGTTCCATTCCATGTGTAACTATCACAAGCGGTTACCTCATCATCTATAAATGCCATAATTTCTGCCTGAGATAAAGCTCTTCCATATACTCTGAATTCATCTAACATACCACCTGCTGTAACACCAGCATTTGAGGCATTTGATGAATATCCCATTACTTTGAAAGGTCCGACACCTGTTATATTCAGCCCCGACTGAGCCACTACATTTACCAACGCTCCATTAAGATAAGCCCGTATTTCACTTGTAACGGAATCATATACAAATGTATTTAACGTAGGTGTTGCAGTCGCTCCACCAGGTAATGATACTTCATTTAAACCGTTGCCTCTTAATAACCAATTGTCAGAACCTGCATCACCATTTGTAAAACATCGGAATGTGCTGGCAGTATTGTCCCCAAAAACATAGTTCGCATCGTTCGACCCAGTATTAGCAGTCATTCCAGAAGACCAAAATGAAATCGTCCATGAAGCGGTTCCTAAATCTGTGGTCCAATTGGTGTTTAAATAGTCTGTTAAAGAAGGGTCACCTGTGCCTGTTAGTGCTCCGTTGATTTGACCAGTACCGCCTTGTGTAATGCCGCCAACAATAGTGGCCGTAGATGTTCCTGAAGGTGGGTAGCTAGCATAATTTGTTACTGAAGTTCCAGTTTCGTCAAATTTATAGTACAAAATATCCGGTGTACTACTAAGGTTAAACAAGGCCATAATTTCTGCTTGAGATAAATCTCTGCCATATACTCTGAATTCATCTATCATGCCTCCTGCAGTAACGCCGAGAGCGTTACTTGAAGTATTTGTGTATCCCATGACTTTGAAAGGTCCGATGCCTGTTATATTTAGCCCCGACTGAGTTACTGTATTTACCAATGTTCCATTAAGGTAAGCCCGAATTTCACTAGCAACGGAATCATATACAAATGTATTTAATGTAGGTGTTGTGCTTGCTCCACCTGGTAGATATACTTCATTTAGACTGTCACCTCTTAACAGCCAATCGTTATTACCCGCAATACCATTTGTAAAACATCGGAATGAGTTGGCAGTATTGTCCCCAAAAACATAGTTCACTTGGTTCGAATTAGTATTGGGAGTCATTCCAGAAGACCAAAATGAAATCGTCCATGAAGCGGTTCCTAAATCTGTGGTCCAATTGGTGTTTAAATATTCTGCTGAAGAAGCTGCACCCGTGCCTATTATTGCTCCGTCGACTTGTCCAGTGCCACCTTGCGTAATGCTTCCTATAATACTGGCCGTAGACGTTCCTGAAGGTGGAGTGCTAGCATGATTTGTTACTGAAGTTCCAGTTTCGTCAAATTTATAGTGCAAAATATCTGGTACTGGTACTGTCACACAATCTACATTTGATATTTGCCCAAACACACCCATAGAAATGAGAATGAAAAAATACGACAGAACAATCGATCGTCCTCCTGGTAATCCTTCATTACTAATTCCAAGGGAAAAAGAATTTTTTAATTTTTTAATCATAGTGCTACTTTTTTTTAATTAACATCCATTTTTGTAAACTTTCTTGGTTTATCCTATTTAAACCAATTCTTTCTTTAAATATCCTGCTCACATTTTTAGTGGACAGGACAACGCAAAACTACCGTAACCACTACAATAAACCGTTTTAACAGGATGGCTTATCTCCATAAATAGATGAAAGTATCACCTTATTACCCCTTCTAAGATGGTCTATGTATTGAGTCTATGACTGCGTTCTTTTTTATGAAGTAGATTTTCATCAAAAAAAGGGAGCATTAAGAATTATGATAGTTCCATTTTTCGAACAATTATTCGATTGATTTAAGTCTGTTTTGTCTTGTTGATAGGGTATATTATTTAGTGTTTAATTATCTAGTGTTTGGTGTCTTTTTTTCATATTGTAGAACTATCGATATTATCTGATGGGTTGATATAGCTCGATGCCAACTCTTGCATTGTTGACTGATTCTTTTTGATTTTCTCACGATTCAGCGGTTAAATTTACACTTAAGCTAGCTGTCCAAAATTTGGTGAGTATGATACTGGTTATTTTTGAATTCAATAATTGTCTTAAAGTTCAAGGTTGAGCGCCTTCAGTTCCAGTTATACCAGCGCTTTTGCCTCATTTGAAAATAGAAGCTTCTCTTTAGGAGTATTGATTCCTGTGCACCTATTCTGTCTTCAGGCTTTTAAGAAGCTTTCAGCTACAGCATTGTCTTGACAGTTTCTCTTTTTAGTTATGCTTTGTTTGATTTTCTTCTTGCAGCTTTTCAGGATATTTAGATTGCTTGATGCAAGCGTATGAGGAGTCTCTGTCAGAGTGGAAAGATTAACTTTTAAGTTATCTGGCTTGTTAATACAGCTGAGTACTAAGTCGTGATAACTGTATCCTAAGCTGTCAGATCATTACTTAAATACCAGCCAATAATTTTTCGATCAAATAGATCAATGATTACCGTCGGATACGTCCATCCATCATTTGTCTCGATATAAGTAATATCGGACGCTCAAACTCATCCTACGCATTTCACTTTAACGTTTTGATTAAGTCAGTGCATAATCGCGCCTTATTCGAGGGGGTAATAAGGTGATACTTTTATGTTTTTTAGGGATAAAACGCTTTGTTAAAACGGTTTAGCTGGGTAGTTATGATAGTTTTGTAAAACCTCGTATATATATAAATTGGGGTAGGGTATTTAAATAAAAACAGTTGGTTTAAAAAGGATAAACCAAGATAGGTTTGAAAAAAAATAGAGATATGATTAAAAAATTAGAAAGGTTTTTTTCTTGTGGAAATAGTAATGAAGGAATGTCAATAGGACGATCGATTGTTCTGTCGGTTTTTTTAAGAACTATATTTTTTGTGCTAATTACCAATTGTGTTTTTGGTCAAACTACAACAATTACTGTCTATCCTGATAGTGTTAAATACCGAGTTCCATTGTTTGGTTATAATCACATTTATCCTGAGAAGGGAGGAAAGTTATTAAATGATGATGGAACCTGGAATTCTGACAGAAAACAGGCAGTTTTAGATTTAAACCCGGGTTGGCTTAGGTTTCCAGGTGGAACAATTGGTAATTTATACAAATGGAAAAATTGTGTTGGCCCTATTTCGGATAGATATGGAATGCATGGATATCTGTATAAACCAACAGACAATCATTATGGTCCAGATGAAGCTGCTCAACTTGCAGAAGCCTTGGGAAGTGAATTAGTTATTCATGTGAGTGCAAATGAATCAGGTGATTATGCAGCAGATTGGGTTGAGTACATGAACTCAGAAGTAGGAGAGAACTTAAATGGAGGAATTGATTATGCAGCAATACGTGCTCAAAATGGGCACCCAGAACCCTATAATGTAAAATATTGGGAAATTGTTAATGAAGGAGGGAATGGTTTGGTTTGGCATAGATGGAAGGAAGAGGAGGATCCGCATAGTGGATCTGGAGGTGTCAATTCTCAACAATATTCTTTTACCAATAGTGATTTCAGAGCCTGGGGAGCAAATGGGGGGGATAAAAGCTTCTATAAGTACAAGGCTGTAACAAAAGATGCATGGTTAAATAACTATGTTAAAATGACCGGGATAGCAAATGAAAAGAGATACACCAAATTAGCTCCTGTTGTCAGAGATTCAGTAAATGTTTATGTTGGAGCAAATGCTGACTCTGCTGTGCTTTGGACATTAGTTGATGACTTTTCAAATTCATCATCAACAGATAAGCACTATACGCTCGATGAACAGTTAGGGGAGATAACTTTTGGTGATGGTACGCAAGGTCAAATACCATCTATTGGTGAATATGTGTATACTGATTTTGCAATAGAGAATTATGATGGGTATGTCCAATTTCAAGAAAAAATGAAAGCGATAGATAGTACAATTGAAATTGCGTCCGGACATCATTGGATGCATCAATGGTTTCCTGCTTTGTCTGATGGTTATGCAGCTCATGGTACATATTGTAATAATACCACCTTGTATCCAAATGATCATTTCAAAAAGAAATTAAGTAGAGTATTAGGAGGTTATAGGTTTAAATATTACATCAAACCTTCAGTAAGCACTCCGGCATGGGGTACAGAAATTCATGGGAACGCTAATAAATGGGAAAAAGTTTACCAGAATTTATTTTTGTACGCGCAAGCAACTACTTGGGGGAACAAGCTTACAATGATTGGGCCCAATTATTTACTTGGAGACTATGCTATAAATGCTATGCATATAAACTATAGTACTATGGGCAACGTCATTCAAGCTGGAGGTTGGGTTACAAATTTATTCACCTCACATTTTGGTAAAACACATGTAAAGTCAATAACATCAAATATGCCTACGCAAATAATTGAATATCAACAGGCAGATTGGCTATTAAGTACTGTGCTGCAGGAAACTCTTGATAAAGTATATGTTACCTCAAGTATAAATGAAGATAGTACGAAATTATATGTAATGTGTGTTAATACTACGTCAGACGAGACCATTGAATCGGACGTGGAAATAGTTATACAAGACACATTGATTGCATTAAATAACACTGTCCTGTTAAGTTCAAGTGATTGGGATACTCCAAACACATTAAGTGCTCCAGATATTACAAGTATTCAAACATTAACAAACCCTGAATTCACAAATCACTCAACTATAAGTGATTACCTCTTTCCACCTGCTTCTGCCACAGTTTTTGAGTTTGATTTATTGGAGGTTGACACGAATCAAACGGCAGGTTTATTTAATAAAGAGGAGATATTCAGTAATTACACTGTATTTCCAAATCCTGCCGGTTCCAAACTAATTATAGAGGGGCATAATGAATCTGTGAGATCGGTAAGTGTATATAGTTTGAGTGGCAAAGAGGTAACGGAGCAAGTTAAATGTAACTACTTAAATGAACATAAAATAGCTCTCAATCTGTCAAACATCGTAAACGGAATGTACTTTTTACAAATTCATACGAGTAATGGTTGCGTAATGAAAAAGTTCATAAAAGAATAGTTTGGTAGCCCCCCTTTCATGTAAAATAGGAAAATGAACATTTATTATCGTAAATTAAGTGCAATGAGAAAAACATTCCATCTTCTAAAGTAAAATAGGCCGTTTGCAAGTGAAGATAATTTTCTGAAAATCGTCTAAGAGATCCCTAAACCTGTCTCCATACAGTGCGTGCTTAAAGCTATAAACCCTATAATTATTCGGATATTAACAATTAGCAGATTTGATATATGAAATATCTATTCATTATAGTAATGATACTATCTCTCGTAACTAACCTTGCTTTGAGCCAAGAATCGGAGGGAAAGGAAGAAGCGAATAATGTTATTTCAAGTGCCGAGAAATTTTGGCTTGACGGAAAAGAAGATTTAGCGATAGAGTATTATATGGATCTTCTGTATACGAAAAAAGACATCCCTGATAGTCTCAGATTTCGTATTTATAGAAATCTATCTGAACATCTTTATGATCTTGGTGCGTATGATGAGGCTCTCGTGTACAGGAATAGGAGTAAGAAGTACGTCTCTTCAAGAAAAGATTCTTCATTTGTATCAAGCTATAATATGGCACACTTCTATATGGGAACTAAACAGCTCGATTCGGCAATTTGCTATTTAAAATTAGCATTGTCCGAAATACCGAAGAATGAAAGCCTTGAAGAAAAATGGAATTGGTTGATGGCCATAAATAATATTGGGTACTTGAATTTCCTAAATGACAATCTTGATTCAGCACAGTATTATTATGAACTAGGTCTCAAAGAGGAAAACATTGAGAAGGATTACCCTGGGCTTTATGGTTTGATTTCCGGTAATATTGGTATGCTTTTTTTTCGTAAAGGTGAATATTCAAAATCTCTTGAAATGGCAAAGATTGATATCGAATTGAATCGAGATAGAATTACTACTTCTTATTACAATGCTTTGATTAATGCTGGTAGATGTTATTATAAACTAAATGATTATCAGTCTGCAAAAAAGATTATTGCTGAAATTTTTGCGCAAACGAATATTGAAATTGATGTTCAGATACATGCACGTAGTTTAATGGCAGCGATTCAAAAAAAGCTTGGAAATTTCCGTAAATCCACCGAACATTTGGAGATTTGTGTGATTTTATCAGATAGTATGGCTCTATCAAATGAAAACAGGGAGCAAATCACAAGGCATTATGCAAAAACTAGAATTCAACTAATAGAGCAAAACCTCAAACTATCAAGAAATAAAGAGGAGTTACTAGCTACAAAAGAAGCAACGGCAAAGTTTAAATTACGAATTTGGATGTTTATCGCTATTTGCGTTACCATATTGTTGTCTTTTGGTTTTTATTATCACCGATTGAATCAAAAACGAAAGTTAATACTTCATCAAGTTCAGAATGAGCTGCTTCAGTCCGAATTGAATAATAAGCGAAAAGATTTAACGAACTTCGCTGTGAACTTATCCCAGAAAAGGAAATTAATAGAGAAGATACTTGAGAAAATCAAAGAACTTAAATCTAAGTCTCAGGGGGAGCTTCAATCGGACATATTGAATTTAATTAGGGAAGTCAATAATTATAATTTAATCGATAATTCTCTTAAATCGCTTCAATCTAATATTAACAAGGTTAATAGCGCTTTTTTTGAAAAACTATCAATGAAGTATCCATCACTCACCAAAACAGAAAGAGAGGTTTGTAGTTTGCTAATGCTAAGTTTTACGTCTAAGGATATCGCCCAAATTAGAAATGTAACCCCTAATGCTGTCAAGAAGATGCGACAGAATATCCGTAAAAAGATATCAATAGAACCTACGGAAGATCTTCAGGAGTATTTGCGTAATAATTTCTGAATCATAAACTTAAATATCCTTTGACGCACAAACGACTAGAGAACGGGAATAGCGTGTTAATTATAAGGATTGGTCGAGTAACTTTAGGACTAATATAGCTAGGATTAGCCAGCCTAATTGTGATTCTCCTTTAATTAAACCAATCATCACCATTCATTATCCATTGATACTATTAATAGTAAGGGTAAGGTGAAAAGAAATTATTTTGGGATTCTAAAAATCTAATAGTTATGAAAAAGATATTCATTGGAGCTGTGTTTATTCTTGGATCGTTCATCGGTCAGGCTCAAGATTCTACGCAGACAGTTACAGTAAAAACAATTCTAGATACTTACTTTGAAAACATCGGAGGAAGAGAAGCTTGGAGTAAATTGACAAGCTATCGCTTTACGGCGAAAGTAAACGCTCAAGGAATGGAAATTCCGATAACCGTGATTAATCAAAAGGATGGAAAAACCATGACGAAATTCTCTTTGCAAGGACAAGAAATGGTTCAGGGATCTTTTGACGGAGAGAGTATGTGGTCTACCAATTTCATGACGCAGAAAGCTGAAAAGTCCAGTTCTGAGGATACAGAAAATTATAAACGCTCAATTGGTGAGTTTCCAGATGCATTGTTGACCTACGATAGTCTAGGGTATCAGCTTGAGCTAGAGGGCGAAGAAACAAAGGAAGGTGTAGAGTGTTACAAGCTAAAAATGACGAAGAAAAAACAATTGGTTGAAGGGGAAGAAAAAGACAATATTGTTTACTATTACTTCGATAAAGAAAATTTCGTTCCGATTATGACCGAGGAGCAAATTTTGTCAGGGGAAATGACTGGAAAGAAATCCCAAATGCTGTACAGTGATTATCAAGAGATTTCAGATGGAATGTACTACCCGTTTTCTCTTACTTCCCAAGTGGAAGGGATTGGCGGACAAACCATTGAAATTACTGAGATAGAAATTAATGTTGAAATCGATCAAACGATGTTCAATTTCCCAGAGAACTAAAAGTGTAAATCCCCCTAATTATTAAAGATGAAATTTATTGCAACGATTCTTACTGGAATCATAATGTTTAGTGCATATTCACAAGGCATCGAAAAGTTAAATGGGAATGCACTCTTTGGAGATATTCAAGCACGTCATATCGGTCCTGCATTAACGAGTGGAAGGGTCAGTGACATAGAAGGTCATCCATCTGATTCAAAGACCATATACATTGGTACTGCAGGTGGTGGAGTTTGGAAGTCTACGGACGGAGGAGTTCGCTTCGCTTCGATATTTGATAAGTATTGTCAATCAATCGGTTGTGTTGCGGTTGACCCTTCAGATCCGGATAACACAATTTGGGTAGGTACAGGTGAAGTTTGGACAAGAAACAGTACTTCTGTAGGAGATGGTATCTACAAATCGAACGATGGTGGTGCCAATTGGAAGAAGATGGGCTTGGAAAAATCCGATAGAATTAGCTCGATTCGAATTCATCCAGAGAATTCTCAGGTTCTATATGTTGGAGTTCAAGGAGCACTCTGGGGTCCAAGTGAAGAACGTGGAGTTTACAAAACAACGGACGGAGGTGTCACGTGGGAGAAGATTTTTTACGTGAATGAAAACACAGGATGCTCAGAATTGATCATGGATCCGAAAAATCCAGATGTTATGTATGCTTCTTTTTGGGAGCACAGGAGAACAGCATGGTCTTTCAGTTCGGGTGGAGCATTCAGTGCATTATATAAAACCACAGATGGAGGCAAAACATGGAGTAAAATTCACAAGGGTTTTCCAGAAGGAAAGTTCGGACGCATAGCGGTTGCTTTGGCCCCATCAAATTCGAATATTCTTTATTCAGTAATAGAGGCAGAGGATAAAGCAAAAAGTGGAATGTACCGTTCTGATGACGGAGGAGCCAACTGGAAACATATGAACGCTGATTTTGGTTTGGTGGTTCGTCCATTCTATTTCTCACGTATTGTAGTTGACCCTAAAGATTCAGATGTAGTTGTAAAGGCAGGATTATTCGGATCCATAAGCCGAGATGGAGGGAATACATTTAAAAACCTTGGAGCAATGCATCCAGATATTCATGATTTCTGGTTTGATGTTAACCAATCCGATAAGATGTTTGCTGCCACAGATGGTGGGTTGTATCGGTCATTGAACGGTGGTAATACTATGGAAATGATTGAAAACCTTCCGATTAGCCAGTTCTATCATATTAGTGTCGATAATCAGGAACCCTACAATATTTACGGAGGCTTACAGGATAATGGAAGTTGGTTTGGTCCCTCTTCAAGTCCAGGAGGTATCGAGGCGCGAGATTGGGAAGTTATTGGAGTAGGAGATGGGTTCCGTGTATATCCACACCCTACAGAGCCGCATATCATGTATTCTGAAATGCAAGGTGCAGAGCAGGTATGGAGATATGATCACAAACGACGTATGACAAGGACGATTCAACCTTTCCAAGGAAAAGATGATCCTAAACTTCGTTTTAACTGGAATGCTCCAATTACTACTAGTCTTAATAATCCAGATCGTTTGTATATAGGGAGTCAATTTGTACACGTTTCAGATGATAAAGGAACAACTTGGAAGAAAATATCTCCTGACCTTACCACAAACGATAAAGCGAAACAGAATCAGGAAAATTCTGGAGGTTTATCTATTGATAATTCTGGAGCGGAAAATCACTGTACCATTTTTACTATTGCAGAATCTGGCTTAGATCAAAAAGTAATTTGGGTAGGAACGGATGACGGAAATGTGCAGGTAACAGAAGATGGAGGTCAGAATTGGGTAAATGTTACTCCTAATATAACAGGGTTGCCAGCAAATACTTGGTGTTATCATATTGAAGCATCTGCGTTTAACAAAGGAACTGCATATGCTGTTTTTGACGGACATACGAAGAATGATATGACTGCCTACTGTTACAAGACAACCGATTTTGGTAAAACATGGAAATCGATTGTTACGGATGAGGTGTATGGTTTTGCTCGGTCTTTTCAGGAAGATTACAAGAATCCAGATTTACTCTTTTTGGGAACAGAATTTGGACTGTATGTAACATTGAATGGAGGGGGAAATTGGGTAAAGTTTGAAAATAATATGCCCGCAACTGCTGTTCATTACTTGGAAATGCATCCAAAGACGAATGACTTGGTCATGGGAACACATGGACGTGGAGTAATTATAATTGATGACATCTCTCCATTACGTCAAATTACCAACGACATCATCACTAAAGAATTGCAATTCTTGGAAATGAACCCCTTTGATATTAACGAAGAAAGCACATTTGGCGGAACAAGTGGCGAAGTTCAATTCGTAGGGAGAAACCCTCAAGGTGGAGCGCAAATTAAGTACTATTTATCGAAGCGACATACATTCGGCAAGATGACAATGCGTGTTTTGGATAGTGAAGGAAATTATATTTCTTCTTTATCCCCAGGAAAGAAAAAGGGAATCAACATCGTCAACTGGAATTTCGGAATGGCAGCCCCAAAAGTAGCGAAAGGAAAAACGATTTCGTTTAGTGGTTTCTTCACACCAACAGTTCCTGCTGGGACATATACGGTTGAGGTGACCAAAAATAAGAAAAAGTATACTGCTGAGATTGAGGTGAAGTATGCAGATAATTCCATCTTCTCGTCGGAAGAGCGCGAGCAGCAACGAAAAGTTACGATGGAACTCTATCATATGACGGAGGAGTTGGCGTACATGGTTCACAAAATCGATGCTTACGTTCAACATGCCGAAAAATCTAAGAGTAATCCGAAGCTAAGAAAGTTGGCTACTAGCTTGATCAATGAGTTAAATGAACTTAATAATACCTTAGTGATCACTTCGGGAGATAACTATGTTGGTCAGGCAGAGAAACAGCTTCGCGAAAATATGGGAAGTTTATTCTCAACGGTTGGAGCGTATGCAGGGCCGCCATCATCGTCGCAAATGGAGAACTTTAAAAAGATCAAGGCTGAGATGGAAGTGGCAAAAGACACCTACACCAAAATTGAGTCTAGTTTGTTGAGTAAATATCTCAAAATGCTTGAAAAGCTAGAAGTAAGTCCTCCAAAAATAGATAGCTACGAAGAATTTACAAAAAAAGACTAGTGTAGCAATTTGACACCACGGGAGTCGAGCGTCTCTTATAAATATTACACCTAGTAGTTAGTTATGGTTACGTAAGAGTTCACATATAAAATGGAAGTTTTGAAAGAAGCTTCCATTTTTTTATTGATTAGCCTACCGTTTTGCGTTTGGGTGGCCGTACTTGTTTTTAAAATTTTCTCGCCTATTCCCTTCTGCATTGATCCATTAGATTGATTACTTTAGAATCCAGAAAAATAGAAACCACTTTAAGCTTATGCACTTTACACTTCAAATTCAAAGAATCTCAATATTTACACTCTTATTTTTCCTTAGCTATGGTTGCAAAGAAAACAGTCCAGAATCACATATTGAGAACAATGAAAATACTAACAGCCTAATACACGTTAAATCTGAAGAAGGTAAAGAGTGGGACGTTTTGGGAGTAAAGATTGTTGGGAAGATTTTAAGTAGTCAAACAAATGATGAATACTCCGTTATTATTTCTGAGACACCACCAAACCAAGGACCTCCAGCACACGTGCATACACATGAAGATGAACTTTTTTATATTTTAAAGGGGAAGTATATTTTCAATTTTGGAGATGAAAAAATTGAAGCCAAGCAAGGAGATTTTATTAAACTTCCCAGAGGCATACCTCACAGTTTTGTGAATACTGATAGCATTGTTGGTATAACTATGAATACTATTACCCCTGGGGGATTTGAGAATTTTTTCAAAGAAATTTCACAAGAATCAGAAAGTAGTAACCTAACAAAACAAAAAATTGACTCCTTAGCAAATGAATACGGAGTTTCCTTCATAAAAGAGTAACTGAATTTAGAAGTATCCTATTGGAGGTTGAACAAAAGTGAATCTAAAAAACGATTGAATCGTCGCAGAGCTGAATAGAGAAGAAGACTAGACGTTCCGAACAAGGGCACATCTAGGAATCGCAATTCATATTTGACTAAGAATGTGCTTTGAGAAGATGGGAGTTTTGAAAGAACCTCTACGCAGGATTTCAAATCCTTCGTAAAACCCCACTTCGCTGGATTTACACCGCGAAGCAGCCACGAAGTGAATCCTGCGTAAAACCAGAAGGGTTTTGAACACACTTTAAGATTCCAATTTTGGTAAGGGAATTCAGCTAATGAAGTATAAATGTATTGCTATTCTGCCGTATATTCCAGAATTGAAAATCAAACAATTTCCTTATGAAAAAGAATTTTACCCTATTGATTCTGCTGATGTCCACTTTTGTGTCGTTCGCACAAGACAGAGTTACTTTGATTGAGTCTTTCACGTCTTCGACGTGTCCTCCATGTAATGCAGGAAATGTCCATTTGGAAGGAATTCTTGCAGATGCACAAAATGACAATAAGCAGGTTTCTTTGAAATATCAAATGAGTTGGCCTGGCGACGGAGATCCTTATTTTACGGATGAAGGAGGAGTAAGACGAAACTTGTATGGAATATCGAGTGTTCCCTTAACGATAGTTGATGGCACAAATGAGTACAGCACGGGTAATATTACGCAGGCGAATTTAGATAACGCGTACGCAATTGCTCCTAAGGCATTGATAACAACTACCTACTCTGTAGATATTACAAACCAGACTGTTGATGTATCTGTTGATGTTGAAGCATTGGTAAATACCGATGCAGGGTTAAGATTGCACGTGGCTATTTTCGAATACCTTACGGTTAACAATGTTGGAAGCAACGGAGAAACCGAGTTTGAACATGTTATGAAAAAGATGTTGCCAGATGCAAAGGGTTCTTTTATGCCAGCATTAGCTGTTGGCGAACATTTCTATTATAATGAAACATATACTTTTAATGGTAACTACAGATTGCCGAATAACGCAAATGACCAGATAGATCATGCTATTGAGCATTCTGTGGAGGAATTTTCTGATCTTGGGATTGCAGCATGGGTTCAATCAGATGGCCCTGGATTTGAAGTGAATTCACCAGCAGGAGTTGCTGGTCCTTACGCAATTGGAACTGCAAGTTTCGGAGGGGCGATTCCAACCACTCCAATGACAGAAGATCTTGTGATTTTTGATGATAATACTGGTGGCGATCCTTACGATGCTTGTGAACCGGCAGTAAATGCTGCTCAGTTAAATGGCAATATAGCAGTAATCCGTCGTGGTTCCTGTGAGTTTGGTTGTAAAGCTGAAGAGGCTCAAAATGCTGGTGCTGTGGCTGCAGTCATAGTGAATAATGTTCCTGGAGCTCCGGTTACGATGGGAGAAGGGGTCTGTGGTCCTAATGTTACAATTCCAGTTATTATGATCGGTCAAACTGAGGGTGAAGCACTTATTACTGAAATAGAGGGTGGATCGACTGTTAATGTAACATTAGTTGATAAGGGATTAGAAGTTTATCAGGCCGGATACGGAGAAATGTTAAGCAGTTTGGATGAAGATATCATCGAATCATCTGTGAAGATTTACCCGAATCCGTCTAGTGAGTCAGCTATAGTTACGCTTCGTTTGTCTAATAGTCAAGATGTGGCAATCGAGCTTGTCGATATGATGGGGCAGGTAGTATCCTCTAGATTGGAAAAAAATGTTGAAGCTGGTAGAACATATCATAAGCTTAATACATCAATTCTTTCTAATGGAATCTACACTGTGAAGTTATTTACCGGGTCTATGATGATTTCGAAAAGGTTAGTTGTTAAAAACTAATTGAATAGGGTAAAAGGTTCATTTTTTAAGGGAATGCAGGGCTGCTCTGAAAGGTGTAAAATTTGAGATGTATTGGTTTTGTATCAGTACATTGTTTCGATAGATTAGTTTATTGTGGCAATATTGTTTCAGGAGATAATATCTAAACAAAGGTGATTTATTAATGAGTATTCACTTGTAAGCTATTATTGTGAACAGTGAATACGAATTTAGATTCATGTTTTTAGGAATAACTAATTTTATATGAGACGGATACAGGTTTTAATACTAATTGTTTTATTGCGAGGAATACCCTCATTTGGGCAAAATACGTATACAGTTATCGGAGATGCTTATGGGATTAACGATATTGTATCTCCCGTGTGTCCTGATGTTGATACATGTTTCACACTGACGGATGATGCTACGGGACAAGCAGGTGCTGTTTGGGATGACGATCCGATCGATTTATCTAATAGCTTTGATGCACTTTTTTGCTTAACACTTGGATCTAATGATGCAAATGGTGCTGATGGCTTTGCTTTTGTTATGAGGGGGATTAACGCCACAAACATTGGTAGTGTCGGAGGAGGTATTGGTTATGAGGGGATTGTACCTTCTATTGGAATCGAATATGACACTTGGAATAATGGAGCAGCAAATGATGATATTCCTGAAGACCATACTGGTATGTATCAAGATGCTGATTTTATATCTCCACTCGTAGGAGCCGTTTCTTTGAATCCTATGGGCACTAATGTCGAAGATGGAAATTACCATAATACAAGGATTGTATGGAATGCGCCATTAAAAGTATTAGAAATGTATTTTGATGGTGATTTGAGAATGTCTCATTCGGTTGACTTAATTAACGATGTTTTTGGCGGAGATACGCTTGTCTTTTGGGGATTCACCTCTTCAACTGGCGGTTCAACAAATCTTCAACAGATTTGTTTTCCCTACACTAGTATTCATGTAGAAGATGTTATTGCATGTTATCCTGATAGTGCTGAATTGAGTTTTTATACGGATAATATTACAAGTTACACATGGTCTTCTGAAGCAGGTGATACCTTGATAGATTGGAATACGATTGATTACGCCAATCCTTTTGACCTTAATGATACTATAGTGTACATCAGTGAATCGGGAAACTACATATTGGACATTACGTTTAATAACAATAATTATTCTGATACAGCAGAAGTCGAAATAGTTTCATTGCCTGTTTTACCATTTCAAGAAGATAGTATGATATATTGTCCTGATAAAGGAGATGTAACCTTGGATGCTCTGAACCCCGGAATGAACTACGAATGGTCTCCACCGTTTCCGAATGCACAAATCATAGTTGATAATGGGTATGTTGGTTGGTATTCAGTAATTATTACGGAACCAATTAATTCATGTTTTAGTATTGATTCTATTTATGTAGAGAACTACTGTGAGCCAATAGTAGATTTCGCAAATGTATTTACGCCAAATAGTGATGGGGTGAATGATTTATATATTCCAATATTTGGGGTGGACCCAAAATGGGTCGATGTGGAAACGTTTGTTATACGAAATAGGTGGGGAAATATAGTTTATGAATATACTTTTGGAAATAGTGTACTTGGCTGGGATGGAATGATTAATGGCACCGCTGCTTCGGAAGGAACCTATTTTTATTCAGTGACCTATTCAGATATTTTTCATGAAAACACTGAGTCAAAGCATGGTTATCTACATTTAATTGCGGATTAGATATAAAATCATTAATTAACGTCAAACTTGATTCTAAGCGTTATAGTTCTCACATACTTTATCCGTTATAGCTGTTATAAATAATTGGTTCAATTCTTGATTTCATTCGATCAAAGCTAAAATCATGACTAAACTTTTTCTTGGCGCATTTCTCTTTCTCTTTCCCTTTGTCAGCATCAATGCTCAGCAGCTGAAGAATGAATTAATGGTTGATGAATTTATTCAGAATCAAATAAGTCAAAAAAATATTGCCGGAGCGGTTGTTTTAGTTTCTCATAAAGGAAAAAGTTTAATGCATAGTGCTTATGGTTATCAGGATATTGAAGACAATATATTGATGGATACATCTTCTATTTTTAGAATTTACTCCATGACAAAGCCCATAACGTCATTAGCCACGATGCTGTTGGTGGACCGAGACTCAATTGAGCTGGATGACCCAATAGAAATGTATATTCCAGAGCTGAAAAACTTGATGGTTTTAGAAAAGAAAAGACAGGTGAAGAGTAAAGGGAAAATAACTGTCAGAGATTTACTTCGGCATACGTCAGGGTTTGCTTACGGCTTTGGTTTGGGCACTTCGAAAGTGGATAAGTTGTACAACCAAAATCATCCTTTATTCGTTGGTAATACAAATGAAATGATTCAACGATTGTCAAAATTTCCCCTGCAAAGTAACCCTGGCACAAAATATAACTATAGTTTATCAGTTGATGTATTGGGATGCTTAATAGAAAGGGTAAGCGGTAAGTCCTTATCAGAATTTCTTAAAGTAAATATTTTTGACCCGTTAGGAATGAGTGATACCCATTTTAAGTTGCCTAAATCAAAAACAGGTAGATTCTGTTCTTATTATGAGAATAATTTGAAGCTTAAAGAGTCGTACAAATCAACGGATTATTTAAAGGAACGAATGCAATCAGGTGGTGGTGGATTGGTTTCAACAAGTTCGAATTACTTGAAGTTTTGTAAGCTTCTTTTCAACGATGGTATTTTTAATAATGACACGTTAATTAGTTCAGACCTTATTGTTGAAATGAAAAAAAATCAATTGCCGGAGGGTGAGGGGGTTTATAAAAACAACAATGAAGTGCTAATTGGGTTCGGACTTGGTTTTATGGTAAATATGAAAGAATGGGGCAATCAAGGACATCAAGGCGATTACGGATGGAATGGTATAGGGAGTACACATTTTTATATCTCTCCAAAAGACGACTTAATTGTGATAATTATGTCTCAAAAAGCACCGTATTCTAATAAATTGGTCCATGGATTGAAACCTATTATCTTTGAGGGTTTATGAGGCTCCCGAAACAAAATAAATATTTGAAGATCCTAAAAGTATTTTCGTCTAAATCGGATTGCTAAGAGATAATAAATGTAACTTATACTTGAATGTATCATTCCGAATAAATGAATCGTCTGTTATTATTATTATGTTTTACCCATACTATTGGTCTTCTAGGACAAAAGGTAGCCTCTTCTGGTTCTTTTGAGGATTCTTATTTTCTTGCTAAAAAATATGAAGATGTTGCCTTGTTTGCTGAAGCTTCAGAAGAAATAAACAAAGCAATTGAGATTGCTAGTTTTCATAATCAAGAGAAGAAGGTAATCATGGGGAAAATATTTCTCGCAGAATTGATGAGGAAAACAGGAGATTTTGAAGAGGGACTGAGTATTTTGAAGAAACTAGATAAATCAGGTAATCACCCGTCGTTACATGCGGAAAAATTAGGAAGAATAGCAGCTCTGTATAATGAAGGAGCGAATGATTTAGACGATTCACGAAAATATGATTCCGTTAGACATTATTTAGATAGTGCCTTGATTTTAGCAAATAAGTACGACTTAAAAAATATTCAAGCAGGCTTATATAATGAATTAGGATATTCTATTTCGAATTATTATTCAGACTCCGGACTCTACTATTTGCAGCTAGCTTCAGACCTTTTTCTTGAAACAAAGGATACGCATAACTATGTCGGTGCTAGGACCAACATGTTAAGGACTTTTGAAACAAGAGAAGATTCAGCGAACGTCATGAGAATATTTAATGAATTATTTGATATTGTCCAAGACAAAGAATGGTATACAGCTGAGAGGGAATTATATGCTGTTATTTCTAGTTATTATAATAAAAAGAAAGATACGGCTAGTGCCAATTATTGGGCGCTTAAATCATGTAAGAGAGAGGTTACAAATTTAGAGAGCACTGGCTCATTGAAATTGAATGCGTTTAGAACCTTATATGAAATAGAGAAGTATGAAAATGAAATTGAGGAGAAAGGAATTCAAATAGAGAAAGAAGTTAAAATCAAAAAAGAACTCAATATTTACTTAGCAGTTCTTCTTATTTTGATTTTAGGGTCAATTATGTTATTAATTAGAGAAAGGAAGTTGAAACGACGAATTGTTGAAGCAAATGATAGATATCAAGTACTATTAGTTGAAAGTAATCATAGAATTAAGAATAATTTACAAATGATTATTTCTATGTTGAAATATGCATCTAAGAATTTGAAAAAATCAGATGCTAAAGCTTTCGATCATATGTCAGGAAAGATCAGGACAATTAGTGCTCTGCATAAGCAATTGTATTTAGAAGTTCACAATGAACGAATTGAAATAAATCAATATTTCAGTGCGATCATTGAATTGAATGATAAAATTTCTTCAGACGCATTTTTACTTGAAAAGAAAATAGACAAAGTAGAAATCAAGAGTGAACGAATCGTTTATTTTGGATTAATCTTTAATGAAATGTTATCGAATACCATTGAGCATAAAAAAGGGCTTGATAAAAAGGTAAAGATTCTAATTGAAAAGCAAGGAGATTTGTTCTTTTTCATGTATCAAGATTACTCATCGTTTGACGAGAACAATTCTAGTGGAACAGGGTTAAATTTGATTAAACAATTGGTAAATAAAGTTGGTGGTGTTCGCTTTTCTTTAGATGGGAAAGTCGGTAAGTATGAGTTCTATTTTAATGAATAATTAAAATAATTCCGTCGAATTAACTTTACTTAAATCTACAGGAAAAAACGAACTCTTATGGATTATGAGCAGAGTAGCTTTGATCAGGGATGTTTGAAATAAATAAGATGTCTATCTATCATTTTATTGTACTATCAGGTAAAAGGGTTTTCCCTAATATTCACATGATTTGATACAATTTTTTCAGATTTTCAATAACCAACGTTGGAAAAATAATTACTTTCGCAGTGCTTTATGGTACTTGTTGTACCAAGATTAAAAGGGAATCTCGTGTAATTCGAGAACTGTACCCGCAGCTGTAAGCTTCATCTCAATATGAGAGCTTTTTTATGAATGTCACTGTTTGTTAAATGACGAATGGGAAGACTTAAAAAAGGGAGTAAGTCAGAAGACCTGCCATAAAGCGGTAATGTGATCCATGCTTTCGGGAATAAAGGCTATGAGACATGATATATTGTTTGTTTGTATTCGATTCTGGGTGGAGTCTTATGCTCTTGAATGGTATTCTTGTTGCCCCTACGCTTGATTTATGGATTTAGTAGTGTAAATTATTAAATCAAATATAATGAGAACGAAAATTGTATTCGTTGGTCTTCTATTTTTTACTTGTAAAGGTCTAAAGGCTCAGGATGTCAAAGACACGTTAAAAATTTCTAATTACAAAGAAGTTGTCGTTCAGACGGATAAGAAAAATCTTCCTGAGGTTGGCAAACTTAGGGTAAAAGCATTGGATAATCCAGTGGTCATTAATAGTGTAAACGCTAAGGTTATTGGACAGAGAAATGTATCTAGCTTGGGCGATGCGGCGAAAAGTGCAACTGGCGTACGACCAATTAATAGGTATGGAGGATTTCAAACATTCAGAGTTAGAGGGTTCAATAATTTTGTAATGTTAGTGGATGGAGTTAGGGATGAGCGACACAACATTTCCACAAGCGCTCCATCAACAAATCTTGCAAATGTTGAAAGAATTGAAGTACTAAAGGGACCAGCGAGTGTTTTGTATGGACATTCTGCCTTAGGTGGAATTATCAACATCGTTCGTAAGAAGCCAACATACAAACAAAAATCCAACTTTAAAGCTTCTTATGGAAGCTACAATTCTTATGAAATGACTGTCGGTAATGGTGGGTCAATTTCAAAAAACATCCGCTATAGGGTTGATTTTGGAATCACTCGAAGTGATGGATGGAGAGATTATGGAGTAGAAACAAACAATTTATCTGTAATGTTTGATTTCACTCCAACGAAGAAGGATCGTTTTGAACTTTATATCCAAGGAAATAATGACCTCTACGATACTGATACAGGAATTCCAGTTGATGAAGATGGAAATATTATACCTGGTATGAATCCAGAAACACGGTATAATGACCCTCAAGATTATTTAAAACACAAACGTGCTGATTTTCAATTGAAATATACTCATATGTTTAATTCCAATTTGAAAATTTCGAACCTCGCTTCCTGGTCATTTGATGACATTGATTATTTATCAACAGAATGGTTGTATTTCAATGCTACGCAAGATTCTATTACGAGAGGATTTCCATTTTACTTCAATCATGTCACAAAGCCAGTTCAAAATCAGTTCGATTTAACTTATAGTTTTTCAACAGGTAATATTGAACATAAAGCTTTAGTTGGACATTCATTTAGTTATTTGGATCGAAAAACCTTTAGGGGCGGGGTCACAGGGCCAGGTGCTTTTACAACTGTTTCAGTAGTCAATCCAACATTAAATCAAGGGCATATTGAAGCTTATGATGATCGTGTTCAAGTAAAAGAAGAAATGGTGAATGGGTTCTTTTTACAAGATTGGATAAAGGTTTCCAATAAGATAAAAGCGCTAATAGGGCTGAGATACGATATCTTTAACGGAACTTATTACACTGACGATATAGATGTAAATAGAAACATTATCAATAATGGAGAAAAAACGGAAATACCTTCAACTGCGTTAACGTATAGGGCTGGGCTTGTATATCAGCCAATTAAAGATATCAGCCTATTTGGATCCTACTCTAATTATTTCAAACCATCGAGAAGAATTGCTAACGACGGTACTCTTTTTAACCCAGAAACAGGGTATCAAACTGAAGGAGGAATCAAGTTTCAGAAGGGAGCTATCTTGACAGGAACGGTTTCGACATTTTATATTTTGAAAAATAATATCGTGGAAAAGACAACAGCAAATGAATTTAAACAAATCGGGTCAGCGGATTCAAAAGGATTTGAAATTGATTTAGAATCAGAACCTTTGAAGGGTCTTTACATAAAGGCGGGATATGCTTTTACGGATGCTCGCGTTAGGGCATACGAATTAGATTCTTTGCAAAAAATTAATTCAGGAAATAAATTGCGTTTTGCACCTGAACACATGGTTAATGTATGGATGAGTTATGAGTTTACTGATGGTTTTGTAAAAGGTTTAGGAGTCGGTGCTGGTATGAACTATGTAAGTGACAACTATACGGATTCAGATAATACATACTCATTGCCAGCATACGGAATTTTAGATGCTACAATATTCTATCAAGCAAATCGAACTCGAATTGGCTTAAATGTAAATAATGTTTTAGATGCTCTTTACTTCACGGATGCCATTTACGGCAATCAATTTTTTCTTGGACAAGGAAGAAACATTAAACTTAGTTTTAGCTATAAAATTTGATTCATTGTTAAAATAAATTCAGTTAAAAAATGAGGTTGTCTTTTTTTAGACAACCTCTAATTTTCAGATGAAAAGACTAATTAATTTACATCATTGGCTAGGAACATTTTTTTGTTTGTTATTTCTCGTTTGGTTTCTTTCTGGATTTGTTATGATGTATCATAGTTTTCCTTCTCTTGATTCACAAAGCAGGATTGAATTAAATGCCAATCATACTTTCGATTCAACCGTTTTAAGCCCGAAAGAGGTCTTTTATAGGGATGGTATACAGGAGATTCAATCAATAAGAATCAATTATCAATTAGATCGTCCAGTATATCATTTGATTACTAATTCAGGGGAGTTATATTCCAAGTATGCGGATAACGGGGAGGTTCTGAAAATAGACGAACAGAAAGCAATTAATATAGCGCAATTAGCAACGGGGATAATGGATAATTCAGAGGTTGAATTAATTTCTGAGTTGGATCAATGGATACCAAGAAAAAAGTTCATGCCTCATTTACCGGTGTATAAAATCCAATTTGAGGATAATAATAAAACGCGAGTGTATGTTTCATCTTTAACAGGTGAGCTGATTCAACTTAACACAAATTCCGAACGTTTTTGGGCTTGGATTGGAGCAATTCCTCATTGGATTTATTTTAGGGACATCCGAGTGCATTCAACTTTTTGGTCGCAATTAGTTATGTGCTTAGCGGGTTTGGGACTTATTATGGCAATTACCGGCATTATTACAGGAATAGTTCGGTATAAGAAAAAACCAAGAGCAAAGTTCAAACGGTTTAAAAACAGATGGTATAACTTTCATTATTATTTAGGATTGTTTTTTGGTTTATTCGTATGCACATGGGTTTTTAGTGGCTTTATGAGTATGACGCCATTTGATTGGACGCCAAGCACAGCCTTGAATAATGAAGAGACTGCGGTATGGCGCGGAAAAGAATTTAATTTAAACTGTTTTAATGATGAGATTTGGAATGATTGGAAAAATTCCATGAAGACTAAAGAGTTTAAAGAAGCATCATTTAGTCTTTTTCAAGGGCGTTTATATACTCAGTTGTATACCGAAAATGGACAAAGCTTAATTTGTGTAGATTCTAGTATGACAAGTCCTGTGTTGGCCGATTACTTGTCTGTTATTCAGTCTTTTTCTATAGCAGACACTATAGAGGGTGGGATATTGATGAAAAAATATGATGATTATTACTATAGTCGACACAATAATAAGGAACTGCCAGTCTATAAGTTCAATTCAACAAACGGAATAACATATTATGTTAATCCAAAAACGACCAAAGTTGTATTAAAATGTTCTACTCGAAATAGAGTCTCGCGCTGGTTGTATAATGGACTTCACAGTTTAGATTTTTCATTTCTAGCATGGAATCGACCTCTTTGGGATATTGTGATGGTTTTTTTATTGCTTGGAGGAACGTTGATTTCTCTGACAGGTACAGGGTTAGGAGTGAAGTTTATTCGAAGGAAATGGCGTAAAAAGATGAAGAGACGAAAAAGATAATTTGGTGAAATATTTGGTTTGATTCTATTGAGTTTTGTGCGGAAAATACCCTTTTTAGTTTTTTTGAATTTTGATTATTGTTAGTTCAATTCTTGTTATTACTTTTGCATAATAATTGTAATCGTACCTACCTAAAATTCACCTTTTGCTCTCCAAGAGACGCATAGACTTTTCTGGTATTTACGATATTTTAATAACCACTATAAAAAAAGTACCTGCCATGAAATTTAAGTTTGGTATACATTGTAAATTTCACCTTTTCGTCTTATGTCTGCTGTCATCATCGTTCGGTTTTTCTCAAAATTTTGAAGTGTCTTCAGATACTTATGATTCTTTAGCAGTAGATGATTATTTTATTCGACTTTCTGGGTATGCGACCTTTACAGATTCAATGATGTTGCATGTTGATTTGATTAGTAACGACACGAATGAAACAGTCATTTATATGGGAAGTCATGACTTTACCACTGAGAGTGGTACATTAAGTAATTTTGTTTTTGACTCAAGCTCTGAAGAATTTAGTTTGGATATTGGAAATTACTCCACTCATGATTTTCTGCTACATATTTGGTCTGAAATTTCAGGAGAGTTAAAAGAAGAACTGTTTATTCATATAGATGAGTTATAAATAGTAGGGTAGTGTATTGTTGGTTGGTCAGATTATTTTGATATAGATGTATTTCAATGGGATTCTTGTCAGGGTTATTACAAGGCGTTGAGGAAAATCCCATTTGTTGATTCATGATAAAATGTTACATTTGATATGAATCTAGGCACTATTTAAATTAATTCATTTTCGGGGAAATTCCACATCATGGTTGGCGTATATAGTGCCTTAAAACCACAAAACAATGATACTATCAGAAATTACGGCTGCTATGCAAGCCTGGTCGGTTGTTCGTAACAATGCCACAGCTTTACAAAATCTTTTTAGAGGAAAAAATGGGTTTGAAATACCAGCTAATTTTGAAATAATTGGAGAGCATTTACATGTCTACCCAGGAGTTGTTAATAATGAACTGTACTTCTTTTTAATACCAGCTTATTACGATAATATTGTTTTTAAGCAAACAATTGCTAATCGCGTTATTGCTTGTCAAACATCAAGTTTACGCCTAGACCCTATAACCAAAAGAGCATCTGCAGAGGAAGAAAACACTTCGATTACAGAAAATGAAGCTTCAACTTCAATTGGAAACTGGACTAATTATAGTGAATCTTGGATGGAGTCAGTAGTGACTACTAGTTCTGGAATGTATAAATCTTTCCTAGTTCCAATGAGTGATATTGAACATGGAAATCAGCATTCAACGTTTTTTGCGTTAAAAGGAGATGATCCAACATTCGTCGCGGATTTGGTCACACGAGACCAAACGAATGGAAACTTTATAGGGTTTTATGATTTGGCAAGACCTGTGCCTCCATTTGGATCCAGTGGGACGGCCTCTTCTTTAGATGAATTCTATTTGTTGAGTCTTATATAATGATTCAATGAATTTTTTAACATTACTTGAGGGATTAACTTATCTGTCACCAATATTGTTACTTGTTGGACTTTTATTAGGGTTGTATGTATTTAACCGATTAGATAATGGTCATAAGATTATTCTACTCTATTTTGGTTTTTCACTATCAATAGATGCCATAAGTAGGCTATTATCATTTTATGAACAAAGCAATATTTTTTTATTGCCATTACTAGCTTTTTTTGAACTTATTGTCTTTACATTCCTTTATTTCAGGTGTTTAATTGGCAGGTTTGGAATAATAGATTGGGGATTAGTATTAGTGGGGCTATTATTTATGATTTGGGAAGTGTCTAATCTTATATCAATCGATATAGCGCAGTTTCAATCTTATTCCAAAGCGGTTGGATCACTCGTAATCGTGTTTTTGAGTGTTCGTTATATTGTACATGTTCTAAATTCGGAAGAAGATATAAAGAAGGATTTATTGGGATTGAACAATATCATTCTTCTTTTTTTCGCAATTAACTTAGTGATCTTTCTTCCTATTAACTTTTTAATTAATGAGCAATCTCAATTGAAGTTTTATTTCTGGATGATTAATCTATTGATGCTTCTTGTTTTCTATGGATTATTAATTCGGTCCGTTTGGAAAAACGGAAATAGGATTCAACACCTTAAAAGTTAATAAAATAAAGGCTACAAGCGGCTATCCAATGGGTGGCCGCTTTTGTTCCTTATTTTGGTTAAAACAAAATCCCGATAATCGAAACATCATCTACTTGATCATATTCTCCCTTCCAATCTAAAAAGTGTTTTTCAAAACCAATTTGTTGTTCTTCGAATGGTTTATTGGCTAGTTCCAGAATTATTTTTTTAAACGCAATTCGTTTTAATTTTTTCCCTTGTTTTCCTCCAAATTGATCGGCATAACCATCGCTAAACATGTAAATAATATCTCCCTCGATAAGTTCTAGTTCTTTTTGAGAAAAAGGGAACATATTCTCGTAAACGCCCACCGGTTGTTTGTCTCCTTTCAGCTCAAGGATTGATCGTTCTGTGCCACTCATGGCAATTTCTACATCATTACATATATCAACAATGTGTTCATTTTTTCTGACGATCCACAAGGAACTATTGGCTCCGGAATAATACACCTTGTTACCTTCAAATACGCAGAAAGATAAATCCATACCATCGCGTACTTCATTAGATGATTTATTGAACGTTTGTACAACATATTCTCGTGCCTTGTCTATAACCAATGAAGGGTCTGTCAATCCTAATTCGTTAACAGATCGATCCAAAGCATTAGAGCATACTAAACTTACAAGTGCCCCTGGAACACCATGTCCTGTACTGTCTGCCAATGCAAAAGCTAATCTGTCTTCTACCTGCTGCATCCAATAAAAATCTCCTGAAATAATATCTCTTGGGCGATAAAAAATGAAGCATCCCTTAAATTTTTCGTTGAGTAATTTCTTTTTTGGGAAAATAGCTTGTTGTAAACGTTGAGAATAATTAATACTGTCTAGTATCTCCTTGTTCTTTATTTCAAGAAGAGAATATAAATTATTGATTTTTTTGTAAACCTGTGCATTCATAAGTGCAATTGAAACATATGCCCCAAGAGATTTTACGACTGAAACTTTATCATTAGAAAATGCTTTTCTATCAAAACTATGAATCCCTAAAACGCCGATGGTTTTGTTTTCAACTCGCAGTAAAACAATCATTACAGAGGCAGGTAATTTACTCGTAAGATCCGAGGTAATTATATACGAAGTTGCTTCTTTGTCCATATCATTGATTACAAGATCTCGCTCGTTTTTAATACACCAGACGGAAAACTTCCCTTCATTTTCCATTGAAATTTCTTCGCGGTTGATCCGTTCATTAGATCGCATATAAAAAGGAAATGAGATGATATTTTTATCTCTGTCTAAGAGTCCAACATATAATATGTCGACTTTCATCACTTTATTTATATGACTTGAAATGAGTTCCAATAATTCTTCAAAATCAAGTTTTGAAGCAAGTTCCTGACCAAGATCAGCCACTGTTTCCAGTTTTGAATTCAACTTGTTTAGGTCGTCGGATCTTCGCTTTAGTTCTTTATTTTTAATCTTATATATTTTGTTCTCGTTTGCTACTTTTTCCATTTTCAATTTGACTTGCAAACTTTTCATGTGCATACCATGCTTTTGTATACCATTAGTATCACTTGATTTCTTATATTCTTTGAGATGAAAATTAGCTTTTTTAAAACCATTTCGTTCTTCATAGAAATCTGCCATTTTTCCATGATATTTAGCAATAATCGAGTAATTACTAATCTCCCTGGCTATTTCAATGGATTGATCAAAGCAATTGAGTGCTAAATCAACATGTTTTTCGATTAACAATACTTCCGCTTTTAAGAATAAACATTCTGCAAGACCTATTTTGAATTCAATTGAGCGAGAAAGGTTAATTGCTTTTTTCAGGTGGTCATGTGCCTTCACTGCATCTTTATTGTTTTTGGCAATTTTGGCCAAGCCATAGTGACAAAATATGAAGACTTGATTCATTTCAACTTTGTCTGACATTTTAATTACCTTTTCGAAATAGTATTTAGCAGTGCGGAATCTATTTAAGAGAAGATATACTTCTCCTATTCCATGTAGCACTCGTAAGGCAAGAGAGCTATTATCATCACCCTGAAGTAAGCTATAGCTTTCTTTCAGAACATTTAATGCATCTAGATAATTTTCGGTTTCATAAAAAACACTTCCTATACCGTTTTTTGCTTCTGCTTTTCCCATCATATTGTTTAACGCAGAATAATGATCTAAACAACTGTAGTATGATGCAAGACTATCCGAGTAATTAGATTGATAGTAATAGCAAGTTCCTAAGCTATATTGACAACGCGCAATCATTATTCTGTTATTTATTCCCTCGAAATACTCTAGTGCTTTAAAGAGGTTTTTCATGCTAACCTCGTATTTTGATATCCAAACAGAAGCGGTTCCTATTACATAGTATCCAAAATAAATCTGATCTAAGCAATTTTCATTTTCAGCAATTTCAACTGCTTCGTGTGCAAGTTTTATGGCTTTTCTAGGATCTTCTCTATTCAATTCCCATGCATAATCATTAAGTTCTTTTGACTTTGATAATAATTGGTTGGTAACGTTTGATTCTGAATTTAACATAGTACATTTCGTTGGTTCTATGTCTATTGCTCAATTAGTATACCAGAGGGTAGATAGAACGTACTATGTCCGTTTAATTGGGAAAATAGCATTGGAAATGAGAGAATGACATTCTATATTTTGGAGTTTTTTTTCAAAAAGAGAATTTAGAACACTTTTCAAAAGAGGTTAAATTCGGGTGACGAGGTTAATTCCATCAAGGTTTAAAAAGGTGAGTCCGGATAAGAAATAATAAGTTTAGATTGCTTAAAATTGGTATAGCTTTATTTGTTCTCTGAATTAGGGTTTATAACATTATAATAAATTAAAACGACCTCCGATAGAAGGTCGTTTTAATTTATTACTTGCAATCATCTAACTAGTTTGATAGAAGTTTTTTTTGAAGTGTTATTTAAAGCTACATTTCCATTTGTAATTTGTGATCAACTGAATAGCGCCCAGATCCATATAAGATGAATACAATTGACCCTATAAGTCCGAAAATTGCTTGAGCCATAATTACAGATTCTGCTCCATTTATAGTGTTCATGATAACAGCTCCGATGAAAATAGGTAATTGGATCAATAATACCAGACGTGTAATTAATCCAAAAAAGACAAGTATACCTCCTGCAAAGTGTGCCATGGCCACATAGTGAGCTATGAAAAGAGTTGAAGCTGATGGGTCATTTGGTTGAATTAAATCAACCAACAGATCTGTTTGTGAGGCAAATTGAAGTCCTTTGATGAAAATAAATATCCCAAGAATCATCCGAATTGAATCCATGGTTAAACTCATATGTGAATTCGCCCACTTGTTAAGTGTTCTGATAAGGTTTTTCATAGCTTATTATTTTGGTGATATTATAAGTTATTGATTATCAATGTAAAAATCAAATATAAAAGCATATTAACTTGAAGCTCGGGTTATAATTCTTTGCCTCTTTTTTTACTAAAACTTAAAGAGACCATTATGAATAAAGAAGCTCACCCCTTCTAAGAGGTGTCTTACCGAAAAACTTTTAGAGGGTTGAACCAATTCAGAAGAGAACTAGTAAGTTCGTGATCAAATGAAATTAAAATGACAGTACTTATGAAATTAGGATATACAATTATTTTAATAAGTATCCTCTTTGGATGTGCGTTTCACAAAGCAAGAGAAGAAGGTTTTCTTCATAAAGAATCTTCTGAAAATAATAGTTTGGATAAGTATGAGAAGAAAGAAGAGGTTTTCTACTGGGTGAATTCGAAAAAAAGTTTGTCACTCGGTGCTTTTGGAGAATCATTACCTTGTTTTCAGGTTTCTGAAGAAGTTGAATTGTCATCAATACAAAAATGGGAACCTCTGTGTGATTTGATTGCAGGTTTTGTGCACGAGGAAGGGACTTACTATAGGATAAAGGTTTTACGAAAATGGTTAATGAATCATGAGATGTTGGCTGACCGTTCACCATATGATTTTGAATTGGTTGAAATATTAGATACAATGAAAGAAGAGACTAACATTAAACAAGGAGAGCATGATATCTCTATGTATCCTGAACCGAAAGAGGGATTTAACAGGTACGTGATTGCACTTGATAAACAGAATGATGAGGATAATTACAAAGTTGAAGTTGTAGCTACAAAACGAATAGAGGTTGACTGTAACCATCATTCATTATCAGGTAGCTTTTTGGATAAGAACCTTTCAGGATGGGGATACACGTATTATGAATTTACTGGTGATGGTTCTGTTTTGAGCACGCGTATGGGGTGTCTTGATCAGAAGACTCATTTGGAAGATGTTAAGTCTCACGCTTCATTAATGCGCTATAATAGTAAAATGCCTATTGTGGTTTATGTTCCTGAAGGGATAGATGTGCAATATACTTTTTGGCAAAAAGAGAAAACGACAACCAAGGCAGAACGTAAATAATGGTAAAGCATGACTTAGTAAATAGTCAGGTAGATTATTAACGAGGATTTAGTTACATAGAGTTTTTTTTTTGAAATAAACAAGAGAAAGATGAATGTTTGAGATTCATAGGGTTGATAAATGGGTAACTTTATGTAACTTTTAACCATTTATAAACTCATTTTCAAAGATGAAACTTGCACCACTATTCTTTTTTTTGTGTTCAATATCTATTGGATTCGCTCAAAATAGGGCTAGAAATTATAGGATTCATGTCGGAAATAAATCAATTGTTTTACAAGATGAATTGAGGAGTGAATATCTTTCACTTATGACAGATGTTTCAATTGTCTTTGAAGATGGAGCTTTTCTATTTATTCAGTTTAATGATGTACCAACGGATCAGAATAAGATTGATTTATTAGCAAATGGTGTAGAATTGTTTAGCTATATACCAAATTATTGTTGGGTGGCAAAAGTGAATACAGATGTTAGTCTGTCTACATTAGAAGCATTTGGTGTACGTCATCTCGGAAGACTGGAAAACACATGGAAAATGTCTGATGATATGCGACTGGGGATTGTTCCTGAATATGCGGGAAGTGAACAGGATGCTCAGGTCAATGTTCTTTTTTGGTCTCAATCAGAAAGCATGGACTATACCTCTATTTTGAGTGAATTTGATTTAACCGTTGAGAGTGTTGATATTGAGCATAATAGTGCTAGGGTTTTGGCTGCGACTTCAATATTAATTGAGTTATCTAAGCATCCATTGGTGCAATATATTGAATTCGTGGAGCCCCCTTTTGAAGATGAAGGTATCAAGGACGAATCTGAACAAATTGTGAGCACTTATATATCGCATAATAATGGTAAAGGATATTATTTTAATGGTGCAGGAGTAAACATCGGGGTAGACGAAGGTGGAATTTTAGATACGTTAGAAAATCCAAATTACCGAAGTAGAATCGTACGAACTTATGAAAGTGGAACGACAGTTGGAGGTCATAAAACGGGAGTTGGGGCTCGTATGGCGAAGGCTGGAAATATTGACCCTCAAAAACAAGGGACAGCATTTGGTGCTGATTTGTATTCTGGCGGGTTAGGAATGGCTGAGGTTATAGCAAGTGATATTGTGATTACAAATCGTTCATATGGTTGGGGGTGCCCAGGAAGCAGTGAAACCTATAATTCAGCGTCTGCAAATTACGATTCAGATATCCGTAATAATCCGGAATGGATCATAACGCATTCAGCTGGAAATTCAGGTAGTAGTAATTGTTACGTTGGAACTGCAGGATGGGGGAATATTACGGGAATGGCTAAAATGGCCAAAAATATCTTCGCAGTTGGATCTTCAAATAGTGATGGTGATTTAACAGGTTTTAGTAGTCGGGGCCCTGCAAAGGATGGCAGAATTTTACCGCATATTGTATCTCCAGGACCAGGAGGAACTTCTCATGCATCACCTAATTTAGCGGGTGTGTTTGGACAATTGAATCATGCATTTCGTTATCATTATTCTATTCCTCCTTTAGCTGGTGTTTTAAAGGCGATTATTATGAATACGGCGGATGATATGGAAAATCCAGGTCCAGATTTCCGAACGGGTTTTGGACATGTAAATGCGAGACGCGCATACGAAGTTATTAGTGCGGGACAATTTACCGAGAATAATATAAGTCATGGAGGAACTATTCAACATGCGATTACAGTTCCTGTGAATACAAAGAAGCTTAAGGTGATGGTGTATTGGGTAGATTGGGAGGCTACTGCTGGAATTTCATCACGATCATTAGTGAATGATATAGACATTGAACTGGAAGACCCTACGGGGACAATCTATCAACCTTGGGTGTTGAACCCAACATTTGACCCGATTTTGCTGGATATGCCAGCGGTGCGTGCTACAGATACACTGAATAATCATGAACAAGTGACCATTGATAATCCAATTGCAGGGACCTATCAACTTAGAGTGGATGGAACTTTAATTCCACAAGGCCCACAACAGTATTTTATGACGTATGAGTTTGTTACTGATGAAATTGTTGTAACACATCCGCATGGAGATGAAAGATTTGTTTCCGGCGAAACGGAACGTTTGAGGTGGGATGCTTGTGATAGTAACCTTATGTTTAACATCTCTTTTTCTAATGATGATGGGGTATCTTGGAGCTCTATTGTAACAGGGCTGAACCCAGATAGTCGATTTTATGATTGGACGGTCCCACAAGATGTTACAAATCAAGCAAAAATTCGAGTAGAAAGAAGTACAACTTCGGGGATTAGCGATACGTGTTTCAATATCTCAGGACTACCCGAAAATCTTCAGTTGGTATGGTCTTGTGCTGATTCTTCTCTTTTTATTTGGGATGAATTTCAGAATGCTGATGGGTATGTTATTTATCGCATTATTGGTGACTATATGGACTCTGTCGCTTATACAACGGATAATTCGATTGTATTACACGGCCTGTCATTAGTGGAGTCTGAGTATATTTCTATTGCATTGATTCAGAATGGCGTTGAGGGTAGACGTGTTATCGCAATTGAAAGGGAACCAGTCAATTTAAATTGTAATATGGACGATTTAGGTGCTTTGGAAGTCATAAGTCCTGGAGCTAATCATATACCGAGTTGCATGGCTTTTGATGTTGATGTAGTAATTAAAGTGAGAAACTGGGGAGTCAATGCTGTCAATGTAGTGCCTATAGCTTATAGATTAAATAATGGGGGGATAAATTTAGATACTGTTTTTGCCACAATTCCCAGTGGAGGAGAATATGATTTTACTTTTTTGGTTACCTCGAATTTAAGTTTAGGGGCGAACGTTATTGAAGCTTGGACTCAATTTGCAGGGGATGGAGTTTCGCTGAATGATACGATTGTAGATACTATCACGGTTTATTTAAGTGCGAGTGTTGGTCCGAACATTACGGAAGATTTTGATAGTTTCACTAATTGCAGTACGGCTTGGGATTGTGAGTTGGTTTCATGCTCTTTACAAAATGGGTGGTATAATATTCCAAACGGATTTGGTGATGATATTGATTGGAGAACGCATAACGGAGCAACAGGTTCAGGGAATACTGGACCTTCTTTTGATCATACTTCGGGTTCAGGTAAATACATTTATATTGAAGGTTCTGGTCCTTGTAATAACAGTATGGCTAGTTTGTATTCTCCGTGTATAGACCTTACGAACATTAATACTGCAACACTTTCCTTTTGGTATCATGCGTGGGGAAGTTCTATTGGGGAGTTGCACGTAGACGCACTTGCTGATGGGGAGTATTTTGAGGATATCATGACACCTATTATTGGTGAACAGGGAAATCAATGGTATCAAAAGGTTGTGGATTTATCTCAGTTTGCTGATAGACAGCTTATAGTGATTATACGTGGATCTAATGGTGGTAATGGATGGCTTTCTGATTTGGCACTGGATGACATTAATATTTCTACGGGGCCAATAGCAGATTATATAGCTAATCAAACACAATTGTGCAACAATGATATAGTGACGCTATCAAATTATTCATTGTATGGGGACAGTTACCATTGGAGCTTTCAACCAAACACAGTTACTTATGAAGGAGGAACAAGTGCTAGCTCAATAGATCCACAAATAAGTTTTAGCAACCCTGGTTATTATACCGTGCAACTTGTTGCTTCTAACACAGTTGGTGAAGATACCTTGACTATGGTTGATCATATCTATGTTTGGGAAGATCAACCATCATTGATGCCAATTTCAATTTGTAAGGATGATTCGGTAATTGTTGAAGTGAATAACAATGGACTATCAGTTGCATACTACATCAATGGAACCGTTGATTATATGGGGAACAATGGGATGCATTATTTTGCGAATGCCCAAGATGGAGATTCGATATTTGTTGCTTTCACAGTGACCAATAGTTGTACTCTCTATTCAGACACTGTGGAAGTTGATATTATTGATGTTGACTCCGGAATTTCTCAGTCTGGATTACAGATTATGGCATCAGCTGTTGGAGCACAATACCAATGGTTGGATTGCTTGAATGATAATGTTCAAATTATTGGGGAAACTGAGCAGATTTATTTGCCTTTAATTAATGGTGAATACGCGGTTCAAGTCACTGAAAATGGCTGTGTTGATACTTCTGATTGTATGCTATTTACTACAGCATCTATTCCTCAGGGTAATTTGGAGAAAATTTCTTGCTATCCAAACCCAACCTTAAACGATGTAACGATTCAATTTGGAAGTATTCAAGGTTTTGTCTTTGTTGAGCTCTATTCCGTACAGGGGAAAATATTGAAGGAAATTAACTTCAAAGGTGTTGATTCGATGAAGATTGATTTGCCAAATGAGGCGGGTGTTTATTTGTTGCATGTATTGACTGAGAATGGATGGGGAGCTGTTCGTGTTCTTAAAGAATAGTTTTTATCCCATATAATTTAAGGTGTTGGTAAGCAGTGTATAAGCTCTTTATTCGTTCTGTTTTACACAGTAGATTTATTTTTTATTAAAAATGTTTGGAAATGTAAATATCTACCGTACATTTGCAAAGCCTAGTAACCCGATAGGGTATTAATTTAATTGAAAATGTTATTAAGTCAATCTATAGAAAGTAAACAAGTTTATTCAGAAGATATATCTTCTGATAGACCGCTTCGAAGTATCGTGAAATCGCTTAGTTGGCGGACAGTGGGGACATTAGATACAGTATTTATATCATGGATTATAACTAGAGAATTAACATTAGCTTTTTCCATTGGATCTATAGAGTTGATAACAAAAATGGTGCTGTATTTCTTTCATGAAAGGGTTTGGAGCAAAATTAAATGGGGAAAAAACTAAAATAAATTAGCGCTTAAGATTGTATAGATCAATAACGAAATGAAAAACAAAAATTCAAATATGATGTTACTAATTTTTCACTGTTGCATGTGTTATAAAAGGGCAAGTCGTAGACTAGAATAATTAGTAGATAATTAATCAGAAAAGCCCTTATGTAAAATGAATCATAAGGGCTTTTTTAATACTAGAATTATGATGATAAATTCTAGCCTATAAAACACAAAATAAGTTATAGGGTTCAAGTTTACGTGATTATCAATATCGTAATAGGGTCTAAGGGGAGACATGGTGCTCCTAATGAAAAGGAGTTAAAGGAAAGAAACAATGAAACGAAGATTACAACCAAAATTAACATTAATTGGAGCCGGTCCGGGAGACCCAGATTTAATTACGGTTAAAGGAATAAAGGCACTTAAAGTTGCCAATGTTGTGTTATATGATGCATTGGTGAATACAGATATTTTGAAGTATGCGCCACAAGCAATTCATGTTTTTGTAGGAAAAAGAAGGGGGCATCATCGATATTCTCAGGATGAAATAAATCAAATGATAATTGATTCAGCGTTTAATTATGGAAATATAGTGCGGTTGAAAGGAGGTGATCCATTTATTTTTGGACGTGGTTCAGAAGAAATTGATTACGCAGAAAAATTTGGACTTGACATTGAGGTTGTACCAGGAATTACCTCTTCGATATCCGTACCAGGGAACTTAGGAGTTCCTCTTACTAAAAGAGGAGTTTCCGAAAGCTTTTGGGTAGTTACTGGAACAACATCAAATCAAAAGTTGAGCAAAGATGTGTATCTCGCAGCACAGTCAACAGCAACTGTGGTGATTCTTATGGGGATGAGTAAACTAACGCAAATTGTTACACTTTTTAAGCAACAAAATAAAGGTGGACGACCAGTTGCCATTATTCAAAATGGCACAACTATAAATGAAAAGTTTGGAATAGGAACGATTGATTCGATTGTGGGAATTGTTGAAGCCAAAAAGCTTGCTTCACCAGCAATTATTGTGATTGGTGATGTAGTTAAGGAGAGTTCCCGATTACGAACCATTCAAGAGAATTTTGTCTCGTTGGAATCGGCGCAATACTCAAATAATTAATGTCATGATAAGGAATGAATTATACCCAATATTTTTGAAAGCTTCTCAATTGAATATTTTGATTGTTGGAGGGGGAGCAGTCGCTTATGAAAAATTGGCCTTTATGCTTAAGTCAAGCCCAAATGCAAGAGTAAAATTGATTGCGCCTGATTTTTCTGATGATGTTCTTTTGTTGAGTAGCCTTTATAAGGTTGAGTTGATAAAAGAGGAGTACAATATCTCTGTGTTAGTTAATCAGAATATGGTCATTGCTGCAACGAATAACAAGAGAGTTAATGTTCAGGTGTATAATGATTGCAAATCTGCCAATATACTTATCAATGTTGCTGACACTCCAGATTATTGTGACTTTTATTTAGGGGGAATTGTCACAAAAGGACATGTCAAAGTCGCCATTTCTACAAATGGTAAATCTCCTACAACAGCAAAGAGGTTACGTCAATTTTTTGAAGAAGTTATTCCGAAGGATATCAGTGACTTAGTGGAGAATTTAAATAAATACAGGAGTGAAATAGGGGGAGACTTTTCGAATAAAGTCACACGATTAAATGAATTAACAAAAAGTATAATATCAAAATAAAGCAAAATGATTAAAACAGATATCTTAATAATTGGAGCAGGACCAGTAGGTTTATTTACTGTCTTCGAAGCAGGGTTATTGAAGTTAAAATGTCATCTTATTGATGCTCTTCCCCAGCCAGGCGGACAATGTGCAGAGATTTATCCAAAGAAACCGATTTACGACATTCCAGCATACCCAGAAGTACTCGCAGGAGACTTAATTACTAATCTAGAAAAACAAATCGAGCCATTTTTACCAGGTTATACATTGGGTGAAAGAGCTGATACGATTGAGAAGCAGGAGGATGGTAGTTTTAATGTAACGACGAATCAAGGAACTATTCATAATGCACCTGTTGTTATGATTGCAGGAGGTTTAGGGTCATTTGAGCCTAGAAAGCCGCCAATTCCAAATCTTCCTGATTATGAAGGTAAGGGGGTAGAATATATTATTAAAGATCCGGAGATATATAGAGATAAAAAGGTTGTAATTTCTGGAGGAGGTGATTCCGCTTTGGATTGGTCCATTTTTCTTTCTAACGTTGCGAGTGAGGTAACACTCGTTCATAGAAGAAATGAATTTCGAGGTGCTTTGGATTCAGTGGAAAAAGTTCGTGAACTTTCTCTTTTAGGAAAGATAAACTTAATTACAGATGCTGAAGTGAAAGAAGTACATGGCGAGGATAAGCTTAGTTCGGTTTTAATCAAGCATAAGGAGAAAGGTGATATAATAAAAGAGACAGATCACTTAATTCCATTATTTGGGCTTTTACCAAAATTAGGACCGATTGCTAATTGGGGATTAGAGATCGAAAAGAATGCGATTGTAGTGAATAATGCATTGGATTATAGTACAAATATTCCTGGAATATATGCCATTGGAGATGTGAATACCTATCCAGGAAAATTAAAGCTGATTTTATGTGGTTTTCATGAAGCAACGATTGCAGTGCAATATGCATTCAATAAAATTAATCCGAATAAACGTTACGTAATGAAATATACAACCGTTGGTGGGGTCGAAGGTTTTGATGGAACGAAGAAAGAAGCTAAAAAAGCTGCTGTGGTAAGTATCTAAGTTAAGAAGCATTAAGAATGTCAGACATTATTGTAAAAGTTAAAGACAGAGATGGGAAGTTGCACAATTTAGTGGCTCCAACCGACATGAATATGAATGTAATGGAGTTGTGTAAAGCATATGAACTTCCTGTTGAGGGAACTTGTGGTGGAATGGCTATGTGTGCTTCGTGTCAATGTTATGTTCTTTCTGAACATGATTTACCCGAAATGCAAGACGCGGAAGAAGAAATGCTAGACCAAGCCTTTTACGTAGAAAGTAATAGTAGGCTGGGTTGTCAACTAAATTTAACTGATAAAATGGATGGTTTGGAGCTGGAATTAGCTCCTGAATCCGAATAATAATAATGGAAATTTTGCAAAAAAAAGAAGTGCTACCAAGACGCGGTGCTCGATTAAAAGAAGACATAATCCCTTTTACGAAAGGAATGTTTTATCTCCTGTTTGACAATGTTGATCAACAACAATTGGAGTTGAGTAAGATGCATCTATTGTTCAACGCAATTGCTGATGATTTATCGATTGATCATGGTCATATTTGGGAGGATTATGTTAAAACCTTAAAGAAGGTCCGTAAAACATTGGATTTAGATGCGTTAGCGTTTGAAGGGAATGATCCAGCCGCAAAGAGTTTATCGGAGATTTATTTAGCTTATCCGGGGTTTTATGCGATTGCAATTTACCGATTGGCAAGAGAATTACGGAAATTACATGTTCCAATTATACCTCGTATGATGAGTGAATATGCACATGGTATTACAGGAGCTGATATTCATCCAGGAGCTGAAATTGGAACATCTTTTTTTATTGATCATGCTACTGGTATTGTAATTGGAGAGACTGCAGTGATACACGATCATGTTAAAATCTACCAAGGAGTAACGTTAGGAGGATTACAAATTTCAAAAAAAATGGCGTCGATAAAAAGGCATCCGACAGTTGAAAGTAATGTTACAATTTATGCGAATGCGACAATTTTAGGAGGAGATATTGTGATTGGAGAGAATAGTACAATCGGAGCAAATGTTTGGATAAAAGAATCTGTTCCAAAAAGTTCTATGGTAACTTATCAGACTGAGAATATCGTAAAACAACCAAAAAGAATAGGTAGACGTATCACAGATCAAATTGGAAATACTCCACTGATAGAAGTGAGTAATTTGGTAAACAATAAGAAGGTCAAACTATTCTTGAAATTGGAGGGAAACAACCCTGGTGGAAGTGTTAAAGATAGAGCCGCTTTCAATATGATTAATGAAGCGTTGATTCGTGGAGATATTCGGAAAGGCGACACTATTATTGAAGCAACAAGTGGAAATACGGGAATTGCTTTGGCTTTTATCGCTCCTTTGTTGGGAGTGAAAGTGATTTTAGTAATGCCTGAGAATTCAACTGTAGAAAGAGCTCAAACAATGAGGGCGTATGGAGCGGAAATAATATTAACGGATCCAGAAAAAGGTATTGAAGGATCGAGAGATTATGCGGAGAAACTTTCAATAGAATATGGTTATTTTATGCTAAATCAATTTCAAAATGTAGATAATTGGAAGGCCCATTACAAAACAACAGGTCCTGAAATTTGGGAAGAAACGAATAAGAAGATTACCCATTTCGTCTCAGCAATGGGAACTACTGGAACAATAATGGGAGTTTCGAACTTTTTGAAAGAGAAAAATCACAACCTTGTTATCGTTGGTGTACAGCCAGAAGATGGGGCAAAAATCCCAGGGATAAGAAAATGGCCAAAAGAGTATTTACCTAAAATATTTGATAGTTCTAAAATAGATAGAATACTCGAAGTGAGTGAGGAGAGTGCAGTTAATATGGCTAGGGAATTAGCTAGGAAAGAAGGAGTGTTTGGAGGTGTGAGCAGCGGAGGGGCTGTTGCTAGCGCCTTACGATTAGCCAGTGAAATTGAAAAAGGAGTCATTGTGGCAATTGTTCCCGATCGAGGTGATCGTTATTTGTCCTCTTCTCTTTTTCGGGAGAATTAAATTAGCAATGTTGAGTTGAACATCGATCCTTTTGAAGTAATATATAGAACTTTTTTATAGAAAAAAGAAGCCTTAAATTAGACGTGGACTAGTTAAATTTCACTTTTTTAAATGAAATTAGTATAGCGAATAAGCCGATTACTAGCGCGCTCCAGATAGGCCAGTTGTTTTTTGTGGGTTTCTTTTTTTTATTGAAGTCTAGCTCCCCTAATTCAATGGGGAGTTTAGAATGATAGCTCCACTCAATCCATGAACCGTCATAGTTCTTAACGTTATCGAACCCTAGTAATTGCGTAAGTATAAAAGTCGTGTGTGAAGAGCGCACGCCGGATTGGCAGTAGGCGATAACTTTTTTATCTTTTGTAACTCCTTTTTCTTTGAAAAATGTTTTAAGTTCTTCCGTCGATTTTAGTGTTTTGTTCCCTTCAGGAGTGAGATGATAACTCCAATTGGCGTATACACTAGTTGGTATCCTTCCTTTACGATAGGCACCGTCTTTGAGCATTGTACCTAAATATTCTTCCCATGTACGCGTATCCAACAAAACTGTATTGGGATCTTTTATGGCTGTTTTGACATCATTCATTGTTGCTTTTAAATGATTGTCTTGAGTATGTGAGAACTGAAAGTCTGATGGAGATGTTTTTGTCGCCTTTTTAGATACAGGATATCCGAGTTGTTTCCATTTGGTAAAACCACCATCTAATACGGTTGTATTTCTATGGCCATAAGTATAAAGGATCCACCAGAGCCTGGTTGCATCACAGCCTCCCTTATCGTCATATAAGTAAATATGATCGCTTGAGAGTGCTCCAAATGAGCTTAGCATTTTGGCGATTTCTACTCGTGAAATCATCATTCCTCCATAAGCTATATTCGAATCAGCAATGTCAGGTCGGTCTACATTAAAAGAACCTTCAATATGACCATTTGCATAGAGTTCTGGCTTCCGACAGTCAATAATGACTCGACGGGCTCCATTTTTTTGAATCTCGGAAAATTTT
>JAKVAS010000119.1 GCA_022448165.1 Crocinitomicaceae bacterium | reverse complement strand
GCTTCTAAATCTGTAATAAAATATGCTACTATGAGTTATACAGCAAAGCAGTCAGAAGAATAATTTCAAGCCATGAAAAATGATATTATTACAGAAATAGCACAATTTGTAGGGCATCAGTTAAGTCAACTGACTTATTGGAATCACGAACATAAGCATAGAAATTAGGCATTTGACCTGTAAGCCCTATCGGGTCTTGGGAAACATAAATTCCTGCGGAACTGTCGTAATACCTAAATCGGTTATAATACAACTCTATCTCTACATCATCATACTGACCTTGGTATCTAAAAGGAATAAAAGAAGGTTCTCCGACAATTTTACTGATTCCTCCGTAAATATCCAATTCTGAACTCCAAACTTTTTCGCCATTCTCATCATAAGCCTCCGTAGGAGTTCCGAGGTGATCTGTGATGATTGAATAACTCTTATCTCCTTGCAACTTTGCCATTGGGATAAAAGTTCCATCTTCAAACACCCAAGTAATCAAATTCTCAGGTATTCGGATTTCCGTTTCTCCTTCGGCATTAACTTCTTGAATAGATCCCTCTGATATTGAAGTCCATTCATGTAAGGGAACATTTCCATCCCAAACAAAATGAGTTGTTTGTTCCTCAAAGGTTTTAGACAAACGACGACCTAAGGCATCGTAGGTAAAGTCAACGTGTTTTCTATCTGGACGAATTACCTTTCGAAGCATTCCTCCTTGACTCCATTGATATCTCCACTTCTCCGTAATTGATTCCTTTTGAATCAAATTCCCTACTTCGTCGTAGCTATATGTATATTTTTCATCCTTTAGCAATTGGCCCGCCTTTCCGTACGTACGATCTGTTCGCTCTTCTGTCTTAAACAGATTTCCAATTTCATCAGGTAATTTATAATCCCAGCTGCCATCTGAATACCCTGCAGCAGATAAATTCCCAAACATATCATGAGAAAACTCCACCATCTCGCCAGATAGCTGATCATAAATACTTTTCAAGCGATCGTTTACATCCCAACCATAATCTTTATTTCGTTGAATCTTTTCTCTCGCACTTACACTGTGCTTTACCGGTCTTCCACTTTTATCTCTCTCCCAACTGCTCGAAACCTCACCTGGAAGACTTCTTTCTATTTCAAGTCCAACAAGGTTTCGGGTAATATCAACCTCCCATTTATTTACTTCTTCCGTTTGTCCAACTCCTTGTTCAACCGCAGTATTGAGAATTTGCCCAAGCTTATTTCTTGAAATCTTTATGTCTGCCCCAAGGTTACTTTTCAATGCCAGTCGTTGCCCCAATCGATTATAGGTATTTTCTATACGAACACCATTCTGTGTCTCTACCAACACTTTTCCAAGTTCGTCTCTTTCTAAGGTAACGACCCCATTTTCATTAACTGCTTCAATGAGCGCACCGCTCTTATCGTAGGTGTATACTTCTTTCGATTGATCATCATAAGTAACAACGCTTACATTTCCTAGGAGGTCATATGAATACGCCACTTGTCTGCCATCAGGAGTAATCGTTTGACTCACTTGTCCCCCTGCATTACGCTCATACTTTCGCGTGAGTCCATCAAAGCCACTTTCTTGAATAATCTGACCATTCTTATCACGATCAAATCGGTACAGGCTCATATGTTCATTGGTAATCGCCTTGAGCTGATCCGCTTTTGTGTACGCAAACTTTATCTTGGTATCGTTTTCTTCCCTGCTTTCCAGCTTTCCAGTAGGAGAATACTCGAACTTTACTTGATGATGTTTATCCTTTGCATGGATCACATTTCCTACCCCGTCATACTTGAGGTGCACCATGTTTCCATCAATCGTTTTCATCTGTTTTACACGCCCCAATTCATCATAGTGATAATTCACCGAGGTATCCTGATTACTCAGAGCATGAAGCAATTGTCCTTGTCCGTTGTATTTCCAATTTGTTTCTTCTCCAGTTGGTAAGATTACTTTCTCAAGTGTATGCTCTTCATTATAAAACAAAAGGGTTTCTAGTCCATTCGCATCAATAATCTTGGTTAGAAGATCATCCGTATACTTATATCGAGTCGTATCGTTGGACGGACCGATTCGTTTCGTCAGAAAACCTTTTTCATCGTATTCCCACAACCAAAGTGCATTCTTTGCATTTTTTGCTGCTACTAAATGATTATTCTCAAAAATGTAATTTGTACTTCCGCCATTTGGCAAACGGATGGATGTTTGATTCCCATAATCATCGTAACCGTAATAGGTGTTTTCGCCCATTTTATCGGTATAACGCATAACAAATCCATTGAGGTTGTATTCCCATGATTCGCTATTTCCTAATGGATCGGTTACTTGAATAATTTCACCATTTCGATGCCAATGCGTAGTTTGTGCTCCCAATGCATCTGTAACAATCGTTTTTCCGAGTTTATACTCAAACTCCCTTAATTGTTGTCCGTTTTTATTGAACCAATGCCTCAAACATTTGGGATTCTCTTCTACATTTTCAAATCGCCAATGCTCAGTTCCTCCATTTCGATCCGTTTTCTCTGTAAGTTGTCCGTTTGTATATTTCAACAATTCTTCTTGTCCTATCGTGTCGCGAATGACAGACAAGAAACCATTTTCATCATATTCATACTCAACCAATTTTCGATCATTCTCTGTACGAGACACATGAACAATACTGCTAATTCGTTGTTGGTTATCTCTTTCGATGTTGAGTGTTCGATTACTAGAATCAATAATTTGTTCTAAACGTCCAAAAGCATTGTATGAAAATTGAATTTCAAATCGATGTCTCGTTATTTTCGTTACGCGATATACATCTTTTGCTCCTCCCACATACTCATAATGGTAAGATAGTTTCTGATCATAATCTTCGATGAGTACTTTCCCTTCTAAATGGGTGTATTTAATTTTTTCTGTGGCAATTATAGCTGTATCTCCAATCTCCAAATATGGAAGTCCTGTAATGTTTCCATTAGCATTCAACCATAAAAATGCACCTTCTGACCGCTTAAACTGAAGTGTTTGATCTCCATACGCATGCCACATATTACCGAGCAGTCCGTTAACCTCAACTTGAGAACGATATTGACGTGACCATTCCAAAGGAATTGGACCATTAAGACGAAAATCTTCTTCTATTAGAACAGATTCTCCAGTAATGAAACTAATCATAGTGGTATTTTTTTATCGTGATTGTTACTATGTTAACAGCAGCCTTTTTTAAATATTTTTTTTGCGCTCTTGAAGAGCTTTCCCGCCTTTTTTAACAGAAATTTCATCCCTTTCATCATGAAGAATTTCATGACGACTCCAGCTACATCAGGTACTTGAGGACCTCCAACCATTACAGGCATTCCCATAGGGATTGGAATAGAAGTAGTTGCAGGCAAATATTTTTCCGCTGATCCTAATGGCATTCCGATACAACTACAAGTCATTAAATTAAAAGCTGCAGCACTCGTATAAGTTCCTTCCGTTTTCACCGTTAGACTTCCAAAAAATTGAAATCCTTCATCGGCAATCATTGGCATGAACCCAGGATGAAATCCTGCTCCCATCGGAATGTGTACAACAGAACCTAAAAGAGATGTGGTTCCCGCATTGGATCTTTTTTGATTATTTATATGTACCATCGTACCCAACATTGGTAAATAGTCGAAAGGATCCATTATGGTTCCAACAAATGGGTGCGGCATAGGAACCGGTGCTGGAGATGGAGGAATCGTAACCATGTGAATATCCACTCCCATGGTCAAATTTAAATGTTTTGATGCTAACATAGTTGGTTTATTCTACGGTTAATATTTTTTCATACACTTCTTTTTCCGAAAGATCTTTCCAGTGATCGCCCCAAATTCCAGTTGCAAATTCATCAATCTCATCAACCAATTCTTTGTTCTTATTATCATATGCAAATTCATGATACCTCACACATATAAGTAGCATGGATGTAAATTTCAAATTAAGTTTATCATGTGGTTTACAAATTTCATATGTCTCGGAAATCAATGAATAAGCTTTTTCCGTATCATGCATTTTTTCGGACATTACAGAAGCTTGACGCTGCGATTCCATGTACATCGCCATATTCTTTTGTTTCAAAGCCTCTGTACTTAGCAACAAGAAGTACTCTCTTGCTTTATCATACTCTTTAATCTGTAAATAAGTTGCTGCTTGAAAGTTATATACTTGAAGCAACACTGCTGGGATTGCAATATCACTTTCAACTTTACCTGACATAGCATGCTCTTCTGCCGTTTCGTATAATTTAAGTGCCTCTTTAAACTTTTTGAGTTGATAAAACCCACTTCCGTATGCCAAATATACAGTAGCAACAATACTCTTCAAGCCGGTCTTTTCTGCGACTTCCACTCCTTCTTTTCCCCATCGATGAATCGCCCTCTCATCTTTGTCTTTTGTTGCTTCCGTAATGTTAAGTACACATAAATTAACTCCTACTGCAGGATCATTCAAATCACCTTGTCGAACAATCTCTTTCGTTGCTTCCGACATATTAAGGTTAGCAACCAATGTACTTACTTTGAAATGCATTGGAACTTTATGAAACATTGGTTTATCATGAAGATCATAAACCATAAGCTTCAAGTTATCAGGTAATATTTCAAGACATTTCAAGATCCAAGCGGTAAAACCAGGTTCTCCTAAATAGCTTCTCGGTGTGACTCCTAAAACCATTTGTTGGTTTGGATCTATGCTTTTAGCAAAAGAAGACATTGCTTCTAAAAATGTTTCCTCACTATTTTTTATAGGTGCGTTTTGATAAGGTGTATCATCCCAATCTGGAATAACATTCGCATGTTCCACTTCGGAACGAGCTTCAGGACTATTCCAAACCTCAAGCCAGCCATTCAATAAGTCAAGCCCGTATGTTTCGGCCGAATGAAACGAACCATCAAAATTAAGAAATAGGTCAGGTATTTGTCCATGTTCAGAAGCTTCTAAAAGGCTAAATGCTTTGAACATCCTTACTTCATCCTTCTCTAAAACCCAACGAACAAGTTGCGTTGCATCGCATACAGTTTCGGTCCATTTTTTACGCATCTGTTCAATGCGATACGTGATTGGATTTTCGTCTTTGAATGTACTCATTATCTAATTCAGATTAACCATTCCACCTTTCACGTCAGTCTTTATTGCCCCATTAATCGCCACGTCCTGTGCTTCTAACTTAAACTTCATGTGCGACTCCTCCTTAGTTGTAGAAGATAAAACCATATCACTACTGCTCGACATGTCAATTAATTGATCAGCTACCACAATAACCTCCTTAGAGTTCACTTCTACCGTATTATCTCCTGTCAATGTAATTTTATCCTCAGCCAGCAAGCTAATTTCTTTTGAATTCATCGTAATACTTTTAGGCGCAGAAATAGTGATTGTTTCATCCCCGTTTAATGTAATTGTATTACCACTTGGATCGCTAATTGTAATCTTCCCATCCCCTTCATCATCATCTATAGTGATAGTAGCGCCGCTGCGAGTTGTAATACTTTTCGTTTTGTTTGCATCTCCTCCTCCATCACCGGTGGTACCACTAAACAAACTTCCCATAACGAATGGTCGATTCGGATCATTGTATCTAAATCCAACCATTACTTGATCTCCTTCTTCTGGGATAAACACAAACCCTCGATTGGTACCAACGTTATCACTTTTTCCTGCATCTGGCGACAGCACTCGAATCCATGCTGTTTTCATATCTCCGCTTTGCCATTGAAATTGTACTTGTACTCGTCCCTTTTTCTTAGGATCTTCATTGGATAAGACAGTTGCTATTTGCGTTTCCGCCAGTGGCATCTCTACACTTGGACCGGGTAAAAATTCAACTCCTGAAGCAATTGCCTCAAAATGATTAGAGTATTCATTTATTCCTGATGCGGAATGACTAATGCTAGTAATGATAAACTCTCCATACTTTTTAAATTTCACTTCACCATGCTCCGCGACAGATGCAGAAACTTTAATAACTGTGCCTACAGTCAGTCCTTGTTTTGTTGACGAACCTCTTAACACATTACTTTTTGCTACTGCACTACCCTGCTTTCCTTTAATGACTGCGTCAATTTGATCCTTATCCTTCACACGAGCATTTGAGAAGCCGTTAGAGATACCAGCAAACAACTCCTTAGACTTGTTGAATGCAAAGTTTCCTAACTCATTGAGTCCACTTACTTCATCTTTTGTTTTTGATTCTTCCTTTTTATCCTCGATCGAGTTATAGGAAAAATGATTTTGCTTACTGGGAACCGTTTCTATAGATATGCTGATAGAATCCATATCTGCTCCATATTCCAATTCAATTGGCCCTTCTAATTTTGGTTTTCCAAAAATTAATTTTACTCCGTCATAATACAACCATTCACCATGTTGTTTTGCTAACCTTTGCAAAAATTGAAAATGTGTTTCGGCATATTGTGCTTGATAATCAAAAGGAGTTGTGTAAACAGGCTTTACTTCTGCATCAACACCTCCTGATTGGGCAATCTCCTTTACAATACTACCAAGGTCCTTATCTAACCAAGATTGAACATTAGGACTTCCTTCCAATAAAATAGTTTTAGAATATCCACTGATCATCAGTCGACCATTTAAACCATTATTATGAACCATTCGAACATTTACAATCGTACCAAGAAATTCCTTTTCATCAAAGGTGATAATGATTGCCTTTCCAAGCCAATCTTTAGACGCATCAATCGTATGTGACCCTATTTTCTCAATAACCTCTAGATCTACCATTAACTCAAAATGATGGTGGTCATTAATTGATTGAGAAAGATGAACTGTCTCGAAATTATCTAAACTTTTTCCATCAATACTGATTGTTGTTTTATTCTCTATCATATCTTATTTATTGTAGGTTCTTCACCTTTAAATTTCTGCCTTACCCCATAATTTCAAGCCATCTCATAGGTTAAAGGTTATTCTTAAATGAATTGATTACAACTCATTTAAGAATAACTATTTATATAATAAAATGCTATCCGTAACATTCAAAAGGTCCAAAACGAAGGGATCTGTTTTTTTAAACAGGCTGTTTACCAAAAGTTTGTCCTAAGTGATTTATTAAGTGACTATTAAGGTCAAGAAATCGAACTAAAAAGCTACGTATTCAAAATCCTCATATTTCTCTTTCTAAAAACAACACTTTAAGAATCATTAATTTCGAAACTTCTCTTTTAAAGACAGCAGTATAATTAGGTTATATAATTATTGAATAAAGTGCTTTCTACTATTCTATAAAAAGAGGAATTCTTTCTCAAGAATCCCTCTATAACTTTATACTTAGGCGTTATTAGACCATCTGTTAAGATGTGTTGCACCACCAATTATCATTTCTTCACCTGCGATGGAGCAATAAATGGTCATCTGATCACCATTATCTGCATCAAGAACTTCCCGATACTCAACAATGTAAGCATGCTTAATTTCAGTTGTTCTCATTTCTGCCTCATCTTCAGCTTGATAATAAACTAGTTTGCAATCGAAAGGCTTAAATTGACTGTTTAGCATCATCTCCGCAAGTACGGTTTTAGCATTTGCCTCAACTCGAACTTGAAGATCTCCTCCTTTTACGCCAGTAGCAACTTTCCCTTTGGGAGTTACCAACCTGCTAAAAGCAGTTTTCGCATACAAAACGTCTAGCTTTTCTCCTCCAATTTCTAAGGTCGCTCTAAATGAACCCATAATTTTGATTTTTAAAAAAAATAAATAATTAACTAAATCGAAGTTTTACTCCTCATCAAACTGAATAATTGAACTAGTATTAAAATATACAGTTGTCAATCACCATAAACTATTTTTCTTTATTCTTAGGATAACACACACATCACAACTATCCTATAGAGCTGTTTTATTAAAGTGTAATTGGGCGAATAAAATAAAAAGAGACTTAATAGTGGTTAAGTATTACTTCTTGGCCCACAATTTATGAATTTGTGATAAGTTAAACAAGCTTTTTTTCTAAAAAAAAACGTTGATTTTCATTGAGTTTAATCAAAGACTCAAGTTAATTTCTTCGATACACAATAATCACTAGGATTAACAAAAAAAGGCCATTTGAAAAAATTAATTTACGGATACTTCCTTCTAAATTCAGGGTTGTCTCTACCCGTTGGTTGGTTTGGATTATTTGTTTAGACCTTAAGTCGGCTAATTGATGGAGTAAATTCAATTTTTCTTCTACAATTTTCATTTTATCCACCTCTCCCACTTGACGATCAGATAATTCATCTAATTTTAAAAGAGTAGTATTAATTTCATTTTTACTACTATCCAATACAGTTGTTTCATCAGAACTCCTTGAAGGAAGCAAAAGAATAGTCGCGTAGCTAAAAAAACCAATAGCGACTATTAAAAGTAATACGTTTATCCAATCTTTCTTTTGTTTCTTTTCTTCAATCTTTGGTCGTGTATCTGGCAATTCCTTTCCTTTAACCGAGGCTTTTTTAACTACTTCTTTATCTATTGCCTTAGGAACTGTTTTGACTTTTGGTTTAATTGATGAATCCTCAACCCTTGGAGTAACCTCAACAGGCTCTTTAATTGTAGGCTTTGTTATTGGCTTGGGTTTCGGTTTCGGTTTCGGTTTAGCTGACACCTTTTTCTTTACGACTTCTTCATCTTCTGTATAATTATTTTTTTGATCTAAAAATTCAAATCGATCTAATGAATAATTTCCAGCATACACCTCCACTCTTCGATTGTGCACAAGCCACTTTAAAACGTCACCTATCTGACTTTCACTTACTGACGGATCTGCTACCTTCCAAAAAACGTCACTCACAGAAAGCTTTGCAGGCCTATCTTTATTCGCCTCGTACATTTGTTTTAATACAACTTCATGTAACGGAACTTCTTCTTTAATTGATTTATTAGCCATGGTTAAAAGAGATTTTCTATAGGAATATAATAATATGGAGTAGCAAGGTCATAAGCATTAGTGACATTTACATCATTAGTATAAATTGACTCCAATACATCAACCTTTTTCCGAAGA
>JAKVAS010000118.1 GCA_022448165.1 Crocinitomicaceae bacterium | reverse complement strand
TTTGGATCACATATTGTATCTAATTGCTTGAATATCTTTAGTTTCAGATCTATGTTTTCAGATGCTGCTTCTACTACTAAATCTACACCTTTTACACCTTCCTCTGTTGAAGTGAAAGTTGTTATGTTTCCTAAGGTAGCCTCTTTATCATCTACGGATATTTTTTCTTTAGCAACCATACGATCCAAGTTTTTTGTGATCGTTGCGATTCCTTTTTCAAGGCTAGATTGCGCGATGTCAATCAATGATACTTTATATCCAAATTGAGCAAATGTATGGGCAATTCCATTTCCCATTGTTCCCGCTCCAATTACTGCTACGTTTTTCATGTGTTTGATTTTTTGAGATACAAATATAGCAGAACTGATGGGTTGAAAAGATATAATTTATAGGTGATTGATATTTTCTAATCGTTTTAAAGTGATTTTTTGAAGGTGTATTCCAAGGTGGAATTATTGAATAATGACCTGTGAAACTAGAGGCAATCTTACTATCTTTACCATATCAAGGTAAGTGATGCTCATATTGTACTTTATGATGGCGAATGTGGATTGTGTAATCGATCGGTAGCTTATATTCTTTCCCATGAAAAAGATACAAGCATCGTATTTGCTTCAATACAGTCTGATTACACGAAAGAACTGTTTAAAGATAATAAATGGCCAATTCCCAATTTGAATACATTCTATTTTATTGATAATGGTAAAAAGTTCGAAAAATCAACAGCTGCTCTGAAGGTTGTCCGAAGATTAAAATGGCCATATTGTTGGTTAAGTGTATTTAAAGTTGTCCCTAGGTTTATTAGGGATGCTGGATACGATTTTATTGCCAAAAGAAGAATGAGATTGGTTAAATCATATTGCGTTCTGCCATCCGAGGAGCAGAGAAAAAGATTTAAGTCATAAAGTTCTGTGTCTACAGGGTATTAGTATTATTTAACTTGAGACATTTTATTTTCTCTCAGGGTTGATTTTTTTGCAAGTTGCTTTCCTCTGAGAGAATTTCTATGATGATATTCTGCTTTTTAGAATTAATTAGGCTAAAGATGCGTTTAGTATAGTTTTAATTATGAAAGGTTCTGAAAATCGAAATTAAACGATCTGGGGGAATAACTTTATTCGGATGACTATGCATCTCTGTCAATACTTGTTCAATTGCACTCGGGTGCAATCCCATACGCATTCCTAGATCTCGGATGTAATAAATTTCTTTATCATCAATGCTAAGATCTACATTCATTAAAAGTATCAAACGTTGAAATTGAATGATTCGATCAAATTCAAATTTTGGAGGGTTAAATTCAATGTTTTTTTCAAATAATGTTTTGAAATCTTCTTTAGTAACCCCTAATTGAGAAGCAATCGATAGTAAAAATTGAAATTCAATATCGCGAATTTCATTGTCCGATTGAGCCAACTTTATTAATACTGATAAAAGGCTATGTTTTTCTCTGTCTCCACCCATAAATTATGTATTGAAAATGATAGAATCTAGTAACTAGAGATTCTAAGCCTTAAAGATAATGTTTTTTAATTCCAAGGTTGGTTATTTGATGAGCTTAAGGTTCTTTTTTTTCAATAATTGCTGGCTTCATGTTAAAATCGAAATCTTGACATTGATCACAATATATTTCCTTAATGGCTAAATCCATTAACAGTTGAAAGTTTAAGTCAGGTGAATTAAATAGTATGCAAAAATTGTCTCCTGAATAATCTTTTATTTTTCTAAACAGACGTATGTAAGTTTTTCTCGGAGGTTGGGCGTTTGTAAGGTGTATGAGCTTCATGAAAAACACAAGATGATTAAGATTTTCTGTATCGTCGATGTGTTTTTTTGTCATTCTGTATGCTTGTTTATAGTCATGAAAGTAAGCGTAACAAGAAGCAAGGTCGAAGGTTTCTTCAATACTCAGTTTGGCTTTCTTTATATCTGGAATTACTCCTGTTCGAAGTGTTTTTCCATTAAATGGATTGTTCATTTTTAGATCATGAACAAATGCAAAATAGATCTTCATTCGAGATTTGTAGGAAGTAATTAGGTTAGGAGTACGTCTCAAGACTTTATTGTAGTATTTTTCCATGTTTGGCGGACTTCCTTTTAATGAATATGGGAAGTTATATAGAGCAATTGCGGTGTTAACCATTCGGTCTTTTTCCTTTAGTTTTTGAATTTCAGTGAGTCGGTCATAAAAGTTGAGTCTATTTGAATCAAGATAATAATTCATGATAGCTCGGTTATATAGTGCTTTTCTATTCTCTTGGGTAATTGGAATTTCGATAGTGTTAAGGTTATCCTGATCAATTTCACCGTTTCTAATTAATTGAAATAAGATATTCTGAAGCTCGAGAAGATACGATCTGTTTTTTGTTTTAATGGCTGAACGAAGTTGAAGGTTTATAGTGTCTGGATTGAACGAAGCATATTCGATAGACTTTGTATTGAAAATGAGCTCCGAATATCGATGGCTAGATAGAATAGATTCAATTGAATCTGTTATTGTAGGGTCCTCTAGAATTTTCTTGATTTCTTGATCTGAAAGTGTACTTGTCTCTTGAGAAGATATGGTGTCTACATCATTTCTAAAGGCTTGAAAGTTTTCGGAACTTGTGGTTTGAATAAGTGAACTGTCTATACCTAGGTTCGTTAATATTTTAGTCAAATGCATTACTCTTTTTTCATAGAGTGCTTTGTTCGTTTCACTACTTCCTTCTACGCTAGAGTATCCATTGATGTTGATTGTTGTTATTTCGTCGAGGTGATCTTTTAGCAATTGTGCTATTTCTTCAACGCGATGCTCAGGAATATTGTCTTTTGATTTTTGATAATAAACTTTCTCTGAGAAAGTGTTTATGATGTGTTTTTCTCGAATAATGGGAAAAGTGTCTACAGGGAAGCTTAGATCTAGGTTGAGGTGTAATGTTGCGTTAAGTTGATGAAATAGGGTAGTTCCGCAGGTTCGATTATTATTGATTGTGGTTAAGTTGACTTCATATTGTTCATTGATCCATTCAGGGACTTTTCCCAAGTATATATTAATACTTCTAAGTTTAAACTGGTTTCCATTTTTTCTGAAATCCTTTTTAAATACTGGAGGGAGAGAAATACCTTGAACTCCCACTTTACCATTATATCTGTTTGTATCATTACAAGAGAATTGACTTTTTAAAACAATGTCTGCCGCTATCCCATCTCTCCAACGATGCATTAATCCTAAGCGAATCGAAAAATTATCTCTTTTTTTTGAAGTGAAAAAGATGTTTCGATTACTATCAACGTAAATGCTCCCCTTAAAACGCCACTGATCACATTTTTTACATCGTCGGGATTTATATGGTTTGTATATATAATCTAAGGAGCGATTATGTTTTGGAGGGTGATCGTAACGACTAGAACCAAATAATTGGCATCCATATACATTCCCGTTAACAATGCTAATTGCTACGTATGTTGTTTGATGATTAGGAGAAATCATATTCTTGAAATGAGGTTTTGAATTCTTCCAGTTTTTTACAAGGTTTAGAGCAAGGCGTTCGTAGGTTTGGATTGGTTTGGCTTTTCGTTCTTTTCCAACCTTAACACTTTGCTTCAAGTTGAAAACTTGAATATTCTCTCCAACAGTTTCAAACTGCTCACCATAAAAATCTGCACGGTTCTTAGGTGTTTTTTTAGCGCGATTATTTTGAAAATGAGAAAGCTTCTTTCGTTTCGAAAGGTAATTAGAATGATCTTGAGCAGCCAGTTCAAGGGCCCTTTCATTTTTTAATGGAGCTACGCGATTTTTTTTTCGTATGCGATTCACTTCTTTTAAAATGAGGGTGTTAAGCAGTGTTAGGTTAAGGTGTTTTGTACTGTCCAGTTGGTGCTGAGAAAATAAACTCGTTGATAATGAGAACCCAATAATTAAACAAATAGATTTAATTAAAAGAGTATTTGAATGATACATTAAAGGTTGGTCGTTTATTAGAAAAGTAGGTTTAATAACATCTGTTTATTACTTAATGCTGTAAAATGGGAAAAGTAACCATAACTCAAGATAGTTTCCCAAAGTGATTAGGTTTTTTCAAAAAAGTATAAGATTTCTTGACAAGCAGTTTTAAGTCCTAAAGGTAATTGATCTTTATTCCATGGTTGAGAAGCACCAAAAGTATGTTGCTGATTAGGAATTGTGATTAATGAAGTATTCGACCATTTAGCTAAGCGATCACCTTCACTAGGCAAGACTGATTTATCATCTTCACCATGAATAATAAGAAAAGGAATAGATGCATTTTCTAGGTGGTTTTGAATGTTCAGACGATTTTTGTTTTCAATAAAATCCGTGTATTGATCATATCGGTGGGGCATTTCTTGTTTGGTTCTTCCGTTGGAACGATACCAAATTCCTTTTTCTTCCCATTGACTTAATTCAGAACCTTTCGGAAAGCGTTCTTGAATAGACGAAATTGAAGCCAGTGTCGCTACTTTCTTTACGTTTGGGTGTAAAGCTTGTAATAATGCCATCCCGCCACCTCGAGAATGACCAATTAGATATAATGAGACATGATCTGATGTGTATGTTTTTATTTCTTCTAAAATGCAATCGAAATCTTCTAATTCTTTAGAATATGTATTGGCAGAAAAAGCTGTCAGGTCATCAAAATCAATCGGGTTAGAAATCGTACTTCCGTTGTGGCTTGCATTGAACTTTACAAATCCATAACCACTCTCTACAAAGAAGTCTTCCATTAAATTCCATGCCCCCCAATCTTTATACCCCATATAACCATGTAGAAAAAGAATCACAATATTATTCCAGTTTCTAGGAATTGTAACGTCGTATAAGCTGGCGCGACCTTCTGCACCTTGATAAACTTGATTTTTCAATAAGACTTTGTACATAATTTTAAAAATAAGCATTGCTGAATAAGTCACAAGTTTTCCTCACAGTTTTAATTATCTTCGTGAAGATTTATGCAAACAAAAATTATTGAAATACTTATTGGATTGTCTCTTCTTATCTGCGTAGGATGTGAATCCAATCCGAGACATCAAGTAACTGGTGGTGAACTATCCGTTTTCTTTTATGATGCTAAACATGAAAAACTTGCAACAGAAGTTGCTCAATTCTGGAAGGATAAAGAGTTGGTAACAGGAAATCCTCAAGATTTGGAATTGCTTAGTGACGGAGTGAAAGGGTACTCATTAGGAATGATTCAATCTAAAAAAGGAAATCCTGCTAAGATGCCGTTTAATGAATTAAAACTATTGCTTGATTTAAGAAATGAATTAGATACAACAATTTTTAAAGGGCTAAATTTTGATTTAGTGATTTGCAATATTCAGTTTGAACCAATTTACGTAGTAAAATAATGAAAATATCTGCCTCAATATACAGTGACAGAAAGCGCCCCTTAAAAGAGGTAATCTTTGATTTAATGGAACATCGAGTCGATCTTCTTCATGTAGATTGTAATGACGACTTGTCCGTCTTTGAAGATATTGCTGAAATTCGTTCAATTTGCAATATTCCAATTGATTTACATATTATAACTGAGGAGCCATCAAAATATTACAGATTGTTAGAGCAACATCCTGTGGAGTATGTTACTTTTCAGTATGAAGATTTAAAAGAACCACTAAAGATTCCTGATTCGGTTAAAGGAAAAAAAGGAATAGCGGTAATTACTCCTACTGATGTCTCGATTTTCAAAGAATATGCGGATTTTGATTTTATCTTAATCATGGCCACAATTCCCGGGCAAAGTGGAGGCAAGTTTGATACTCATAATTTTGGGAAAATTCGAAGTTTTAGAAATCAGTTTCCTGGGAAATCAATCCATGTGGATGGTGGGGTAAATGCCGAAGTGTCATTCATTTTAAGAAATATGGGGGTAACTAGTGCTGTTTCAGGATCATTTTTGTTTAAAGCAACGAGTGTAGGAAATGCATTGATGGATCTTACTTCTAGAAGTATTGAATCACACTATGAGGTGAAAGATTTTATGATTCCATTATCGGAAAGCCCCGTGGTTCGAGAAAGTGACCTGTCGCTTGAGTCTGTATTAAAGTCAATTGATTTAGGGAAACTAGGGTTTACATTGGTGACTGAAGAGAGTGATCAGTTAATTGGCCTTATTTCAAATGCTGATGTTCGAAAAGGACTATTAAGAAATTTGAACGATTTAAATACATTAGATTCAAAGTCATTAATTAATACTAAGCCTACTTTTCTCAAGTCGGATGATACCGTATTGAAAATGCTACAATTAATAAAGAAAAGTACATTTCCTATTTTATACCTTCCTGTAGTTGATAAAGAAGGAAAAGCCCAAGGAATTGTTACTTTTGTCAACTTGATTAAAGGGGAATTATGATACTACATTTAAAAGAAACAACTACGGATCAGCGTGCAGTAGGAATTGCAGATTCATTGAATGCATTTCATTTTAAGAGAAATGCTACGAATGTTTTGATTACAGGTTCAGGAATGAAGGAAGTTCCTGATAGTGTTCAAGGAGATGTAGAAGATTCTTGGATATTTGAGAATGATATTCAATTAGCATCAAAGAAATACCAAAAGGAAAAACGAGAAGTTAAGATTGGAAATACAATCATTGGAGGTACAACTAATTCAACAATGTTGATTGGTGGACCATGTTCTGTGGAGTCGGAAGAACAAATTAGAGAATCTGCAGAGTTGATTAAAGGAATGGGGTTAACCACACTTCGTGGAGGTTGTTACAAGCCTAGAACAAGTCCATATTCTTTCCAAGGATTAGGATTAGAAGGATTGCAGTTGTTGGCAAAGATGCGCGAAGAATATGGGGTTAATATTATCACGGAAGCTCGCGATGCAACGCACATTCAGGAGGTAATTGAATATTCAGATGTTATTCAAGTTGGAGCGAAAGCAATGTATGATCAAGGTATTTTGAGAGCGTGTGCGAAAACGCATAAACCTGTGTTGATAAAGCGCGGATTTGGGACTACTTTGAAAGAATTTGTTCAAGCCGCGGAGTTCGTGCTCTCTGGAGGAAATGAAAACGTTATCTTGTGTGAAAGAGGATTAAGAACATTTGAAACAAATACTCGATTTACGTTAGATTTATGTGGTGTAGCTTGGTTACAAGAACACACAAATTTACCAATAGTATTAGATCCAAGTCATGCAATGGGATATGCTTATGGTGTACCCGGTTTATCGAAAGCATGTGTTGCAATGGGAATTGACGGATTGATAGTTGAAGCACATCCGAATCCTAAAGTTGCGAAATCAGACGCATCGCAGCAATTGGACTTTAATGAATTTAAAAATCTATTATCTGTGCTTGAACCTGTGGCAAATGCAGTAGGATATAAGATGATTTAAAGCATGTATTTAGAACAAAACATACGAGGGCTTTGTGATAAGTTCGGGATTCAATTTGAGGACTTTCTTACAGATTTAGAGGTGGAGGAAGTTCGTGAACTTTCTATTGATGATTTGGAGGTCGTTGCAGAGGAATACGATACAGATGTGCACGCGCTTTTGTTCAAACGTTCATATCATGAATCGGCGTTTCGAGCAAAAATGGAAGCAATTAAACTCTTGGTAATTGATGTAGATGGGGTGATGACGGATGGAGGGATGTATTTTACCGAATCTGGAGATCAATTTAAGAAGTTTAATACAAAAGATGGAATGGGTATCATTCATCTTACACGAGACGATTTTCAAGTAGCAATTATTTCTTCCGGATTTAAAGGCGCAGCTGTAAAGGCGCGTGCTGAATTATTGGGAATACAAAATTGTTATGTTGGACGAGAATCTAAACTCGAAATATTAAAAGGAATTTGTAAAGAGCAAGGCCTCTCTTTGGATGAGGTAGCTATAATAGGAGATGACATTAATGACATGGAAGTAATGCGGAACGTTGGAATGTCCTTCTGTCCAAAAGATGCTGTGGATGTCGTAAAATCAACCGTAGATGTTATCCTTAGTAAAAAAGGAGGGGAAGGCTGCGTAAGAGAGTTGATTGATCAATATATATTAAAAAAACCGCTTGAAAAATAATATGAGTACAGTTAAAATAGGGGTGATAAGAGAAGGAAAAGTACCACCAGACAAACGCGTTCCATTAACTCCAAATCAATGTAAGATTCTTGAGGCAAAATACCCAGGTGTTGAAATTATTGTACAACCTAGTCCAATAAGAGCTTTTAAGGATGAAGAATACCGCGAGCAAGGAATTACAATGAAAGAAGATCTTGAGGAATGTGATATCCTCGTGGGAGTGAAAGAAGTGAATATTGAGGATCTTATTCCAAATAAGAAGTATTTATTTTTCTCGCATACTTTTAAGAAGCAACCATACAATCGTGATTTACTTCAGGCGATAATTGATAAGGGGATTCAATTGATTGATTATGAGGTGTTGAGAGATAAAGGGAACAAAAGAATTATAGGATTCGGCCGATATGCAGGAATTGTTGGTGCGTATAATGGATTTTTGACATATGGTTTGAAACATAATCTTTACTCTCTAAAGCCTGCAAATGAGTGCAGAGATCGAAAGGAAGTGGAGGAAGAAATGAAGAAAATCATTTTACCAAAGGGAGCCAAGGTGGTTTTAACCGGATTTGGTCGTGTTGGTCATGGAGCAAGAGAGATTTTGAACTTGTTGCCAATTAAAGAGGTGACTCCAGAGGAATATCTGACAAAGGAATTTGATTCAGCTGTATATACACATTTAGAAGTTGAGGATTATTACGAGAGAAGAG
>JAKVAS010000117.1 GCA_022448165.1 Crocinitomicaceae bacterium | reverse complement strand
ATAACATTGAAAACGGTAATTCTGGCAACGTAGGAATTGGAAATAATAACCCACAGCATAAATTGGATGTTAATGGGAATGCCAATTTTAGAGGAGATATTTTGGTAGATAATTTTAAGCCAATGATAAAGAAAAGGTACACTTTTGGTAGGCATAGATATAGAGAAAATGATAATCAATATCCACCAAGTCATTACGAAGCAATTATTGCAGGGTTGCAATTTAAGCATATGACTTCAGGCGGTTACGCTGACGAACATTTCATGGCTTACATAGAGCCTGATGGATTAAATTGGGTGATTGATGTGAGATTCCCAGATGGAGGAGGAGGACAAGGAGGGAATAATAAAACCAAAATAATAGATGTACTCTTTATAAGAAAGGAGTTAATTAGAGAAGATAATTCTGTAAAAAATTACCCATGAGAAACTATAATTTATGAAACTAGAACTAACAACAGAACAAATCAATCAAATCTTGAACGCATTGGCCGAGCAGCCCTACATTCAAGTACACGAGCTAATTGCAACAATCCAACAACAAGGAAGTGCGCAATTACAAGAACAACCAAACGGTATTCAAGAACCTCAGTTAGCTAATGGAGAAATCCAAGAACACTTAGCAGAGGCTGCCATGGAAACCACTGCGAATGGAAATGGATAACGAGTAAGGAAAACGAAGACGGAAGCCCCCTTGTTCTCGATACGTTCTTATAATTTACTGCGTAAAATGTAAGAACACTCGAACTGACGGCGGGAGGGCGAATAAAATAACAATACCCAATGAGCGAAGAAGTACAAATACCAAAATATCATCAAACCATTGATTTTGATACCTTAATGCAAACTGCACGTGAGCATATCACGAAATTAGCAGGGCAAATTTGGACAGATCATAATGCATCTGATCCGGGCATTACACAATTAGAGGTTTTGGCATTTTGTATTGCGGATTTAAGTTACCGCACTTCATTTGGAGTAGATGATATTTTAGCGGGTTATAAAGGTGGGCAAATGACTGCTTTTGATTTGCCATTAGCGAATGTAATTCTGCCAAATAACCCTGTTACAATTAAGGATTTAAGAAAGGTGCTCATTGATATGGCGCATCCCACTAAACCAGATACACTTTTATTGCGCAATGCTTTTCCTGTAATTGCTGAGCAAACCGAGATTCCATTTTTTGCCGTTTCACCAAAAGATCAAGAAACATTCTTGTCTTTTACAGATTTAACATTGTTTGAATCAATTGCTGATACAGAGGTCGAAGAAGAGGAAGACCAGGATCATGAGTCAGCGGATGATTTGGAAGAAAAGGCAGCTCTTGAAGAGAAGCGAACAAGTTTATTAGCAGCAGATGGCACAACAGCAAGTTCTGCTCCATTGGCTCCTTCAAGTGCAGATGGCAGCAATGCAACTGCGAAAAATGATCAATCCTACTATGATTCCATTGGTTTGAATGTAAGCAAAATGGAAAAATTTGACAATGTTGATCAAATCGAATTAAACGGATTGTATAGCTTACAATTAGAATTTGAAGAAGGAAAACGTAAAACAGATGATGATCTTCCCATTCGCAGAGATATTTGGGACCTCAATCAAAACTATTTTAGTCAAGAGGTATCAACTGCGCATGGAACCTATGAGTTAAGTGTGCTTTTACCTTATTGGGACGATATCAGATGGTCACTTAAAGACGTGGATTTGAACGATAATTCAACCACATTGCAATATCACGGCCGCGAGATTCAGCCTAACGTATTTGAGGACTATTTCATTGCGGTGGATAAATTAAATTATGATGATTATTTCTATAATTATTATGCCGAGTTAGATTTAAACGATCATACAATTCCTGCTTTTATTAAGGTAAAAACCAAGCAAGAAAATAGCATTATTGTTGGTGGTAAAACGTATGAGTTTGAAGTTGATTTTTTAGATTGGAATGAGCTTTCAAATGGTGTAAAAAGGAATTATACCAATAGCCTGCCAAACCATAAAAATATTTCTCCTGTTCCTGCTAACGCAATAGATGCAGTAAAAAAGGTTGAGTTTGTAGGTGTTGGGAATCAGGAGAACATCTTTGACATTCGTTCAGAGTTTACATTTGATAAGAATGGTAATCGAAAAACCGTTAACCTGCTTACGCGAGTGGTTTTCACTGAAGGCACTTTGTTTTCTGTAAATGACCATTCCACAGTTGAAGGTAAGTTAGAAGCAAAATTCAGTGTCCTTTATGAAGAACAAATAGCTATAGAAAAGGCCATTTTTGAAGCACTTAAGCTTAAATCATCATCCATTTATGAGCACTATTTAACAAAATTAAATACCGTTTTCACCTACTTATATGGTGGTGCAAATAACGTCTGGTCACATCTTGGTCAGTTTCGAAACCTTTGTGAAGATTATTCGAAGTTTACGGCTTCTCGTATTCAGGAAATTGCACTGTTTGGAAAATTGAGCGTTTTGCCAGCCTATAATTTGAGCGAAATCTTGGCAGAGATCTATTTTAGAATTGATCAGTTTCTGAATCCATTAATCAAGTTTAAAACCTTGAATGAAATGACTGAGAAGGGGTATCAATTTGAAGATTTGTTCAATGGACCTTTGCTTAAAAATGGATTTGTTGAGGATACTGACCTAGAGAATTTGAAGCGGAGAAGTGTTGTCTATACTTCTGACTTGATTCGGATAATCATGGATGTAGAAGGGGTTGAATCTGTTGAAGATTTTAGTATCTCAAGTTATATTGACAACCGTTTAATGGGGCGCAATGTTATTAACTGCTTGAGTTTAACCAATAGTAGTATTTATAAGCCACGCTTAAGTCTTGAAAAATCTGGTTTGCAGATTTGCGTGAGTGATCAGTTGTCAAAAGTTGAGTTCTTAGATATCGAAAATTGGTTTCTAAAGAAACTAAAAGATTTTAAGGCAGATCAAATTCCAACAGGTGAAATATTCAACCTCTCTTTACCAAAAGGGGAGGATATGGAGATTGAAAAATATCAATCCATTCAAAATGATTTTCCCGAAGTATATGGAATTGGCCCTTATGGTTTACCTGCTGATACAAGTGATGAAAGAAGAGCGCAAGCCAAGCAGCTAAAGGCCTATTTATTGCCCTTTGAACAGTTAATGACAAACTACTTAAAGCAAGTCGCGCATCTGCCTGAATTGTTTTCTTTTAATCGGTCAATTAAAGATACCTACGCCTACCAACCTTTATATGATGTGCCAGATGTACAACCGCTGTTCACAGATTTTGTGCAAAATGGAGGTGTAACTTGGGAGCAGTTTAAACTAGATCTCAACCATAGTTATGCAATGGCATTGGATGCTGTTGAGTCTCCCAATGAATTTAGAAGCAGAAGAAATCGCTTTTTAAATCAGCTTTTGGCTCGCTTTGGCGAATCGTTTACGGCCTATTCAAGACAAATGTTTGATCGGCACAAGGCTTTGCTTAATGACCCAGACCAAATCACGGCTTATTTGAATGAGCGCGGTGCCACACAGGATAAATTAATTGAAGATCAGATTGCTTTTGGTGAAGATCATGAAAAAGTATCAAGTGAGCGTTATAAGTCATTTAACGTTACAGACTTGCTCACTGATCAACCTTTTGGAGTTTGGAATAATAGTAATATCGAATCCTACAAACTCCGCCTGTGTCGCCTGTTGGGTATTGAAAAGGTTAATAACGCTTTTATTTTTGGAACAGGTACAGATGTTGACGGAAATAGTGTGGATCAAGAAGGGATGCATGTAGTAGAGCATATTCTATTACGTCCTCGTACATCCGCTTCTCTTTTCCTGAATATCGAGAATAGAAAAGATGATGAGGGTAGCTTTGTTTATGATTCGGATAAGGATCCATATTCGTTTAGAATTACATTGGTTTTACCCAAATATGCTGGACGGTTTAAAGAGGAGTCTTTTCGCAAATTTGCTGAACATTTAATCCGAATGGAAACCCCTGCTCACATTAGAGTGGATTTTGATTGGATGAGTACATCATGTGGTAAAAAGTTTGAAGAAGCTTATAGCCAATGGAAAAATGGCATAAATAAATTAAAGCCTTTCTATTTCCAAAACATTGCCAGCGACAAACAGATTGATCAAAGTGAATTAAGAGTTGATCGTCCTTTATATGATGATAAGTTAGACCCATCAGGCCCAGGTAAATTAACTAAACTCAAAAAGCAAAAGGCTAATAAACTAATTGACAAAAGAGCTGTTGAACCAATGGCTGTAGATGCTCGATTGAAATTAGCACCAGAGAAATATGAGCAAAGATTAAAAAGTAGAAAAGGCCCATCTATTTTAACCCTCAAAAACATATTGGTTAACCGAATGAACACGCCTTGTACCTTGTCCTTAAAGGTATATGATGCCAATGAAATTATCATGAATCCAGTTGGACAGGTCGTTGAATTTGAGCATTATAAAACGGATGTTTACAATATTCGAGTGTCCGAAACTGGAGGTGTATTAACCCTTTATGCTTGGGATCAATCAAAGAATGATTGGACGAGTAAGAAGGAATATAAGCCAGTTGATGATTTGTATTTCAATGTGTCACTTTTTATTCCTGATGGAGATGGCCTAACAACCGAATACGGTGGGCAGGGGGCTTATAAATTGGTGTACCAAATGGATGATTTAAGGGAAGTTGCTCAAATTATTAGGGTAACCAAGGCTATTATACATCCAAATATTTTTATTGGTTGGCGTATTGACGAGGACGGGCAAATGTTGACTTTTGACACCGAAAATGACGGTGTATTCCGTATTTCTAATCGAACCTGGAAAGGTTACTTTTTACAGTTTCTCCCCACCAACAGAATATTGCATAATGGAGAAATTGTATTTGGTTCAGCATATATCTCTTCACCATCTAAAGGGTTACCACCAACTTCGCTAGGAGATGAAAGGGGTGAATTAGCTAATGTATTGCTTTCTGACATTTATGCTGAATACGGAGCGGGGGTATATCACATTACATATGAATTGGATGGGCAAGTTACGTTTGCAGATATTGAGCTATTTGTAGAGTTATCGATAAAAGTGTACAACCAAAAAACGGAATTGCTGGAAAATGCTGATGGAAAGATTATTGTACCAAATGGTCTTAGAAAAGTAGATTTGTTTTTCGACCTTCCAGAAGGGAGTTTAAAAGTCTATGATTTGGATGGTGTATCAATATCAGGTTCTAATGGAAAGTCTCCCAGCAACCCATTTGGAGAATTGGATAGTAATCCGTTTGGAACGGTTGATTATCATAAAACGATAGGTAATCTTTTAATAAATCGAAATTCAAATCCAATTTATCAAGATGGCCACTGTTATCTTTTTGTATATGAATTTGAGGGCTTGACAGCACAAAAAACAATTTGTTTTGAAGCGCCAGAATTGCAACCTCCAACAATTGAATTATTGGATTCTAATGAGGTAATGCTTGAAGAGCCGTTTGTATTGGATGTGAATAATGAACGTAAAAAATATGCCGTTCGTTTCTATCCAAAAGATAGTGTCGCTACAGTTTGGGTTTTTGTTGAAGGTGTGAAGAAGGTGATAGAAACCATGACTATTCCTTCAGATGATCATGTAGAAGACATTGAGGTTCAAGATCTCTATAAGAATTATGGAAAAGGGCCTTTTTTCATAGAGAATAAAAATGCGGTTGGAGAAGTTTTGACTCAATTTACTTTGAACTACAAAACTGACAAGAGAATACCTGAGTTAACTCTTCTTGCAAATGGAGAAGAATTAATTGACGAACCATTCTTGTTGGATCCGCGCAAGGCCGAGTATGCATTAAAAGTAAATGAGGTGGGTGGGTCGCTCAGGTTAACTTCAGTAGAAGGTATAGTGATACTAGAAATTGACGTGGTTGAGCATTTAGAGACCTATTTGGATCTTTTTGAAATGGGTAAATTGAGTAAAGGAGCGCCAATACATGCCGTTTATATAGTTGAGGACAATGCTGACGAACTGGAGTTTTCCATTACAATGATCCATGACCCTGAGCCGTTAACACTAACTATTTTTAATAGCGGAACGGAGAAACAAGTAGATTCAAAAGACGGAATTTATGATTTAGTATTCGATTATAAAAACCCTAAACAGTACTTCGAGTTTAAGTTTAGCAAAGGTCCAGGTACAATCAAAATGATGGATGAAAAAGGGGAGGAATACAGTATTTCTGTTGAATCTGACTACTCGCGTTTTAATGGCGTTGATAAACTGCCAATTGGCTTGACGAGTGGAGATTATGAATGTACTTACCAGAGTGAAAATGATGATGCAATAGAGTTTAGGCTAAATGTAATAAACCTGAACCCAACATTTATTTTGACAGATATTGGTTACGAAAGACCAAATTATTTGGCTACTGCAGTTCCTGTTAATGCTAAAGCGCAGGCATATATTTGGCGCGTTGATGGTGAATATGTCTCCAGAGCAAAAGAACCAGTATTGGAGTTGAATTTTGGAAGAGGTAAAACACTTGAAATAGAATTGACACTGCATTTGGAAGACTATGAGTCCAATTATAGTATAAAGTTGAATCGGAATGATATTAAGAAAATGAGAGATGAGCAATAGTGATTTGATCATAGAAAAAATGTCTGTGGATGTTCAGGCATCTCAGGTTGCGAATCCAAATGTATTACTGGTTGAAATTAGTGCTTATTTACAAGAAGTAGTCCTACCTCAATTGGATTTGGAGTTGGACTGGGATGCAAAAAAATTAATTCAACTTGAACAAGTTAATATTGAGTTTGACTCATCTAACACTTCTGAGTGGAAAGAGATCTTGGGTATCCAAATCGCAAAAAAGATTCAAAACCAGGCTAAGGAAATTGTTGAAAATCAATCGTTCCATCATAAGATAGATCCTGATGCTGAAAATGGTAATTATCAATCAATGGACGAAGCATTATTACCTGCTTTGATTGATTATCTTAAAACTGGGAATTTACAAACGTCAATATTTTTTGATAATCTGATAGATTTACAAGAAAAATGGCTGTTTTCTGATCGAAAAGTTAACTTATTTAGTCAGTTGAGTGTTTTTTTGACAAAAAATGAAGAAATCGCTGGCGTATTTTTAAAAGAAATTCGGCAGGACTTTTTAAAAGATCTCTTAGAGGAACATATATCTGTTGAAATGAGCAGTTTTATTGCCGAAATTCAAGGTTTCCCATTAAAATATGCAAATAATCGTGAAAAAATGCTCCTTTTGGCATTAAAATCTACCAAAAATGATGTGAACTCATTTGAGCGATTGGCAGCATCTCTTGAAATGGAGAAAAGAGCCAGTTTTTATCAATTTTTAACCACTTTAGGTAAAAAACCGACTAAAATATCAGAAAAAAACCACAAAATTGCCCAAAAATTAATGGAAACCCTTAAGCCAACACCAAACAATTCCTTACAACATTTAGTAAAAGTTAGAACTCATGAATTATTGACCAATTTTATCCATGATTTAAGGCAAGATTATTCATTGCGTGAAGTGTTTGACCCAATGCTCATGCGATTTTTTCAAAATAGCCATAAACAACACACAATTGAAGATTGGTTTAAGGAATTCTCCACAGCTGCAATTTCGGCTAATGAACTGCAATCCTTATTACTTGAGTTGGAAGATTTTCAGCCACTTGATCCAATGTTTAAACGAACAGCAGAATTCAATCTTCAATTGGACAAGATGGTTGTCCATCTTGAAACTACTTTGAGTGAGTTCGAATTGGGCATACGTACCGACCATACTTCATCCATTAGTAAAGATGCCACTATTCTTGAACCTGTTCCTTGTTCTAATGCAGGAATGGTACTACTTCATCCATTTTTACCAACTTTATTTGGAAACCTTGGCCTATTGGATGAGGCCAATACCTGGCAATCTGAAGAGCAACAGATTTGGGCCATTTATGTTGTTCATTATTTAGCGCATGGTAATTGGAGTCCAGAACCTGAGGATTTAATAATCGGTAAACTCTTAACGGGTTATTCGTTAGATGATGAAGAAATTACGGAGCAGGTATTTGAGCAAGCAAAAAAAATGCTTTTGAAGAAAAAACAACTTATTGCGCAATTGGATGAAGTTGAAATTCCTGGTCTTTTAAAGGCCTTACAAGAAAACTGGCGCCCCATGAGAAATTGCACATGGGACGGTTTAAGAAACGACTTCCTCAACCGAACAGGAGAAGTCATTCAAGAAAAGAATTTGCAATATGTATTAACAATAGAATCCCACGCACTTGATGTCCTGATACCAACAATTAAATGGGGTATGGCCATGATTAAGTATTCTTGGATGGAGCAAGTATTGAATGTGGAATGGGGAGAGTGAATTTTTTGGAATAATATATCGAAAATGGATAGATCGAATGAAATGTAAGAATTGATAATTGAATATTATGTACAAAGCAATAGCAAGTGAGAATAAATTTGGTCAAGATAAGGTAAAGGCAAAGTCAATTACGGACATTGTTGATCCTAAAATAACTAAAATTAAGGCAGCGATTGAATTTTATGAATATATAAGGAATAAGTACCATAAAGAAGAAACGAGTGGTGCGAATAACGAACCCTTTTTCAAACCCAGCTATCAAATGCCTCCAATGGATAATGGCTATAGTAATCAAGAGATTGAAAACAAGGCTAATAGTGAATATGAAACATTTAAGCAAGAATTGAACAGTGAATTAAAAATTGCCAATCGGCTAAGTGTTCATTTTAATGCTGATATTTTTAGAAAATTACGTGCTGGAATGAGAGTTAATAGTGATTTTTTAAAATATGTTGCAGAGAAAAATGGGCGATTAGCCAGCTATCCAGGTCAATTGTCTAGGACAAATTTCATATTCAATGTTACCGACCATGATATTGATAGATTTTTCAGTACTAAACGCCCTTCGAACTATGAAGCAGCTTTGATGGCAAAGCATGTTTATGATACTGATGATGTGAGACCATTACAGGGGGGGTGGAGAATTTCTAGACGTGAATTCCAAGGAGTAATTTTTATGCAGGATTCAATTGGTTTTCAATCACGTTTGTATGAAAAAGTTGATGATACAGGACATGTAATTGCATA
>JAKVAS010000116.1 GCA_022448165.1 Crocinitomicaceae bacterium | reverse complement strand
GTCTAATTACTATCCTGATTATTTTACTATCAATGGGAATAGCAATCCAGATATAAACACGGATCAAAATGCGCGTGTTACTGGAAATGTCGGAGATACCATTCATATCTATATTGTGAACACAGGACAATCACTTCATTCAATTCATTTCCATGGATATCATGCGGAGATTATTTATTCAAGTAAGTTTCCCAGTCATATTGGTAGATCAAAAGATACGTTTGCTGTCCATAGTATGGAGGTTGTAACAGTGGAATTGATTCCGAATCAGCCTGGAGAATATCCAGTTCATGATCATAACCTAGTTGCGGTTAGTGGAGGTAATATTTATCCTAATGGAATGTTTTTAACGTTTTTAATTAATTAAACAGATGAAGAATATTATCATATTAATTGTTACATGTTTTTGTGGACTCAATGGATATAGTCAACAGGATTTAGATTTTTTTCTAATTGCGCGGAATACAGGAGAAAAGGTATTAGCTAATAACGATACTATTCGTGTGTTTGGTTTTGCTCAATCATTAGGTGCGCAGCCAAGTATACCTGGACCAACTCTTATTATGAATGAGGGTGATTCTGTACATATTGACCTTTGGAATGTTTCTCAAGGTGCACCACACACGTTGCATCTTCATGGATTAGACGTTGATCAAGAAAATGACGGAGTTCCTCATTTGTCTTTCGATATTGCTCATATGGATCATGGGTATTATCATTTTAAGGCGCCTCATGCTGGAACCTATTTGTATCATTGTCATGTTGCGTCATCAATCCATGTTCAGGCAGGCATGTATGGTTCCATTATTGTAAAGCCATCTGATGGAAGTAATACAACATGGAATGGTGGATATGAATACACTAATGAGAACTCTTATTTTTGTTCAGAAATAGATACAACCTGGCACAATGATTCAGTACTTGAACATGATCATGATACTACCATTACAATTCATCAGGTTTCAATTCCGAAGTACAAGCCTCAATTCTTTTTGATAAATGGATTATCAGATCAGCAATTGATTGATGAAAATGTGACTTTTAACAGCGTGGTAAATCAAATTGATTATACTCGACTTACAAACATTGGATATTGTGGATTACGAGTTTTTTTTCCTCCAGCCTTAAATGCTCGAATTATTGATTCGGACGGTCGTCCTCTACCTGTAGAAGAAATCTCTGATACAGTATATCTGTACCCAGGAGAGCGGTATGGAGTTCTTACTGATGCTAGTATGGAGTTCTCAGGGGAAATCACATTCGATTACATTGATTTAAATACAATGGGTGTTAAAAATACACAGGTTGTTCCAGTGTCAATAAGTGGAGATGTTGATTTGGAGGAGTTTGAAAAAGAGCTGTTTAATTTTAAAGTAGTTCCGAATCCATTTCATCAAGAAGCAAAGATAAAATTCAAATTAAATGAAGCTAAAAAGATTAAAATTCGAATTATCGATGTTAATGGTAGGATTTTAAGAGATATTCCATTTTCGAAGTATTTATCAGGTAAGAATAGTGTAATTATTGGAGAAAGTCTTCTTTTGAAGGGGACGTATGTTGTTCAGATGATATCTGAAGAAGGATATGTTGTAATTAAAAAAATTATTAAGCTATGAGATGGTTATTTATTATATCTGGATTAATTGGGATTATCAGCATTAGCTTGACGGAAAGGCAGTATAATTTTAAAATTATTGGAGGAAATGAGAGATTTGACGTTATTGCTGTTGGTGGTAAATTGGATATCTCCGAGTTTGAAATCAAAAATATCTCGGATAAATCACTTCAATTAAATTGGAGAACAGTGGATAATTCCTTGCCGTCAAGTTGGGATTATAGCATGTGCGCCTATGGCGAATGTCAGATAGGAATTCCTAAAGGAGCAAAGTTGAAAGTAATCGAACCGAATAAAAAAGGGTTTATTGCATTACATGTTTTTCCAAAAAATAACAAGGGGTTTGGCGTGGTTACCTTTGAGATAAGTGACCCAATAACAGGTCAGAAGGAGTTGGTGAAGTTCAGTGTGCAAGTGAAGTGACTTTTCTGGTGTATTGTTGAGGTTTTTGTTTGGAAATGCTAAATATTATTGAATCCTAGCGTATTTTTATCTTTAGAGTCTAAAATTCTGTAACCACGTGAAGAGAAATATATTGAAAGGATTGTTAACTCTAATCATAGGAGTTGTTTTGTGTTTCTGCGGGGGGGCGCAAACTGATAATGTGGCACCATCTGTGAAATTTATATCTTCTAATGATGGAACAGGGTTTGATGAATATGTAGAAGGTGATATTAGTCGTAACTATGAATCTTTCCAATTGTCCGATTCATCTAGATATTATGTGCCTTATCTTTCCGTTGTCGAGGATGAAGAGACCGAAATTAGGATGGTTGTTCCTTTTTCAAATAGAAGACTTCAGTTTTTGATTGATGGAGAAGCGGTTCAGTTAGAACTGGCATATCTCTCTAAGGATACAATTTCAATTATCATACCTCCGCAAAATCAAGATTATTCATTGTTCGTGATCTGTGAAGGTGAGATAGTTGGAAAAATGAACGGTATTGTTCAACCTCGTTTGCATGAAAGCATTACCATAGTTCCATTAGTTCCTTTTGATTTATCGCAAGATTCGATTGAAAATTACCTTAATAGTATATATAATCAGGCGAACCTAGAGTTGGATTTGATTATCAAACCAAGATTTCAATTTGAATCATTTGATAAGGAATTGATGAGTAATCCGAATGCTCACCATCATCGTTATACTGATCAAATGATCGAAATTAGAGATCAATATTTTGAAGATTATCCAGAAGAGAAGAAGTCGAGCTACTACATGTTCGTGATTCCTGGCTTTGTGAATGAATCTTTAGGTGGGTATATGGTCCAAAATAAGGCAGTTGGGTTTATTCGTAGTGCTGAATTGGAAGACTTTCAGTTTGAGTTAGCGCACGAACTAGGATTTGGTTTAGGGGCGATGAGCGATATGGATTCGGATACCATTGCTCCGATTTTCGGGAAAATAATTGCGGATTCAACGAGTTCTGTTTTGTTGTCGAAGGAGCAATGGGTGTCTATTCAACATAATTGCCATTCCTTATCGTTTTATGATGATTACGAAGATGTAAAAACAAAAAGTGGTGTGGTAGCTTTCTATTTTTGGGAAGAAGATTCGAAGGGAAATATTAAAACTTCTGAAGATGGATTTCTAAAATCAATACGAAGACCTTTTAAACGAAATCAACATACTATTCATCTGAATATTACGAATTACCTGTTTACTCCAATTATGGTGATTTTTGGCTTTAGAATAAATGCGTTGAGTGTTGTCTCGCTAATACTGATTTTTTTATTAATTCGTTTTTTTCGTAAAAAGTTATTCGAACGAATTAACACTCCGAATAAGAAGCCATGGATTGTTCGTTTTGGATTACGGGTGGTTTCTTTTTCTTTTTTTATCACTTTGTTTATTGGATGTTTTTTCCTGATTAATAAAGGATACAAATGGTATGAGATACATGAGGGTGAAATTCATGAGCTTAAAGAGAAGTCTATCAGACAGTGTATTCGAATAATTACAAAAAATCATGATAATGAAAAGATTACAGAAGAGGAACTTAGTACACAGTTGTTGATAAAGGAACAAAAGTCAGTTGCTCTTAAAAAGGTAAAGAGGGTTTTGTATTTTGATCATTTTCCTGATAAACATGGGGAAATGGTTTATCGACTTTCTCGTTCTTCAGATACTCTTGAATTACATGCTTTGGGATATGAGAAAGTGGCTGGAAGTCATTATTTTGTATTAAATGAATATGACTCAGATAAGCAGTTGGTAGAGCAAAAAGTGTATAATCACTTTGGTTCTGAAATAACTGAGAAATTAGCATTGAAAGATCCTGCTGAACGAGTTCTCGTATTTGTAAATGGTTATCGCCCTACTTCACTTGGAAAAACATTTGAAGAGAATTTTACTGATATCCGTAATAATGGGTTGGAGTTTCCAAATTCGAAAAACTTAATTTACGATTTTGATCGATATGATTACTGGCGTCCATGGAAGGAAATTGATCTTCTTTTTCAGTCAAGAATTAATCCCAGTAAGACATTTTACGCAGATGGTCACTTTTCGGTAAATACTTCAAATCATCGAAGTTTGGTTTCGTTTACAACCTTATCAACGATTTTCCCAAAAAGGTGTGAAAATCTAAAGAAACATACGTGTAAAGTGGTAAATAATAAAAATACGATTGAGTTACTTAATTTGACACCGAATAAAGTAGGTTTTGCGGAACGAAAGAAAAATGGAATTGTGGCTGGAAAGAATCTTTTGCAATCATTGAATGAAATTCCTAATCGTTCTGAAAATGACACTTTATTTCTTGTTGCTCATAGTATGGGATTTGCTTATTCGCAAGGTATTATTGAAGTGTTAAGAGGGAAGATAAACTTTGGAGGGTTCTATATCGTTGCGCCAGAAAACGCATCGTCGGGCTCTGTGAATCCTGAAGAATGGCAAGAGATTTGGCAATATGGAAGTGATTTTAATACGGAAATCGTACAATCGCCCTGTTTAATTGATGGGATTGCTCCGCAGACCAGGGCTAAGGGGTTGTTACCATTTCAACAGGTTTTTATTCCTAAATTGTTAGACAAGAAGAAAGGTTTTTTTAACTCACACTTTATAGGCCATTATACTTGGCTATTTGACATTAATCCACTGGATAATGGATACATTATGCAACGGTAGTTGTTAGTAAAACTAGGCGCAGATACATGTTCGATATTTATTGCTTGTAAATAGGTTTGTTTAATTACGAATGCATTTCATTTCAATACGGCAGTATTCCCCAAACGAGGCATCATCTCGTGTTAAAACGAGTTTACCCAGGCGGAATTTTTCAACATCATATTCAACTAGGATTGATCCAAGTGTATTTGATGAAAATAGTTGCATTTTTTGTCCGCTATCCGTAATAGAAAATAATCCGGATTCCACTTGGTCTAGATCGAAATTATGAACGGTAACTTCACAAAAGTCATCTTTTTTTAATTTACATTCCTCGAACTCGTAGATGATGTCTGGGTCCATTTTTCCGTACCCTACAAGTTCTGTAGAGGTTACGTTCCATTTACCATCTAGACGGTTTACATGATTTTGATTTCGGTTACAGCTTGAAAAAAGAATTACAAGCAATATAAAGAATAAATAGCGTACGTTCATACGCCTCTCTTAACAAGAATTATTCCAAAAGCAATCGACTCCTAACCAATAGATTTTTACTATTTTCGCAGAAAGAAATAGCTAAAAATACTTCTATGTCATATTTGTTTACATCTGAGTCGGTTTCAGAAGGACATCCAGATAAAGTATCGGATCAAATTTCCGATGCGTTAATTGATAATTTTTTGGCATTCGATCCTACATCGAAAGTTGCTTGTGAAACCCTAGTTACAACTGGACAGGTTGTTTTGGCTGGTGAGGTTAAAACAAATACATACTTAGATGTTCAATCGATTGCGCGTAAGACCATTGCTAAAATTGGATATACGAAATCTGAATATATGTTTGATGCCAATTCTTGTGGTATCTTTTCTGCAATTCATGATCAGTCAGCAGACATCAACCAAGGTGTTGAACGTTCTAATCCTGAAGATCAAGGTGCGGGAGATCAGGGGATGATGTTCGGATATGCAACGAAAGAAACAGAAAATTATATGCCGTTGGCATTGGATTTGGCGCATAAAATCCTTCAAGAGCTTTCGGAAATTAGAAATAACGAACCAGAATTGATCGGTTATCTTCGCCCAGATGCGAAATCTCAGGTAACAATCGAATATTCTGATGATAATGTTCCTCAAAGAATTGATACGATTGTTGTTTCTACGCAGCATGATGATTTTGATTCTGAAGAAGTGATGTTAGCGAAGATTAAATCTGACATCGTAGGATTGGTAATTCCTCGTGTAAAGGCTTCATTGACACCTGAACTACAGAAATTGTTTACAGATGAGATTACATATCACATTAATCCAACTGGGATTTTTGTAATTGGTGGGCCTCATGGAGATACAGGATTAACAGGTCGTAAGATTATTGTTGATACATACGGAGGAAAAGGAGCTCACGGTGGAGGAGCTTTTTCTGGAAAAGATCCATCTAAGGTTGACCGTTCAGCAGCATATGCAACACGTCATATTGCTAAGAATATGGTAGCAGCAGGTTTATGTGATGAGGTTTTAGTACAAGTTTCTTACGCGATTGGTGTGGCTGAGCCATGTGGATTGTTCGTAGATACTTATGGGACTTCTAAGGTTGGTTTAACTGATGGAGAGATTGCATTAAAAATTTCAGAAATTTTTGATATGCGTCCGTATTTCATTGAGCAACGTTTGAAATTGAGAAACCCGATGTATTCTGAAACAGCAGCGTTTGGACACATGGGACGTAAACATGAAACGGTTTCTAAGACGTTTACTGCGCCAGATGGCCGTCAGGTAACTAAAGAGGTTGAATTGTTTACTTGGGAAGCGTTGGATTACGTGGATAAAGTGAAAGTTGCTTTCGAATTGTAAAAAACGAAATGATATAAGAAAAGCCACTCTTTTGGGTGGCTTTTCTATTTTATAATAATTTATTCAATTAAACAGTCCGTTTTGTGTAGCTCCAAGTTGCTGTTAATTGTCCCTATCTTCAAAAGTTTCTTTTTGCTTGTCATTGATCCGTTTCACAATGAAATAAATCAATAGACCTAAGATCGTTGCAAAAACGATAAAAGGTAAAAATTTGATAAGAATACGAAATAAATGCATTACCATTATCCTAGTTTTACAGCGGTTCCATAAGCAAGAATTTCAGAGGCTCCTTGCATAATCATACTTGTCGTAAATCGAACGTTTACAATTGCGTCAGCTCCTAGACGCTCGGCATCTTTTTGCATGCGCTGCAAAGCTTCTTCTCTTGATTGAGCTTGAAGTTTTGTGTATTCGTTGATTTCTCCTCCTACTAGATTTTTCAGCCCAGCAAAGATATCTCTACCTACACTTCTTGCTCGAACTGTGCTTCCACGAGCAACCCCAAGGATTTCAATAATCTCTTTGTTGGGCACTTTTTCGATTGTTGATATTAACATTGTATTTGTTTTATGTATGTAAGATAAGCAATCAATTAAATACTCTACGATGAAAAAGTGATAAATCCCAGAGGCTTTTGGATGATCGGTTTGAGAGCGTCTATGATTGGAAAGAAAAATGCCTCAGTAATTTTACTGAGGCATTTGAAAAAAATTAGTCTTCAACTGTTACATAGCTCTCAACACTCGGGCAAGAACAAATAAGGTTTCGATCTCCGAATGCGTTATCTACTCTTCTAACAGGCACCCAGTATTTCCAATCTTTTAAGTAATCAACTGGATATGCTGCTTCTTGTGGAGAGTATGGATATTCCCAATTTTGATTAATGATACAGTCAGCCGTATGTGGAGCATTTTTTAACAAGTTGTTAGACTTGTCTGCATGACCACTTTCAATTTCCTTGATTTCTTTACGGATAGTAATCATCGCCTCGATAAAACGATCTAGCTCTTCTTTATCCTCACTCTCGGTTGGTTCTATCATTAAAGTTCCAGCAACTGGGAAGGAAACCGTTGGTGCGTGGAAACCATAATCAATAAGACGTTTTGCAATATCTGCAACTTCAATGTCTGCTGTTTTCTTAAACTCACGACAATCGATAATCATCTCATGAGCAACAGTTCCGTTTTTACCGGAATATAAAGTCTTATAGTGTCCGCTTAACTCAGTTGCAATATAATTTGCATTCAAGATAGCAGCCTCTGTTGAGTGTTTTAAGCCCTTTGAACCAAGCATTTTAATGTATGCGTATGAAATCAAAAGAATCAAAGCACTTCCGTAAGGAGCTGATGAAATAGCGTTAATTGCTTTTTCTCCCCCAGCTTTGATTAGTTTGGATCCCGGGAGGAATGGGGCTAAATGTGCGGCCACGCCAATTGGACCCATTCCAGGTCCTCCACCACCGTGAGGGATTGCAAATGTTTTGTGTAAATTCAAGTGGCAAACATCCGCTCCAATATTCCCTGGATTTGTTAATCCTACTTGGGCATTCATGTTTGCGCCATCCATGTATACTTGACCACCGTTTTCATGAATGATAGAGGTAATTTCTTTGATGCCTTCTTCGTAAACACCATGAGTAGATGGATAGGTTACCATCAATCCTCCTAAAGTATCTTTTAGCTCCGTAGCTTTTTCACGAAGTTCTTCAATGTTAATGTTTCCGTGTTCATCGCAACCGGTTACTATTACTTTGAATCCGGCCATTACAGCCGATGCTGGATTTGTTCCATGAGCAGAGGAAGGGATGATCATGACATTTCTGTTCATATCTCCACGTGATTCATGGTAAGCCTTAATAACCATTAATCCTGCATACTCTCCTTGAGCTCCAGAGTTCGGTTGCAAAGACATTGCAGCGAAACCAGTACACTCGCATAGATCTTTTTCTAATTCCTTAAACATTTCATGGTAACCCTCAGCCTGATTTACAGGTGCAAATGGGTGCATGTTTGAAAAGTTTGGATTCGTAATTGGAATTAATTCTGATGCTGCATTTAGTTTCATAGTACAAGATCCTAATGGAATCATACTGTGAACAAGAGAAAGATCTTTATTTTCTAAGCGCTTCAAGTAACGCATCATCTTTGATTCTGAATGGAAGCTGTTAAAGGTTTTATGTGTAAGTATAGCTCCCGTTCTAAGGTAGTCACTTTTCAAAGAAAAAGCATTTTCTTTTGTTACTTTGGAAGGCTTCTTTCCATTAATTTGACCGAAAACAGATAGTATTGTTGTTACATCTTCAATTGTATGCGGTTCTCCGAAACTAATTGTTAATTCAGAATCGTTGATATAATTGAAGTTCATCTTATGTGATTCTGCAACGGATTGAATAGCTGAACAAGAAACATTTTTAACCCAAATTGTGTCAAAGAAATTCTCCGATCCAATTTCAATTCCCATTCCTTTTAATCCTTCTGCAGTTTTCGTTGCCAAAGAATGAACATGTTTGGCAATGTTTTTCATGCCATCTGGTC
>JAKVAS010000115.1 GCA_022448165.1 Crocinitomicaceae bacterium | reverse complement strand
TGCGAATTTTTCTTTGTAATCTACTGTTAACGGCAAGAAGTCAACTCCTTCTCTCGCCTCTTTTGCTGCAACTACCGTTGCAAGAATCATTGTGTCGCCCATTCGTAACACTACCGAACCATCAGCTTGTTTAGCCAACTTTCCAGTCTCAATGGAGATCTCTTTTCCTCCAGTAATGATGGACTTTTTTATTCCAATATTCATATTTATTTATTTACTTATTAATCGAGAGACCTATTCTCTCTTTCGCACATAATGGCGGTACGAACGCCTCATCTAAGGTTTTAACAAAAGAAGGGCAGTCGATAAAATCGAATGCCCCCTCTAAAAATATTATATGTGTAAGATCTTAACGACGTAGACCAAGTTCCTTCACAATTGCACGATATCTTTCGATATCCTTTGCTTTCAAATAATCAAGTAAGCTTCTACGCTTACCTACCAACAATTGCAGTGATCTTTGTGTTCCGTAATCTTTACGGTTCTTTTTTAAATGCTCAGTAAGGTGAGCAATTCTATAAGTGAACAATGCGATTTGACCTTCAGAAGATCCTGTGTTTGTTTCTGATCCTCCGTGTTTTGCAAAGATCTCTTTTTTTGTTTTTGAATCTAAATACATTCCAATATTATTATAAATGATTTTTATGTATGCTAACCTACTTTATAGATTAGACGCTGCAAAGATATACATTTAAATCATAGTTAGAGCAATATGGAAAATTAATTCAATGATTTTACATTTAATTCCTGAGATTTATACAAAAAGTATCTAGGTGGCCTAAGAAAATTATTTTTAATTGTAACGTTAGTAGATCAATATCATCATTAGAATTCAGTAAACTCTATTCTTATATACCTAAAACGAAAACAGGTACTGAATAATTTCAATACCTGCTTTCCAATTTTCTGTATCTAAATTTTCCTATGACCTAAAGAACTTTAACGAAAGTGCTAATGTTTCTTTTAGCTGAGGACGTTCTACAATATAATCTAAGAAACCGTGTTCCAATACAAATTCTGATTTTTGGAAACCATCGGGAAGATCACGACCAATAGTCTCACGTACAACTCGTGGTCCAGCAAAAGCAATTAAAGCGTCTGGTTCAGCAATATTTATATCTCCAAGCATAGCAAACGATGCCGTAACCCCACCTGTAGTAGGATCTGTTAAGAAAGAAATATATGGTAATTGATTTTCCGCCAATTGTCCAAGCTTTCCTGAAACTTTTGCCATTTGCATTAATGATAATCCAGCTTCCATCATTCGAGCACCTCCTGATTTCGAAATAATCATAAATGGACATTTTGACTTTATTGCTTCGTCAATTGCTCTAGCAATTTTCTCACCCATTACTGATCCCATAGAACCTCCAATAAATGAAAAGTCCATTGCAGCAATTACAAAATCTTCACCATTAAGCTTTCCTTTCGCCGTACGGATCGCATCTGTTAATCCTGTTTTATTCTGAGATGCTTTAACGCGTTCAGTATATTTCTTTGTATCCTCAAATTTTAGAGGATCGCCAGAAGTCAACTTTGCATTTAGCTCAGTGTATTCACCTTTATCAAACAATATTTGGAAATACTCATTTGAACCAATTCTTTCGTGGTGATTACAACGATCACATACATAATAGTTCTTTTGTAAATCATCCGAAGCGAAAATTGTTTTACAATTTGAACACTTTTTCCACAAACCTTCAGGAGTTTCCTTCTTCTCTTTTGTCGAAGTAGTAATTCCCTCTTTATCTCTTTTAAACCAACTCATATTTCTGATTTTGGTAATTACATCTTTAAGTTAAAAAGATCTAATTAATTCTTCTAATTATTAAAGCGTATTAACATTGTTTAAATCGTTAAACGATTTCTCTAAACGATCAATAAATGTTAACTCTCCAGCTCTGATCCATTTTCTTGGATCGTAATATTTTTTGTTTGGTACCTCTTCCCCTTCTGGGTTTCCAATTTGAGTCCTTAGGTAGTCCATTTTCCCCGCGATATAATCTCTAGTTCCCTCCGTAAAGGCAAATTGCAAATCTGTATCGATGTTCATTTTAATAACTCCATATCCAATAGCCTCACGAATTTCTTCGAATGTCGATCCTGACCCCCCATGAAATACAAAATCAACAGGATTAGCACTTGTGTTATATTTTTCCTGAATGTATTCTTGAGAATTTTTCAAAATTTTAGGAGTCAACACAACATTCCCAGGTTTGTAAACCCCATGTACATTTCCAAATGCCGCAGCAATTGTGAACTTATCGGAAACCTTACTTAATTCCTCGTATGCAAACGCAACCTCTTCAGGTTGAGTATAAAGTTTCGAGATATCAACATCTGAGTTATCAACTCCGTCTTCTTCTCCCCCTGTAATTCCTAGCTCAATCTCTAAAGTCATTCCTATTTTGCTCATTCGCTCAAGGTAGTTCTTACAAATTTCAATATTCTCTTCAAGAGATTCTTCTGAAAGGTCAATCATGTGAGAACTGTATAATGACTTTCCCGTCTCAGCATAAAACTCCTCTCCAGCCGTAAGCAAGCCATCTATCCAAGGAAGCAGCTTCTTTGCCGCATGATCAGTATGAAGAATAACCGTTGCTCCATACAATTCCGCCATTGCATGAACATGTTTTGCACCTGAAACACCACCTGCAATAGCTGCAGCTTCATTTTCATTTGACAGTCCTTTTCCTGCAAAAAATTGAGCTCCTCCATTCGAGAATTGAATAATAACAGGCGCATTTAGCTTTGCTGCTGATTCCATCACGGCGTTAACCGTACTTGTATTTGTAACATTTACCGCAGGCAAAGCAAATCCTTTTTCCTTGGCATATGCAAAGACTTTTTGAACTTCGTCTCCTGTAGCAACTCCAGGCTTTATTCCGTGACTCATCTTCAATTTTTTTATCAGTTATGGACGCCAAAATTAATAATTAATTGAATAGACTCGGCATCTTCTTTCAGAATCTCACTATTGAAATCTATTGACCTATAAATCCTACATTCCTTCCTTATAAGGTACTATTGAAAATTTTCTGCTTTTTTTTCCTTCGATTCGTAAGCTGTAATTCCTATGTTCTAATCTAATCAAGAGTAATAAATCAAAACTACACAAAGATCCTCCCGTTTTTTCCAATTCTCGTTTCTTCCGCCCTAGCTTTTATGTATATTTGAATCTTCAAATAAACATTCGAAACGGAGCGTAAAACATGGGATACTTAGATGAGTTAAATGAAAGTCAGCGAAATGCTGTAAAGAACATTTACGGACCGACAATGGTGATTGCAGGTGCAGGATCTGGAAAAACCCGTGTATTAACTTTTCGTATTGCTCACATGATGGAACAAGGAATTGATCCGTTTAACATTATGGCACTCACCTTTACCAATAAGGCTGCTCGAGAAATGACAGAACGAATTGGGTCTATAGTTGGTGGCGGAGAAGCTCGAAATATAACCATGGGAACCTTTCACTCTGTTTTTTCAAGAATTTTACGTTACAATGCTGACCGTTTAGGTTACCCTAGTAATTTTACAATTTACGATACTCAAGATTCTAAAAGTTTATTAAAATCAATTATTAAAGACTTAAACCTTGACGACAAAGCATACAAACCTGGAAATGTGCTAGGACGAATTTCTTCTGCAAAAAACAACTTAATATCACCTCAAGCCTACGCTCAAAACGCAGATATAATTGCCGAGGACAAAATGGCAAAGCGACCAGAAATGGCAAAAATATACCTCAATTATGCAAACCGTTGTTTTAATGCAGGGGCAATGGATTTTGATGATTTGTTATATAAAACAAATGTCCTTATGCGTGATTTTCCAGATGTTTTGGCTCACTATCAACAAAAATTCAAATATATTCTTGTAGATGAGTATCAAGATACGAACTATGCCCAGTACCTGATTGTTAAGAAACTAGCTGCTGTTTATGAAAACATATGTGTTGTTGGTGATGATGCACAAAGTATTTATTCATTCCGAGGAGCAAACATCCAAAATATTTTAAATTTTAAGCGTGATTATCCAGATTTTAAACTGTTTAAACTAGAACAAAATTACCGTAGTACAAAAAACATTGTTGAGGCTGCCAATGGTGTAATTGCAAAAAACAAAGATCAAATTCAAAAAACTGTTTGGACAGATAATGGTGACGGTGAAAAGATCAATGTCATTAGAACTCTTACTGACAATGAAGAAGGCAAAGTAGTTACCAATCGTATTTTTGACAAGAGCAAAGGTGATGGTTTAATGTATAACGATTTTGCGATTCTCTACCGTACCAATAGACAGTCTCGTTCTTTCGAGGAAGCTTTAAGGAAACTTAATATTCCTTATAAAATTTATGGTGGTTTATCTTTCTATCAAAGAAAAGAAATCAAGGATCTTCTTTCTTATTTTCGATTGACATCAAATCATCATGATGAAGAAGCATTGAAGCGTGTAATCAATTATCCTAAACGTGGAATTGGACAGACATCCTTTCAAAATGTAATAATCGCGGCAAATCAATATGGTGTAAGTCCATGGGATGTCATTTCAGACTTTAATCGTTATCCTGTATCAATAAATACCGGAGCAAAGAATAAAATATCTCTCTTCGTTACTATGATCAAGAGTTTTAGGGCTCAAATTGATACAATGGATGCTTATGCATTAGCAAAGGAAATTGCAAAAGCATCAGGAATTCTAAAAGAACTTCATACTGATAAAGACAAAGGACCTGAAGAAGTGGAGCGTTATCAAAACGTTGAAGAATTATTAACGGGTATCAAGGAGTTTACCATGTCTAGAGAGGACGGAGAATCTAAGGCTCTTTCTGAATTTATGTTAGATGTTGCTTTACTTACAGATTCTGATCAAGATGAAGGAGAAGATAGAAACCATGTAACAATGATGACTATTCATTCCAGTAAAGGGTTAGAGTTTCCACATGTTTATCTTGTTGGATTAGAAGAGAACCTTTTTCCTTCACAATTATCATTAAATTCTCGCACAGAACTTGAAGAGGAAAGACGTTTGTTCTATGTGGCAGTCACTCGTGCAAAGATCACATGCACCCTTTCTTATGCAACTTCGAGATTTCAATGGGGAAATCTAATTACTTGTGAACCGAGTCGTTTCATTGATGAAATTGACAGTACCTTTTTAAAATTTGAAGCTCCAACACGTGGCGGCGGACGATCATTATCTGGAGGTGTTAGTTTTCGGGAGAACTATGTAGGCGGATTAAACAAACCACTAAATAAGGAAACAAGGTCTCTTAAGCCGATGAAGAAAATGTCATCTGGACCAAGTTCTGGTAGAAGCAATGGCTCCTCACACTCTCCCTCAAACCTTAAAGTAGGATACAACGTTGAACATGACCGTTTTGGAAAAGGAAAAGTTACGAAACTTGAAGGACAGGGAGCCGATGTAAAAGCTACTATTTTCTTCCCTCGACACGGGTCAAAAACGGTTCTACTTAGATTTGCCAAGTTAAAAGTTCTCGAATAAGATTAATTATTCAAATCTCAGCCTTAGGAGGATATCACACTTATTAAAATGGATAACCAATTCCAAAATGAAGATGTGGTGAAAATGGAGCAGGTAAAATAGTAACATAACCAGGTCCAAATACTGCCATTCCCTCCGCATAATAATTTTCTCTAGGCGAAAAAAGCCATTTTGCTCCATCAGGAAGTGCAGGGTTTCGAATTGGAAAGCCAAGATCGATACGAACAATAAAATAATCGAAGTCCATTCTAAGCCCAACTCCTGTCGCTAATGCAATCTCTTTATACCAATTCTTCGAAATTTGTCCTCCTACTCGATTTTCATCATTATTAATTGTCCAAATGTTTCCTGCATCCAAGAAAAATGCACCTTGAAAAAACGAATTAAAAGAAAATCTATATTCTGCGGAGCCACCTACTCGAATATCTCCAATTTGCGTCCCTGCTCGATTTGTATCTAAATAATATTTATATGTTCCTGGTCCTAATGCCCGTGCACGCCACCCTCTATTGTCATTTGCTCCACCTGCAAAGAAGCTATAATCATACGGAAGTGAAGTAGATGAATTACCATAAGGAAGCCCTCCTCCCGCGCTTATTTTTAAATGAACACTCCTTCCCTCTTTGAATGGTTTCGATACAATCAATTCATTATCTATTCGAGAAAACTGCGAATAACCAACTCCTAGAAAAGTACTTTGCCCATTTAATGTATCTTGATATTTCTTAAACGCAGAAAGTATGTTTCCAGCAACATCTAAAGTAGAACTAAAATATAACTGACTCTGTTTTTTTCCAGATCGTGTATTTCGTCGTTCTTTATTTCTCGAATTATAGACAAATCCCAATTTTAAATCCTGCCAAATAAACTGTCTACTGTAGGCATTCTGTAAGAACAAATCATTTAAGTTATCAAGAGTATTTTGAAATTCATCCTTTTTAGTAATACTCACAAATTTAAGAACTGATGCACCTGGTAATCCAAGGGTAAACTCCTGTGTTCTCTCAACAGTAAACTTCCATAAATAATTCAACTGAAAAGTACCTCGAGTAAAAGCATCCCTTCGCTGAAAGTTGTATGCTACAGACATCTCCGTTTTCGGTAGATGACGCTTAGAAAACAAAGTTGATTTAACCGGAAATAAACCTGGAATTTCAAGCCCCAAAGAAGGCCCAAATTCAAACGTATTAAAACTACGTCCAGCTGTCTGTATACTTTGTCCATCTACTGTTTCATCAAAAACGGGGGGCTGTGACTCAAATCCACCGGAAAAAGCAAGCGTTAACTTCTCTCCTCCCCTAAATAAATTTCTATTCGTATAATTGACGGACGCCGAAACCCCAATAAACCCATTTGAATTGGTCGCTTTTGGCTCTAAACTAAAACTCTGCCGTTTCGCTGGGACCAAATAATGATGCACATCAACCACATGATCCTCTCTAATCTCAATCAATTCAGTCTTAATTGCTTTAAATAAACCTAGTTGAAGCAATCTTGTATAACTTTGTTCTACATATTTTTCCTGATAGTAACGAGTTTCTTCCAAGTAGTTTTGCGTCTCAATTACCGACGGTTTAACAAATAAAGCACCATTAAACTTAAAAGTAGCCATCCTTTCAGGCTCCAATTCATTACTCTTACGTTTCTTAATCTCTTGGTACCTATAAGTGTTCATGGTATTTACAAACTGACCATCAAACTCATCCAATCCAAGCGACTTCATTTTATCCTTAAAAGAACCTTCAAACATTGAAGTATCAGATATATGAAAATAGACATTTCTAATTCTCGTAGTAGCATGCTTAACCTTTATCAAGCTATCTCTGTGCAATTCAGACTTTAGCAAACGATCTTGAAATCTAATCCCCAAAGTTACCGTCATTTTAGTACGATTGGTATCCGCTAAATATCGAATATGATTAGAACTAAACCCAAATAGTGCTTCGTCTCTCATATACTTTGAAACATCATCTCGAAAATCATCCAAATCGTCACTATCAAAAGCTTCGTTCAAAAATGGAGTTTTCTCAAGTGATTGAAGAAACCGAGAATAACGAGATAATACTCCTGGATTATCACAAATTACATAAACGCTATCAACCATGTATTTCGGACCAGGCTCAACGTAATATGTGACTACGGCTTTTTTATTCTGCTTATACTTTATCAAACTTGTCACGTTTCCATAGTAATAACCACGCTTACGTAAAAATGCATTCAATTGCTCAACACTCTTCTCAAACGGAATACTATCAAAAACCACAGGAGGCTTACCAATTTTATACTTATACCATTCTCGGAAAAACATCTTAGGATTAACCGTATCTTTTAACGGTATAATCTTTTCAGTATAAACAGTATCATTTTTAGCTCTTGCTTTCATGATACGGCGCTTATTTATTTCTTTTTCTCTCTGCCTCCTCTTATTGTTCTTTAAATGAAGTTTAATATTCTTGCGATGTCTCTTATTAGCGACTCTTCCAGAATCGATCATATTATACGCGAGTAGCTTCCATTTAATTCCTAAACTTCTATAATTGGGTTGTTGACGGAGAATTTCTTCTAATTCGTCTTTATCAAGATCATCTCCTGATGTAAGTACGATATTCTTTTTTAATAAATATTTTCCTTTTGGGACATATTTCGTTTGTCTGCACGCAGCAGCAAGAAAGACGAATATTAAAAGAATATATGTATGTTTGAGCTTCAACAGTAATCAACTTTTGCTGAACAAAAATAATAAAAGCTAACGTGCAAGCCCTCTCTAAAAATAAGATTAAGTGGATTCGATCATTACGATTGAAGAAAAACCGAGATGCAGAGGATGTATTCGTGGTTGAAGGTAAAAAAATGGTCGAGGAAATATTATCTAATTTTCCTGAAAGTATTCTTTTAGCATGTAGTACCGAATCTATCCATTCTAATATTGAAGTTTTCAATATTGAATCATCAATTTTGAAGGAAATTAGCAATCTTAAGACTCCCCCGACAATGATTGCTGTTGTTAAAAAACCTTCTTTCCCTTCTATTCAAGGTAATTTCATACTTGCCTTAGATGGGATTCAGGATCCAGGTAACCTAGGAACTATCATTCGAACAGCTGACTGGTTTGGAGTGGATAAAATTGTATGTTCCAACGAAACTGTTGACTGCTTCAATTCAAAAGTAATCCAATCAAGTATGGGATCTTTATTCCGAATCCCTGTAGAATATCTAGATTTAAGCAATTTTTTGAATAAATCAACTTTGCCTATTTATGGTGCTTTACTCGACGGGGAAAATGTTTACGATCAAGACATTCAAAGTGAATGTATTTTAGTTATAGGAAATGAAGGGAAAGGAATTACAGAACAAGTAAAACCTTTCATTAAAAACCCTGTTTTTATACCTAGAATTGGTGGCGCCGAATCATTAAATGCATCTATCGCAACAGGGATTCTTTTAGCTATTATGACGAAATAGATTCTTCTTCAATAATTTGCTGAATACATTTCATTCCATCAATTGCCGCAGAAATAATACCACCAGCATATCCAGCACCTTCCGCACAAGGAAACAACCCTTTGACATCAGGATGCTGTAAATTTTCTTCTCTAGGAATTTGAATTGGAGATGAAGTTCGAGACTCAGGTGCATGTAAAACAGCTTCATTCGTTAAATATCCACGCATTTTTCGATCAAACTCTTTAAACGCACCACGCAGGCGTTTTGAAATCATTTTCGGTAAAATCCGATTCAAATCTACACTTGTTAATCCTGGTTGATAAGATGTTACTGGTAAATCCTCAGAAACTTTTCCTTCAATAAAATCAATCATTCTTTGCGCCGGAACTT
>JAKVAS010000114.1 GCA_022448165.1 Crocinitomicaceae bacterium | reverse complement strand
TTTAAAAGCAGGTTTTGGATGGGAGCTTGGACCTTTTGAAACTTGGGATATTCTTGGAATTGATCAAGGATTAAAATTAATTGAAGCAGAGAATAAACAAGTAGCTGCTTGGGTTGAAGAAATGAAATCTGCTGGATTCACATCTTTCTATAAGTCCGAAAAAGGACAAAGAATGTATTACGATACCATTTCCAAATCTTATAAAACCATTCCTGGAACTGAAAACATTGTGATGCTTGAAACATTACGCGATGAGAATAAGGTTTGGGGTAATTCAGACACTACAATCGTAGATCTTGGCGATGGCGTTCTAAATCTCGAATTCCACACAAAAATGAATACGATTGGCGGTGGAGTTATTGAAGGAATTAACAAAGCATTAGACCTTGCGGAAAAAGACCACCAAGGATTAATCATTTCTAATAATGGGCAAAACTTCTCAGCTGGAGCCAATGTTGGAATGATTTTTATGATGGCAATTGAGCAAGATTTTGATGAATTAAACTATGCAGTAAAGGCCTTTCAGGACACAATGATGCGTGTTAGATACTCTAACATTCCAGTAATTGTTGCTCCTCACAACATGGCCTTAGGAGGAGGTTGTGAACTTTCCATGCATGCCGATAAAGTTATAGCTCATGCTGAGCTCTATATGGGACTAGTTGAATTTGGCGTTGGTCTCATCCCAGGTGGCGGAGGATCGAAAGAATTCACTAAACGTCTTTCGGAAGAGCTTCACACAGGAGATATTAAAATCAATCGATTAAGAGAACGATTCTTAACAATTGGTCAAGCAAAAGTTTCTACTTCAGCCTATGAAGCCTTTGATCTAGGATATTTACGTGAAGGACAAGACGAAGTGGTAATAAGTCGTGAACATCAATTAACCCGTGCTAAAGAAGCCTGTATAGCGATGATACAGGAAGGATATATTGCCCCTAAACGAGAAAAGAACATTACAATACTAGGACAAGAAGGACTTGGAATTGTTTATGTTGGAGCTAACTCGATGCTTTCAGGAAACTACATGTCAGAACATGATGGAGTTATTTCCGAAAAACTAGGATTCGTTCTTTGCGGTGGGGATATTTCTGAAAACACAAAGGTATCGGAACAATACCTACTTGACCTAGAAAGGAAAGCATTCTTAGAACTATGTACTGAACGAAAAACCCTTGAACGACTAGAGAGTATAGTTAAATCAGGAAAAGTATTGAGGAATTAGAAAATTAACCATCACTTTTTAAGGACGCAATAACAACCTGATAGGTAATCGCTTAAAGAGATAGAAGTAAGAAATAAAGAAGTTAGTATGACTAACATTTAGATCTAGCATCTTAAATAAAAAGACAATGAAAAGAGCATATATAGTTACAGGATATAGAACAGCAACAGGAAAAGCAGGTCGTGGAGGATTTAGATTTTATCGTCCAGACGACTTGGCAGCAGATGTAATAAAACATATCATGGATGAAGTCCCACAACTAGATAAAGATCGTATTGACGATGTAATCGTTGGGAATGCAACCCCCGAAGCAGAGCAGGGATTAAACATCGGTCGGATGATTTCACTTATGGGATTAAACACAGACAAAGTACCAGGAATGACTGTAAACCGATACTGTTCATCAGGATTAGAAACAATCGCTATTGCCACAGCAAAAATTGAGTCTGGAATGGCGGATTGCATTATTGCTGGAGGAGTAGAATCAATGTCTGTAATGGCAATGGGCGGATGGAGAATTGTTCCAAACGCCAAAGTAGGAAAAGATAACCCAAATTGGTACTGGGGAATGGGACTTACTGCCGAAGCTGTTGCTAACCAATATGGGATTTCCCGCGAAGAGCAAGATGAATTCGCTGTAAAATCACATGCAAAAGCCATTGAGGCAATAAAATCAGGAAAATTTAAAGATGACATCGTACCAATAAGTGTAAATCGTATTTTTCTGGACAAAAATGAAAAGCGACAGGAAGAGAATTACGTAGTAGATACTGATGAAGGACCACGCGCCAGCAACATGGCTGGACTAGGTCGTTTACGTCCAGTTTTTGCAAGCAACGGATCAGTAACTGCAGGAAACTCATCTCAAACCTCTGATGGCGCAGCATTTTGTTTAGTAATGTCGGAAGATATGGTGAAAGAATTAAATCTTGAACCTGTAGCTCGACTAGCATCATACAGCGTAGTTGGTGTAGAACCTAGAATCATGGGAATTGGACCTGTAACCGCAATTCCTAAAGCAATTAAAGCTGCGGGATTGTCTCAAGACGACATCTCTATTTTTGAATTAAATGAAGCTTTTGCGTCACAATCTGTGGCTGTTATTCGTGAAGCGGGATTAAATCCCGATATTGTGAACGTTAATGGCGGAGCAATTGCTCTAGGACACCCATTAGGATGTACAGGAGCAAAGCTATCGGTACAGATAATGAATGAATTGAAACGACGAAATCAGAAATATGGAGTGGTTACAATGTGTGTTGGAACTGGACAAGGTGCCGCTGGTGTGATCGAAATGATCTAATTTTTTTTACAGTATATGAGTACTACCATTCAACGTGCGCTGAAGTCAGCGGGTCACACGGAACTATTAGAAATTCAACAAGCGTGTGTTGAGGCGTGTCGAGAAAACAATCAAGTTGTATTACTTTCTCAAACAGGATCAGGAAAAACAATTGCTTTTCTTCTTTCCTTATTAGAAAATCTTGATCCCGAGAACAAAGATACGCAAGCAGTTATTCTTGCCCCGACTCGTGAACTTTGCTTACAAATTGAAGAAGTATTCAAATCATTAAAAAGCGGATACAAAATAACAGCTTGTTATGGTGGACATTCCACAAAGTCTGAAAGAAATAGCCTATCAGAAACACCAAGTGTAATTGTTGCTACCCCTGGAAGACTTTGTGATCATATCCGTCGTGAACATGCGAATCTTAAGAGAACAAGATTTCTCGTAATTGATGAGTTCGATAAATGTTTAGAGTTTGGATTCACAAACGATATGACAACTATTCGACATGAATTCCAACGATTAGATCATACAGTATTAACATCCGCTACAGATATGCAAGAACTACCTGCATTTCTAAATATGCGGACCCCTAAAGTATTAAATTACCTATATGAAATAGAACAGCCGATCATCAATGAATATCTAGTCCCTTTCAAAGGAGATCTTTTACAATCTTTAGCTGAAACGATTATTTCTTTTGGGTTAGAAAAATCCATCATTTTCGTAAACTATAGAGAAGTTACCGAGGATGTAGCAGATTTTCTAGAAGACTCTGGATTAATTGTTAGCTGCTATCATGGTGGTATGAAGCAAGATTTAAGAGAACGCGAGTTAATCAAATTTGCGAACGGAACAACAAATGTAATTGTCTGTACAGATCTAGGGGCTAGAGGAATTGACATCGATGACATTCAGCATGTTGTTCATTATCAATATCCAGGTAGTGAAAGTGCATATATTCATAGAAAAGGGCGAACTGCGCGAATGGGGAAAACAGGAAATTCGTACCTCTTCATGAATGAACATCAGCAACTGCCCGAATATGTTGAACGACCAGAAGAAACGTATAATGCGAACCAAAATATGGATTGCACTCCCTTATGGGATACACTTTTTGTTGGAGGAGGAAAAAAAGAAAAGATCAATAAAATCGACATAGTAGGCTTCCTATCAAAAGTAGGTCAATTACAAAAGCATGAAGTTGGAAAAATTGATGTGAAAGATCACTTCTCATATGTAGCTGTTGCACGACCTAAAGTCAAAGCAACACTTCAAAAAGTTAGAGATCAACGTATGAAAGGTAAAAAAATTAAAATAGGGATTGCTCGATAGTACTCTTAAAATAAAGATCAACGTATTATTTAGTTCTTGGAACTTCTATAATACTTCATCACTGTTTTTTCCGCCATTTTATTCTGAACAGTGAACATCGTGTTCATTGATCCTCCCGCAGAAGAATGATCAAGATGCCACTTCCAAAGGAAACCACCTGTAAACTGGTTATGCCCCCATATAACTTGATACAATGCTTCCAAAGCATTTACTTGAGCTCGCTCATTTGAACTCTCATTTTTATCATAATCCCACGGATGAATTGCACATCCCTGAATACTGCGATAACCATATTCAGTCAGAACAATCTTCTTATCATAATACTTACCCAACGAATCCATACTAGCAACAATAGACTTCCAGCCTTCTTTTAATTCTTTAATTGTAGGTTCTTTATTCTTAGAAATTGGAAAATATGCATCCACTCCAATATAATCCAGCTTCTTCCAAAAAGGTACCGATTCATAATCATCCCAATTAGCGGCATAAATTAGTTCTCCAGAAAAAACCAATCTTACATCACGAATAAGCCTATTCCAAAAACGAGGTCGTTCACATACAAATCTCTTCATCTCAGTTCCAACGCAAAACATATCAGCCCCCTCTTCTTCTGCAACCTTTGCAAAAGCCAAAATGTATTCCGAATATTGATTTTCATATTTTCGCCAATTCTTATCCTTTTTCATTGAAATTTTCCCGGTATAAAAACTCTCAGAAACCCATACCTGAGGTTTTACCAACACCTTTAAACCATTCACCTTAGCATCTCGAACAATTTCACCAACACCATTAAGCCTGTCTCCATAACAAAACCAATCTTGATCATAATGAAGTTCAGGAAAACGACCTGATTTCATATAAGAAAACGGAACTACCGACACCCAGTTTGCCCCCACATCCTGCACAGAAACAATATCCATAGAATCCAGCTTTTTATGAATTGACACATAACTAACCCCATTCATCTGATTTACAACGGATGCAATACTATCAGTTTGCCCCATTGAAAACATAGAGACAAACATAGAAACCACAAAACTAACTGCTTTCATCATTACCTACTCACTATTAAACACTAACGAACCTGTTTCATTTTATTCCTAAGCTAAAAAGTGCATAGAATTACTTTCAAAAGATAAAAAGGTTTTTGAAACAATCTACATGAATGTAACAAACACTCCCTCATAAGCCAACCTATTTATTTAATCAACTAAGCAAAATCGAAACTCAACATTTCTCAAAAATAATTGCTATGCATGCATACTAATTTGCTTTTTTTTGTATATTCGCTTTATTAAAAATAATACAAACCATATCAGAACATCCATGAAACCAATCAAAGGCGGTGAGTTTATCATCAGAGATACTGAAGCATCAGAAATTTTCATTCCAGAAAACTGGACAGAAGAACAACGAATGATTGCAGCAATGTGTGAAGACTTCATTAAAGCCGAAGTGCAGCCACACTTAGACAGAATTGATAAAATGGAAGAAGGTTTAATGCCTTCGATAGTAGAGAGAGCTGGAGAACTAGGACTCTTAGGAATGTCCGTTCCTGAAGATCTTGGAGGAATGGGTATGGATTTCAAAACGTCACTACTTGCCACAGAATACTTAGGTTCGGGTTACTCTTTCTCTGTAGCATACGGTGCCCACACAGGAATTGGAACCTTACCCATTCTATATTATGGAAATGAAGCACAACGGACAAAATACATTCCAAAATTATCTTCTGGTGAATGGAAAGCCGCCTATTGTCTTACAGAACCAAGTTCAGGCTCTGACGCCAACTCAGGAAAAACAAAAGCTGCATTAACCGAAGACGGCAAACATTACGTTATTAATGGACAAAAAATGTGGATTACCAATGCGGGTTTTGCCAATGTCCTTACTGTTTTTGCAAAGATTGATGACGACTCTAAGTTAACAGCCTTCATTGTGGATGCTGACTCAGAAGGAATCTCTCTCAATCCTGAAGAAAAGAAAATGGGAATCAAAGGATCTTCCACTCGTCAAGTATTCTTTAACAATGTTAAAGTTCCCGTTGAAAATATGCTCTCTACTCGAGAAAATGGATTTAAAATCGCCCTTAACATCCTTAACATCGGCCGCATAAAACTCGGAGCCGGTGTAGTTGGAGGCTCAAAAGCTGCAATAACGGACTCTATAAAATATTCAAACGAGAGAGAGCAGTTTGGTCGCGCCATTTCCAAGTATGGTGCCATACGATACAAATTAGCAGAGCAATCAATAAAAACATTCGTTGCTGAATCAGCCGTATATCGAGCTGCACAAAACATTGATGACGCCATAAATGGGTTAATTGGAGAAGGGATGGAGAAAGGAGAAGCCACACTTAAAGGTATTGAGCTTTTTGCCCCTGAATGTGCGATCATAAAAGTTGCCGGGTCGGAAGCCCTTGACTACGTCGTAGACGAAGCAGTTCAAATCTATGGAGGGATGGGATTCTCAGCAGAATCAAGTGTTGAAAGAGCATATCGAGATGCACGCATCAATCGAATTTTTGAAGGAACAAATGAAATCAACAGACTCCTAACAGTTGATATGGTTCTTAAACGCGCAATGAAAGGTGAACTTGATTTAATGGGGCCTGCAATGCAAGTTGCGAGTGAACTTATGAGCATTCCAGATTTTGGAGATAAACCCACTGGAGTTCTTGGCAATGAAAAAGCATACTTGAAAGGCTTTAAAAAGACGATTCTCATGGTAGCCGGATCTGCTGTACAAAAACTTATGCAAAGCCTATCTAAAGAGCAAGAAGTTCTAATGAATATTGCTGATCTATCGATTTGGACATATCTAGCTGAATCCGCTCTATTACGTGTTGAACAGATGATAGCATCTAAAGGAGAGGAAGCTTGCGCTCCACAGATAGCAATGGTTAAAACTTATTTCTATGACACTGCTGATAAAATGAACAAAGCAGGGAAAGATGCACTAAATTCCTTTGCTGAAGGAGACGAACTCAAAATGATGTTAATGGGATTAAAGCGATTCACAAAAACAGAACCGTTCAACCCTAAAGAAGCTCGACAATTAATTGCCTCCAAAATGATAGAAGCAAATGAATATTGCTTCTAATTCAAACTAGAAAAAAAGAAAAAAGGGCGGAATCAATTGATACCGCCCTTTTTATATACTATTAATACTATTTCAAAATCAGAATTCCGTCTGCGGTAAAATTAAGATCAAACTTATCTTCCGTAATCTTCAAAATTTCCTCCTCCGTTTTCCCTGCATCTTCAGCAAAGTGACGCAACATATCAACTGGAATTACATCATTCATAGCTACACCATGAAAGACTGCCTTAGTTCCAGGCTTAGTGTCTGTTGGAATTGTAAAGTGATCCTTAAAACGAACCATGAATGTTTCTCCATCCCCTTTATCTATAGTAACCCAGCATCCAGCTTTAGAGCAAACCTCTACAATTTCCGCTTCAAAGGTATACTCCTCGGCGACCTTCTTTCCTTCATGAGAAATTAGTAACTCGTTCACAGAAATCGCTTCATCAACAGAAACAGAAACAGGACCGTAAGAAGATGATGCCAACTCATTATTCACTACAGTTTTATCCTTATTTTTTTCTTTTTCTTGAGCTTCAGAACTACATGACACTAGCAGCCCAGTAATCATTAACATTAGTGTATATTTCATTATGGTAATTTTACCCTAAATATACTCAATAAAAAAAGCCTTGCTCATTGAACAAGGCTAACAAAAAATATTTTTATTCTGTATCTATTTTAAGTATTGAGCTGTAAAATCAATCATTTTCAATTCCTCATCCCCCACTCTTACCATACGAAAACCAGAAGACATTAAAAAACGCGAAATGATGGTTCTACTTGATGGAGAGTTATCAACCATAGTTATCGTCACAATATCTGTCCCTTCATCAAATGCTACAGTAAAGTAATTCGTGTAGAATTTAGCTCTATCAGACACTTCTTCACTCGTTTTATCTCCAGGAATTTCAAATGTAAATACTCCTGACTCTTTAGCCTTAATTAATTCAGTATGCCCCTGAGCAACAGCAACATTACTTGCATCCTGTGCCAAACCAACAGTTGACATCCCAACTAAAACGAACAATGTATAGAGTAGTTTTTTCATGATTTCTTTTTTTTAATTAGACGAGACAACCAAACGAAAAGTTGTCCAAATTGATAATCTAATCTACAATTTTTTTGCCAACTTTACCGATATGACAAAACTTTTAGCGTTTCTAGATCAAAATATAATAGAAGCAGGTTGTGACGAAGCAGGTCGGGGCTGTCTTGCTGGTCCAGTCGTAGCAGCCGCAGTTATTCTCCCAAAAGGATTTAAAAATGAACTACTTAACGACTCAAAAAAACTTACCAAAGCAAGACGAAACGCATTGCGTCCAATCATAGAAAAGGAAGCACTTGCTTTTGGTGTATCTTTTGTTGATGAAAGTGAAATTGACGAAATCAATATTTTAAATGCAAGCTTTACAGCTATGCATAGAGCATTAGACCAACTTTCCACACGTCCAGAATCCCTGTTGATTGATGGAAATAGATTTAATCCATATAACGGAATACCACATCATTGTATAGTTAAAGGAGATGGTAAATATCTTTCGATAGCAGCAGCCTCCATCCTTGCCAAAACCTATCGTGACGAGTATATGGAAAAGATTCACAATGAATTTCCTTACTATGACTGGAACAACAATAAAGGCTACCCAACAAAGAAACACCGTTTGGGAATTCTCAAGCATGGAGATTGTAAATATCACCGTAAATCATTTACACTTTTATCCCCAGACCAACTATCTTTATTTGATTAAACAAAATACTGTTCATTTCTATTCCTTTACCATCGCATTACACGACGACTTTCTCCCTAATTTTGGTAGAAATGGATCAAAATGTTTAAACGTGTACTCTTAATCATAATATTCCTTCTAAGCCTTGGATGGATTGGATATGTAGGTTTTGACCTCTTTCAGAATAGCAATGAGTATTCGCAGGAGTATCTCTTCGGAAATCGAGACGGGCAGCTTCTTATCGTAAATAGACCACATGAAGTTGATTTTTCGCTAATCCAAGACTTTTCAACCTCTCCAATGATTGATATAATTTCTCTTTTAAATGACTCATTATATACAACTGGATATTTTAGCGAGAAACGCGCTCATTTTATGTTAGAGTCTGACCAAAAATGGACAAAAGAAAAAATCAAATCACTCTTTTTATCCACGAAAATCAACGCAACAAATTTCACAAACAATAGTTTCAGTGCTGGCCCCTATAATGGAAAGTTTAGGAAATTCAAATTATACGTTTCGAATGAATCCTTTCAAACCAATGAAGCTCACACCAATGAAGTACGGTATGATAAAAAGGCCAGTGCTTCATTGATCAAATTTGACACAACTGGGTCCCAACAAATTTCCGATATCTACTTTAAAGCCGATGGGAAAGTTAATTACCTCACTCGAAATGAAAATATAATCGCTGGAAATCAAGTCGAAGACGAAATAATTTTTTCAAGTTACATTTCCTCAAAAATAAAGAGTTACCATTTCTTT
>JAKVAS010000113.1 GCA_022448165.1 Crocinitomicaceae bacterium | reverse complement strand
GGCTGTACTTCAAAGCCATTATGTCTAATGAAATATCTGTCCATGAATCTGGACACAGAATTCTAACTCTATTGGATTATTTGAAAAATGATATATACAAAATAGATGGGAAGTATACATATAAAGTAGAGCTTACAAGGCAACAAATTGCCGATCTATCTGGACTTCGTGTCGAAACTGTAATTCGTACAATGAAAGATCTTGAGTCTAAGGGGGAGATTAAACGAATTGATCGAAAGGTGTATCGATGAATTTCTCAAAGGTTAAGATTTGATTTTAGTACTATTATTTTTATAAATAAAAAAAGGCGCTCAGAAAAGAAGCGCCTTAATTATTTTATGTATTTGACTAATAGTATATTGCTCTACGTACTTTTGTAATGTATTTAGCCATACGAATTACTTGCTTTGTATATCCAAACTCGTTATCGTACCAAGCATACAATACTACATTTTTTCCATCTTTAGACACGATTGTTGCATTTGAATCGAAGACAGAACAACAAGTGTTACCAATGATATCATTCGAAACCAATTCTGGATCGATAGAGTAGTGGATTTGGTTTACTAAGTCTCCTCTTAGTGCGGCATCCTTCATTTTAGCGTTTAAATCTTCAACTGAAGTTGTCTTGTTCAATGTCAAGTTCAAAATGGCTAATGATCCATTTGGTGTTGGTACACGAACAGCATTCGCAGTAAGTTTACCTTCTAATGATGGGATTACTTTGGTCACCGCATTTCCTGCTCCTGTAGATGTAATTACCATGTTGATAGCAGCAGAACGACCACGACGTGGTTTTTTATGCATGTTATCTAAAAGGTTTTGGTCATTCGTATAGGCATGAACGGTTTCAATGTGTCCTTTTTCAACACCAAATTCATCCGTGATAACTTTAAGAACAGGAGAGATAGCATTTGTTGTACAAGATGCGGCTGAATAAATCTTCTCGTTGTTAATATCAAGTTCTCCTTGATTGATTCCGTATACTACGTTAGGGATTTCTTTTCCTGGCGCGGTTAACAATACTCGAGAGGCTCCTTTTGCCTGTAGATGGCGTCCTAAAGCTTCGCGGTTAGTGAAAACCCCTGTATTATCAATGATTAATGCATTATGGATTCCGTAAGACGTATAATCAATATCTTCAGGGGCATTTGCGTTAATCAATTGTACGATTTGACCATTGATGTTGATTGTTTGCTTTTCAACATCTACTTCAACAGACCCTTTAAAAGCACCATGAACTGAATCGTTACGTAACAAAGCAGCACGTTTTACAATCGCTTGAGGATCATTTCCTCGTGTAACTATCGCGCGCAATCTCAATTGCTGTCCTTTACCAGCTTGCTTGATTAGCTCGCGAGCAGCTAAACGTCCGATTCGTCCAAATCCATAAAGAACAACATCTCTTGGTTCAAACGTTTGGCGATTATCCAATGTGAAGTCTTCAAGTTTTGCTCTAAGAAAATCTGCTTTAGATGAAAAATCTCCTTGCTCAGAAAGCCATTCATTAGCAAGTTTACCGATGTCTAATTTCGCAGGTGCTAAATCCATTGAAAGAAGTTCTTCTGCTAATTCAGAAGTTGTAAATACATCGATCGGTTTGTTGACTACAGTTTTGGCATAATTATGGAAATTCAGGATTTCCGAAATCGTAGTGTCCAATAAGTGTTGACGGAATAAAACAAGTTCTACACCTTTATCGTAAAGTAGTTCTCCGACTTTGCTTGATAATTTTACGGCAGCTCGCTCTTTTTCAATGTGCGATTTTAGTTCTTTTTCGTAACCCAACGCTTTTTCCATGTTTATAAGTTGTTGATATTAATTGTTATGTATAAAAAAAGCCCCCGTTTCATTAACGGGAGCTTTCCAATGTCTTATCCTAAATAAGCTTTCAGTAATTTGTTTCGAGAGGTGTGTCTCAGTCGGCGAATAGCCTTCTCTTTAATTTGTCGAACACGCTCACGTGTTAAATTAAACTTTGCACCAATTTCTTCTAGCGTCAATCCATGATTCATACCAATTCCAAAGAATAGGCGAATAATCTCACGCTCTTTATCTGTAAGCGTACTTAGTGAACGCTCAATTTCTCTTTGTAATGATTCAGCCATCAATGAATGATCTGCTTTTGGAGAATCATTGTTTGCCATTACATCCATAAGTGTTCCTCCATCTTCCGAAGTTGATAGGGGAGCATCCATAGACACGTGACGACCAGATACATTTAAACTTTCTTTTATCTTATCTTCAGGAACTTCTAACGCTTCAGCAAGCTCTTCAGCTGACGGTGGACGCTCGAACTCTTGTTCTAAACGAGAGAAAGCTTTGTTTATTTTATTTAAAGATCCAACTTGGTTCAAAGGAAGACGTACAATACGAGCTTGTTCAGCTAAAGCTTGCAATATCGATTGACGAATCCACCAAACTGCGTATGAGATAAACTTGAATCCACGTGTTTCATCAAACTTTTGCGCAGCCTTAATTAAACCTAAGTTTCCTTCGTTAATAAGGTCTGGTAATGTTAGCCCTTGATTTTGATACTGTTTTGCAACAGATACTACGAAACGAAGATTGGCTCTAGTTAATTTTTCAAGGGCCAATTGATCGCCCTGTTTAATTTTTCTTGCCAATTCTACCTCTTCCTCAGCGGTAATTAACTCTTCTTTACCAATGTCCTGTAAGTACTTATCCAATGACTGGGACTCACGATTAGTAATCGATTTTGTTATTTTAAGTTGTCTCATAGAATTTTTTCTCCTCTACACATTTTATAATCGCAACACAAGCGCGAGCGCAAAGATACGACGAAAAGAGTGTTTTATCCAAATATAGACTGAACATTTTTTTGATGATTCTCGTTAACAAAAACCATGCCTCAACTTTTTTTAAAGTCCCAATCCAATGTAGTCTTTTTTACCACTCTTCGTCATCACCTCTAGCAATACACCACGGTTTTGATCGTTTAGTTTACTTGTGAGTTCATCAACACTGTTTACAGGGTCATTGTTAATCTTTGTAATAATCATTCCTTCAGTAAGACCTCGAGATTTTAGCTTTCCTGCATTCAACGATTTAATCTTCACGCCGTATGTGATGTTTAACTCATTCTTTTCTTTACTCGTTAACTCTCTGAAAGTTGCACCAAATGCTACATTTCTTTCGACTTCTTCTTTTGATACAAGTTTAGTATCCCCATCAGCATTTCGAAGTACTAGTTCGATTACTCTTACTTTTCCTTTAGAATCTCTAATTGTTGCAGCTACTTTGTCACCAGGACGGCGTTTTCCAATTTCTTCTTGGAGGGAAGCTGAAGTGTTTACTTCTTTTGTTCCAATTTTTAATATGACATCACCCTCTTTTATCCCTGCTTTTTTAGCGCTTCCGCCTTCTGTTGTTCCGGCAACGTAAACACCATCAAGATTCGGGAGGTTTTTCTCTTCCTTAATTTCTTGTGTGATATCAGCAATTTGTACTCCTAAGAAACCGCGTTGAACAATTCCATAGTCAATTAAGTCATGCATTACTTTCTTTACCAAGTTAACTGGAACTGCAAAGGAGTATCCTGAATAGCTTCCTGTTTGTGATGCAATCGCTGTGTTGATCCCTACAAGTTCTCCGTTTGTATTAACCAGTGCGCCTCCACTGTTCCCTGGGTTTACGGCTGCGTCAGTCTGGATGAATGACTCAATAGGAAATACTCCTTCAGACCGATCTGAAATCAAGTTTAGATTGCGAGCTTTGGCTGAAATTATTCCAGCAGTAACTGTAGATGTAAGGTTAAATGGATTTCCCACGGCTAACACCCATTCTCCAACATGAAGTTTGTCGCTGTTTCCAAGAGGAAGAGAGGCTAAGCCTGCTTGTTCAATTTTTAAAACAGCAATGTCTGTTGAAGGGTCTGTACCAACAACCTCTGCATTGTACTTTCGATTGTCGTTTAATGTAACTTCAATCTCTGTAGCATTATTGATTACATGGTTATTGGTGACAATATATCCGTCGGATGATACGATAACGCCAGACCCTGATCCTTGTCCGAATTGTTTTAATTCACGACCACCTGCACCTGGACCACCAAAGAATTCAGAGAAAATGTCTCTCTGAAAATGTGTTGTTTCTACTTTTGTTGTGACATGTACGACAGAGTTCAAGCTACTTTCAGAGGCTTGAACAAAATTTTCTGTAGGTGCCATGTTGCCAAGTTCATAGCTTGTACTTTTTGCGTAATGGCTTTGCCCATCACTGAGGATTCGATCTCCTTGAGACCGTGTTTCGGTATTTCCACTGAACATCATAAATACAGCAACTGGTAACATCCCTCCTAAAAGGCCCAATCCGAAATTTTTAACGTTGTTTCTCATAGTTAATCTGATTTGTTTCTAATTACAGTTCTAACAATTATAACGCCATTCTTCCAAAAACTGACACGATGACCGTGTTAAAAATTGTTATTTGAAAGTAAACTAGAATTATCAACAGTGAAACGGGAAAATTCAGTTCTGCTTCCTACCTTTGTGCTAATGAAAATTCGTTTTACAAAATATCAAGGGACAGGTAATGATTTTGTTATGCTCAACAACTTGAATGGAAATTATGACAATTTGTCGATTGATTCAATTCAGTTTTTGTGTGATCGTAAATTAGGCATAGGAGCGGATGGGTTAATTAAGCTTTCGTCTTCTGATTCTTATGATTTTGAAGTGGAGTATTTTAATGCTGACGGATCTCAAAGTTTTTGTGGGAATGGAGCGCGTTGTAGTATTGCATTTGCTAAGGAGATAGGGGTGATTGAAAAAGAGACTTTTTTTCATGCGATTGATGGCCCTCATAAAGGGTCGGTTGAAAATGGAATAGTTCGATTAGAAATGTTACCGGTTGATCGAATTGATGTATTTGGCAATGATTTTTTTGTAGATACCGGCTCTCCTCATTATGTTCATTTTAAGCAGGATTCAGATATTGATATTGTTTCTTACGGAAAAGTTGTTCGTTACTCTAAAGAGTTTGAAAAAGAAGGGGTTAATGTTAATTACTTGATTGAGAGATCTAATAGCTGTATTGAAGTGGAGACATATGAAAGGGGTGTTGAAGATGAGACTCTTTCGTGTGGTACGGGAGTAACAGGATGTGCCTTGGTTTTTATGCAAAAAAAGGGAATGGAAAACGGTAAGATTAGCGTTAACACTAAAGGGGGGAAGCTCATGGTTGAGGCGATGAAGAACGGTGATGGATTTGACAATATTTGGCTCTCTGGACCAGCAAAAAAAGTTTTTGATGGAGTTGTTAATGACTGATTATCATATAGGAGATATAGTACTGAGTTCAAGTGATAATTTTGATTCAGAGTTAAGTTATTTATGGGTTTGGCATGCAGATAAAATCCCACCTCATATTGGAATTTCTACCAAAAATAATTATTTCAGTTTAAAGGCTTCCGGAAAGGATGAAGCATTGGAAATTGGATGGGTATTAAGATTGATTGAAAGAAAGAAGATTGTAACATTGGCGTTTCAAATGAAGGATTCGATCTTATTATCTACTATTAAGGATGTTTTCGCAAATGAATCGAAAGCAGAATCCAATGGAAAAACTTGTTTGGGACCTGTAAAAGAGATTTTAGGTGTACGTTCTGCTGTGAAAATTCATGATCTATTGGATACTCTGTACGAACGTAAAGAAATTGAGCAAGTTATTGGATTTAACGTAGATGATTCATTTAAAGGTATTCCAATGTATGAACTAGAAGAAATATTTGATCGCTTAAAGAAGCTAGAGGATGTTTAATTCTATAGATCTTCGAAAGCCAACTCTATCTGATGCAAGGACTATTTTAAAATGGGAAAATAATCCCGAAAATTGGTCGGTAAGTGATAACGATAGTGAGTATTCGTTAAGTGATATTGAAAATTTAATTGAATCTTTCGGCCCTTTGAAAGATGCAGATCAGATGCGTTATTTGATAATAGATCAGTCTTCAAAATTGTTAGGAGCTATTGATTTGTTTGGGATTGATGATAAGAAGGCATCTGTTGGAATTTTAGTTGCTAATAAGGAGCACCGAAATAAAGGGATAGCGTATCAAGCTTTATTACTATTAGAATCTATCTGTTTAGATCAATCTGACATTAGATGCCTAAATGCAACTGTGTCTATTGATAATGGTTCAAGTATTACTTTGTTTAATAAGGCAGGTTATCAAAAAGTAGATACAAGAAGGGAAAAGCTCAAAAATGGTAAGTATATTGAAACAATATTATTTGAAAAATGGCTAAAAGAGTAGTAATTATTGGATTAGGTTTGATGGTTTTTCTAGGCTACTTAGGAAGACATAAGATTAAAAGTTTCTTTTGGGGAGCTCCGAAGAGAACGGCTAATTCTAAAGAAGTAAAGTTATTATTGAGAGAAGAGCCTAGCTTTGTTGAATTATGTTCTATACTTATTGAAAAGGGAGTTTTAAGTGATGAGAGTTCTGTTTCAGATATCCCAGGAAAAGAAACGCTAGAAAATCAGGAGTTTGCTGCCGGTAAATTTATTGTTTTACCTGGAACAAGAATTGAAAACTTGATGAATGCTTTTTTAAAAGGAGAAAATGGACATGGAAATGCAGAAGTAAAGGTGAATGTTGTTTTCAATAATTGTACTGATATACAAGATGTTGGCGCTAATATAAGTAAGTGTATTTTAGCAGATAGTGCTTCGCTCGTTGATTATATCTTGGATTCAAAGACGCTTAAAAAATATGGTTTTACCGAAGAGCAAGTGCCAGCGTTGTTTCTTCCTCAAAAATACGAGATGTACTTTGACACGGATGCAGAAGAGTTTGTTGCATTCATGGCGAATGAATGGAAAGCTTTTTGGAATGAAGATAGACGAGAAAAATTAAAGAAAGTAGGTTTGAACTCCCCATCTCAGGCGACTACTTTGGCTAGCATCATGATTCAAGAACAGAGCAGGTATCCTGAAGAGTGGCCAACTATTGCTAAGCTTTATTTGAATCGAATAGAAAGGGGGATTCCGCTCGAAGCTGATCCAACATTTAAGTTTTGTTGGCCGGATCGATTGAAAGGTGTAGAGCATTTGTTAAATGTGCACAGAGACCGCGATTGTCCGTATAACACTTATTTACATGCTGGTTTGCCTCCAGGACCGATTTGTCTTCCGTCTAGAAAAGCAATTGAGGCAGTGTTGAATCCAGCGGATGTAGATTATATTTTCCTCTGTGGAGATGGGACGGGCCATCATAATTTTGCTTCAACTAATTCTGAGCATAATAAGAACGTAGCAATTTATAGAAAATGGTTACGCGAATATGAAAAAACACACTAAAATATGAGTGAATTTAAAAGAAGAACCTTTTTTAAACTTGGATTATCCACGGCAATTCTCGGCTTTATCAAACCAGCACGAGCAATTGAGAATGTGGAAAAATCCTTTTTTAGAATCGCACCAAAAAAAGTTGTGATATCTACTTGGAATCATGGATTAGTCGCGAACAAAAAAGCCTGGGAGGTTCTAGATAGTGAGGGGAAATCTTTGGATGCTGTGGAGCAGGGGGTTATGGTTACGGAGAATGACATGACAAATAGAAGTGTCGGACTTGGTGGTAGACCAGATCGCGATGGTTATGTAACTTTGGATGCTTGTATTATGGACGAACAATCGCGATGTGGGGCAGTTGCTTGCGTTGAGAATATTCAAAATCCGATTGCAGTTGCTCGAAAAGTTATGGAAGAAACTCCACATGTAATGCTTGTTGGTGAAGGAGCGTATGATTTTGCAAGAGATCAAGGGTTTGATAAGGTAAAAGCTCCAATTAAAGAAGTCAAGAAAGATTGGAAGGAATGGAAAAAAAAGAATAAGGAGCTTCTTCGAAACCCGGAAATTAATCATGAAAACCACGATACCATTGGAATGCTGGCAATGGATCAATATGGTAATATTAGTGGAGCTTGTACAACAAGTGGTTGGGCATATAAAATGCATGGAAGAGTAGGAGATTCTCCAATTATTGGAGCAGGGCTTTTTGTAGATAATGAAATAGGAGGAGCATGTGCTACAGGAATGGGAGAAGCAATTGTTAGAATTGCAGGAAGTCATACAGTAGTAGAATTAATGCGTCAAGGGTTTTCTCCAAAAGAAGCGTGTAAAATGGCTGTAGAAAGAATTATTGCTAAACATGACGATTTAACGAATCTTCAATGCGGTTTTATTGCTATAAATAAAATGGGAGAACATGGAGGCTATTCTGTTTATGAAGGGTTTGACTATGCGTTAAAGACGGCTAATCAAGATGAAATGGTTAAAACAATGTTTGATCGTTCTTGGAATTCAAATAGCGAATGAGAATAATTGTATTACTGTTGGTGGGAATTATGAGTTTCGGAGATGTTGTAGGGCAAGATAAACTAGAGCTTGAATGGTCGTATTTTCATCCAATTAAAAAATCATGGAATGATCTTGGGAAAAAAGGATCAGTTCAAGAGGCATTGATTGAAACCGGGGAAATGCCTGACCCGTTTTATGGTACCAATGAGAATCAGTTTAGCTGGTTTGAGGAGCATGTTTGGGAATTTAAATCTTTGTTTTTTGTTTCTAAGGAAATGCTTGATAAAGAATATTTAGAGTTGGAACTCCCTTCTGTTGATACTTATGCGAAATTTTACTTGAATGATTCATTGATTTTAGAAACAGATAATGCTTTTATCTCTCACCGTGTTTTTATTCAAGGTATTGTGGAACAAGGGTTGAATGAGATACATGTGTTTATAACTCCGCCTGTCATCTATCATGAGGAAACATATGAAGAGATGGGGTATGAATTGCCTGCTCCTAATGATGTGCATGATAATGCTGTTGCTCCTTTAACAAGAAAGCCTCAATATCAATTCGGCTGGGATTGGTCGTTAAGGTTAAATACAATTGGTTTTCACAAAACATCGAGTATTTATGCTTATGATCGTAATAGAATTTTATCTACTAGTGTAAATACAATATCAATAGATGAGAAAAATTCCGCTGAGTTATTGTTTGAAGTTCATTTTGCAGTTCCTTCTAATGATACAATTCTTTGGGAAAGTAACTGGAGAGGGGAGAGTGTTCTTATTCAATTAGATAATGGGGTTGGGCGGAGACGTCTAAATATGAATGACGCGAATTTGTGGTGGCCAGTAGGACATGGGTCGCCCAATATGTATCGCGATCTATGGTCCTTTACAAATAAAGGAAGTTTAATAGATAAGAAGATTGTAAAATTTGGAGTTAGAACCTCAGAACTGATTCGGGAAAAGGATAAGTGGGGTACAAGTTACTATTTTAAGATTAATGGGCGTAAGGTCTTTTGTAAAGGAGGAGATTATATTCCGCAAGATATCTTTCCCTCGAAAGTAACAGATGACAAAGTCATCACCATGGTGAGTCAAATGGCAGAGGCAAACTTTAATATGGTTAGAGTTTGGGGAGGCGGATATTACCCAGATGACGTTTTCTATGAAACATGCGATGACTT
>JAKVAS010000112.1 GCA_022448165.1 Crocinitomicaceae bacterium | reverse complement strand
CATTTTAGGAACTTCAGGAATTGTAAAACCATATTCGGCTGCATCTTATATAGCAAGTATAGAACAAGGAATAGATGTAGCGGTTGCAAATGGAATAGACGAATTAGTTATTAATTCTGGAGCGAGAAGTGAAAAGTATTTGAGAACCAAATTTCCTAATCTGACTGAACAGTCATTTATCCATTATGGAAATTGGATTGGGGAAACATTAAGGAAGATTTCGACTTCTCAAATTCAAAAGGTAACAATTGGAATGATGCTAGGTAAAGCTGCAAAGCTTGCCGAGGGTAGAGTTGATACACATAGTTGTATTTCTAGTTGGAATAAAGAATTTATTCGAGATATAGCGGAAAAAGAAGGGTATAATTCTTCTTTAACCAAAGGGATTGAAGAATTGAATATGGCGGGAAGATTAACTGAAATATTCCCATTTGAGCAGACTGAGCTGTTTTATCAAGCTTTATTAAAAGAGTGTTATCAAGTAACAAAAAACATTATACCGAAAGTGAAATTGGAGTTTTATCTGATTTCTAAAATCGGAACATTTATTAAATATCAAGAAAATGACATTTGCTAGTTTAGTACGGCCATTAATGGCTGGAGTATTACATTCGTTTGAGCCTGATCACGTCACTGCAGTTTCAGTGTTGGCTTCCGAGAAAGCAATTACTCAAGAAAAGACAACGTTTAAAACAGTTATTCAAGCCTCGCAGTGGGCATTGGGTCATTCAGCGACATTGTTATTGTTTGGAGGAATTGCATTATTGTTTAAATCATCTGCAGAATTGTTCATTAATGATATCTCTTTTTGGGCCGAAATAGCGGTTGGACCAATTATGATTTGGTTGGGAGGTATTGCCATTCGAAGAAATTATAAGATCAATGATATGATGGCGGATCATAAAAAGATTGAGGCGCATGATCATACGGATTCTAATCCAATTCATTTACATGGAAAAAGTGGAGAAGAGATTGGAATGAATCCGATTCGTCGTTCTTTTTGGATTGGGATGTTACATGGGCTGGCAGGAACTGGAGGTGCTTTGACATCTGCATTAGTCTTAAGTGCTGATACAACTGGGGATGCATTAGTTGTTCTTGGAGTTGAGTCAATTGGGATTATTTTAGCGATGGGAGTGTACAGCTATTCTTTGATTTTTGTAATGAGCCGCTTTATTGAGAAGAACCTTTCTATTTTCAAATGGATGAATGCAATTGCAGGAATTGCTTCTATTGTAATTGGCGTTTATTGGACATATAATTCGATAACGGCATGAATAATCAACTGATATTTCCATTTTCGGCAATTGTTGGACAGGAGGCGTTTAAAACAGCGTTAATTCTTTCAATGATTGATCCTACAATTGGCGGCGTTCTTGCTGTAGGAGATAAAGGAACAGGTAAAACAACCTTGATCCGATCAATGGCAGCAGTACTTTCTAAGGAAAAGGAAGTTCCTTTTGTGAATTTACCAATTGGTGCCTCTGAAGATCGCGTTTTAGGTTCAATTCAATTGGGAACCTTGATCAATGAAAAAAAAGAAGTGGTCCAAAAAGGATTATTGGCTAAAGCTCATAATGGAATGCTCTACGTCGATGAGATTAATTTATTAAACGACTACTTGATGGATAGTTTGCTAGATGCTTCCGCAACTGGTAGTTATTACTTGGAAAGAGAAGGAATCTCACAAAAGATGGATAGTCGCTTTTGTTTGATTGGATCAATGAACCCAGAGGAAGGTGATTTACGTCCGCAGTTGAAGGATCGTTTTGGACTTAGTGTAAATATTAATACTCCTACGGACGTTTCTGAACGTAGTTTAATTGTAAAGCATCGAATGAAATTTGATGCGAATCCAGATGTTTTTGTTAAAGAGTTTGAGCAACAAGAACAAATGTTTTATAATAAATTGGAACAAGCTAAAGCATATCTTAATAGTATAAAAGTATCCAATGAAGTTATTTGTTACGCTACAGAATTGGCCATTAGTTATGGAGTAGAAGGTGTTCGAGCAGATATCTTATTAATAAAAACGGCTAGTGCTTTTGCAGCATGGAATAATAAATTGAAAGTGACTATTGATCATGTGAATGAAATTGCAGATTTTGTTTTGAACCATAGAAAGAAGCAAGAACCAGAAAATCAGGAATCGCAGGATCAGAATCAGCAAGAAGAAGATACAAAAGGATCTGAAGGAAAATCAACTGATGATAATTTCGTTGAATCAAAAAGACCTGATAATAATTGGAAGCCTTTAATAATTGAAGGAAAAAACAGAAAAGGAGTTACTGGAGATGGGAGATTACAACAAACGGAGATCAGTCAAGAGAAACAAATAGATGCTCGAAAGACGATTGGCCAATATATGGCTAAGGATCGTTTTGAGCTAATTCCTAAGCATGAAGAGAATAAATCAATTATACATGTTATTTTTTTATTGGATGCAAGTGGATCTATGCGGAAAGAAGGTGTAGTTTCTTTTGCGAAAGGATTCATTGAGCGTGTTGTAATGGAAAATGAAGGAAAGAGAATGCAGTTTTCATTGGCGGCAATACACGATAACCAAGCAAAAATTTATGAAGAGAAGGTTTCAAATGCAGGTGTTTTAATTGAGCGAATGGAAGAGATTCCAACAGGAGGAAAAACCAATGCAATAGCTGCAATGAAATTATTGAAGGGAATCACAATCAATGAGAAGAAAGCCTCCAATCAATTGATTTTTTTAACAGACGGTAGGTTTGGTGAATCAACAAATGAAGAGATTCAACAAGCCGTTTCTGCATTTCAGATTTATGGAAAGGCGGTAACAGAAACCTTGATGATTGATACGGAACGTGGTGCTGTAACTCTTGGATTAGTAAAACAATTTGCGGATAAAATTGGAGCGCAATACGAACAAATTCAAATTCCCTTAACACGATGACAAAGGCTAAAGTACATTTGATTACCGGAGGGCAGCGTTCAGGAAAAAGCGAATACGCCGAAGAGCTAACGTTAAGCGAAAGCAGTTCCGCGGTGTATGTAGCAACATCTAAAGTTTGGGATGATGAACATAAGAATCGTATAAATATTCATATTGCTCGAAGAGGTGAAGAATGGACAACGATTGAGGAAGAAATGAATATTTCTAAGTTGAAATTGGAAGGGAAAACAGTGCTTTTGGATTGTGTTACCTTATGGCTAACAAATATTTATGACGCCTTTGAATACGATCAGAAAAAGACACTCGAATTTGCAAAGAATCAATGGGACGAAATGCTAATGAAGGACATGGAACTATTCGTTGTTGGGAATGAGATAGGCCTAGGAGTAATTCCAATGGATAAAGGGACACGTAGTTTTGTTGATATGCACGGGGCAATGAACCAATATATTGCAAAGTCTGCAGATAAAGTAACATTAATGGTATCAGGAATACCAATGAAAGTAAAATGAAAAAGCAAGCACGATTCATAATAGCGGCTCCAACAAGTAATGCTGGAAAAACATCAATCTCTTTAGGATTAATGCGTGCATTCTTGAATCGTGAAAAAAGAGTACAAGCATTCAAATGTGGACCAGATTACATTGATCCTAAATTTCATGAATTGGCCACTGGTAAACCGAGTTTTAATCTCGATCTAATAATGATGCCTGAAACACATGTACAAGAATTGATGACAACTCATTCAAAAGATGTGGATGTTGCAATTGTTGAGGGAGTGATGGGAATGTTTGATGGAGCAGAAAGAAGTCAGGGAAGTAGCGCCGAAATTTCTAAGAAGTTGGATATTCCAGTAGTGCTTGTCGTGAATGCTAAATCGGTTGCTTATTCGGTTGCGCCGTTACTTCATGGCTTTAAAACATTTGATCCTGAGGTGAAAATTGCAGGAGTAATTTTTAATAAAGTCAATACCGAAAGTCACTTCCGATTTTTGAAAGAAGCATGTGAAGATGTTCAAATAGAATGTTTTGGATACATGAAGAATTTAAGTCAAGTAGAAATACCATCTAGGCATTTAGGGCTTTCGATTTCAGAATTGGATCAATATGATTCCGTTATTAATGAGTTGGCAGGCGGAATAGAGGATACGGTAGATCTTGATGCATTAATAAATGCAACAACGATTCAAGTTAGATTGACGGAAAATGAAAAAAGAACAGAGAATAAGTCGCCACTGAAAATCGCGGTAGCAAAAGATGAAGCATTTAATTTTATATATGCGCAAAATCTACTTCAATTTAAAAAACAAGGAACGGTTACATTTTTTAGCCCATTGAAAGATAAGAAAGTACCTAATTGTGATTTGTTGTATTTTCCAGGCGGCTATCCTGAGTGTTATTTGAAAGAGTTGTCTTCAAATAAAAGCATAAAAGAATCCATTCTGAAATATGTAGAAGAAGGAGGAAAGATTTTAGCAGAATGTGGAGGTTTCATGTACCTTGGAACATCAGTAGAAGACGAAGAAGGAACAGCGCATAAAATGGTTGGCGCATTGAGAGCAGTAACTTCAATGAAGCAACGTAAAATGCACTTAGGATATCGAAAAGTTTCCGTGGGGAATGAAGAGTTAAGGGGACATGAATTTCACTATTCGTCCTTAATAAGTTCTAATACTCCTACAATTGGAAAAACAAAAAATATAAGAGATGAACCTGTTTCTATGCAACTGTTTAAGGAAAAAGGAATCTTAGCATCATATCACCATTTTTATTTGGGGACAGATGAACAATTTGAACGAATATATAAGTGGATAACACAATAATACTATGAAGATATACACGAAAAAAGGAGACACCGGAAAAACAGGTGTTTTCGGAGGTAAAAGAGTTTACAAGGATGACACGCGTATTGAGTGCATCGGGACATTAGATGAGGTGAATTCTACGATTGGATTAATGCGTTCTAAATTAGGGAATGATCACGAATGGCAACCGAATCTGCATCGAGTGCAAAAAGACATGATGAACATGATGTCACATTTAGCAAGACCATCCGATTCGAAAAAGGAAAATACAAACCCTAAACCTACAGATGGAGCAGAATTCTGTGAACAATGGATTGATGAAATGGAATCTAAAATGAGTAGTCCATCTGATTATTTTTTATTACCAGGGGGAAATGAAATCTCAGCATTGTGTCACGTATGTCGAACTCAGGTAAGAAGAGGTGAGCGAACTTTGGTTACCCTATTCAAAGAAGACCCTGAATCAGTTCATGAATATATTTCAGCATATATTAACCGTTTATCAGACCTGTTTTTTACTATGGCACGCTTTGAAATGGATAAACATGGTGTAGCGGAAGAAAAGTGGAATTTATTTTTGTATAAACGAAAGAAGAAGAAGCAATAGCTTCTGATAGGGAACGGGAAGTGACCAAGCAATAGCTTCTGATAGGGAACGGGAAGTGACCAAGCAATAGCTTCTCATGGGAATATTTGTCAAAATTAAAATCAAAATAAAGATCAGTAACGAGGGAAGTAACCTGATCATAAAAAGAATAAAAGAGATATGAAAAAAATACCAATTACGATCGTAACAGGATTCTTAGGAGTAGGGAAAACCACTTTAGTTCATAACATGTTACGCAATGCAAATGGAAAGAGAATTGCTGTTTTAGTAAACGAATTTGGTGAAGTTGATGTTGATGGAGAATTAATCGGTTCGGCAGGATGTGAAGAAGACGAATGTAACTTAGTTCAGCTACCTAATGGTTGTATTTGTTGCACAGTACAAGAAGAGTTTTTACCATCAATGCTTCAATTATTAGAGCGTAAAGAAGATATTGATCATATAGTTATTGAAACTTCTGGTTTGTCAATGCCAAAACCGCTTGTAAAAGCGGTGAATTGGCCAGATTTAAAACCACACATTACAATTGATGCTGTTATTACTGTAGTTGATGCTGTAGGGCTCGCTACAGGTGAAATTTGTGATAGAGAACGTGTACAAGCACAACGCTTGGCTGATGATACGTTGGATCATGAAACACCTATTGAAGAATTGTTTTTAGATCAGTTAAACTGTGCAGATTTAATTTTGTTGAGTAAGAGAGATTTGATTGATGACGATAAGTTCAAAGAAGTCGAACAAATTGTTACAAGTAAAGCAAGACCGAGTGCAAAAATTGTCCCTGTGATTAAAGGAGAGGTGGATAATGCAGTACTCTTAGGTATTGAGGCTTCAGCAGAAGATGATGTAGATAATCGTCATTCGATTCATGAAGAACACCACAAGAAAGGACATCACCATCACCACAATGATGATATTGAAAACATGTTGTTACAATATCCAGAGACGGCCGATATAAAAGTCTTGGTAAAGGAGTTGAAGACAATGGTAAAAGAAAAGGAAATTTATCGTATCAAGGGATTTGTAAACATTTCTAATAAACCAATGCGAATGGTTTTACAAGGAGTCGGAGAACGTTTTGACTATTATTTTGACCGTGAATGGAAAGAGGGGGAAGAACGAAAAACACGTTTGGTAGTCATTGGAAAGCACTTAACGGAAGAATCAAGGGTCAAGGTACACTCGCATTCTCATCCGCATACTCATTAAAACAATTTTTGGTGTTAGCCTTGAGGTAAAATCTTGAGGCTAACAGCTTAAACGCTATTTATGCATTTAATCGCAACAATACCAGGAGGCTGGAACCCAAATGATGAAGGCGTGTTCTACATCGAACAAGAGCCAGGAGATTTATTGTTTTTATCAGCTGCGGATACGGAGTTGTATGCTATGAATAAGGTATACACAACTCGGCATGCGGAAAACAATGATATTCCCTCACTGAGGCTTGCGAATTTAACCTATTTCAAACAAGAGTTAACCGTTGACACGTATGTTGATGAGGTCGTTTCTAAAGCAAAAATTGTTGTTTTAAAATTGTTGGGTGGAGTTTCTTACTTCACCTATTTGTGCGAAGCTATTATTGAATGTGCGGAAGAGAATGATATTCAAGTGATTTTTCTTCCTGGAGATGCAAAACCGGATTTGGAATTGATGCAATTATCAACCGTAGATTTGAAAACGGTAGATCATTTGTGGAAGTTATTACTATCGGGTGGAATGGAAAATACTGCTTCAGTTTTAGACTCTATGATGAAACTGTTAGACGGAACACCGATTGATATTCAATTGCCAGAATCACTTCCTGAATATTTTTTCATGAATTCTTCGAAGGAACTCTTGAGAGAAATTCCTAGTACAGAAGGATCATGGAGTTTGATTTGTTCATATAGAAGTTATTTTCAATCGGATAATCTCGAGCCCATTTCACAATTAATGAAAACGCTAGAGAAACAAGGTGTTGAAGCCTATGTATTCTTTGCTCAAGGTTATCGAGATCCTCAATTGGAAACCCAACTATTGAAGGGAATTGGGAATAGATTTCCGAATGTAATAATCAATACAACGGGGTTTTCCATTCAATCTTTTAACGATGCTAACGAAGGGATTTTTGATCGATTAAATATTCCTGTTATTCAGGCAATCGTTGCAAGTTGTAATCGAGAAACGTGGAAAGAAGGAATGTTTGGTTTGACACCAACAGACATTGCGATGCAAGTAACTTTACCCGAGGTAGACGGTAAAATTATTACTTCAGTTATTTCTTTTAAAGAGTCTACCGGTAGAAGTCAATTAACAGATTCTGAAGTTGTAGAGTATATTCCTCATTCCGAAGGAATACAGACTGTTGCTAATCATGTTCAAAGTTGGTGTGAAATTCAATCCTTGAAAAATGAACAAAAACGAATAGCACTTGTTTTACCCAATTATCCTAGCAAAAATAGTCGTTTGGCAAATGGTGTTGGTCTTGATACTCCTGCAAGCACCGTTAATATCCTTAAGGCACTTAAGTCACAGAATTATAGAATTTCAGAACGATCTCCTGAAGATTCAGCAGCATTGATTGAGTTGTTAACGGAAAAGATTACGAATGATTTAGATACAATATATACAAAGAGAGCTGAGGTTCAGTTGGATAAAAAAACGTTTTTTGAATACTATAATCAACTTTCAGAAGATCTTCGTGAAAAGGTGGAAGAACAATGGGGAGATCCATTGAAATCTCCAAATTTTAAGAATGGATCATTTTTGATTCCTGGGGTATGTTTGGATAATATATTTTTAAGTATTCAGCCAAGTAGAGGATACAATTTAGATTTGGAAGCTTCTTATCACTCACCAGATTTACCTCCGACTTTTGCCTATTTTGCCTATTACATATGGTTGCATCATTCGTTTCAGGCACACGCAGTTGTGCATGTTGGAAAACATGGGAATTTGGAATGGTTGCCAGGAAAGAGTGTGGCATTAAGTAAAGAAAGTTGTTTTCCAGCTGCAATCTTACGTCCAATCCCCCATTTTTATCCATTCATTATTAATGACCCTGGGGAAGGAACACAATCGAAGAGAAGAACTCACGCTATTATATTGGATCATTTAATTCCACCAATGACTCGTGCAGAAAATCATGGTGAATTGTTGAAATTAGAATTGCTGATTGATGAATATTATGAAGCAGCTCTTGTGGACCCGAAGCGAACAAAATTGTTGAAGGAGAAAATTGAAGCGTTGGTAAAGAGTACGCATCTTCAAGCGGATTTAAAAAGTGATGCTGAAGATGTTGATGAGTTAATGGAAGCAATTGATGGGTATTTGTGCGAATTAAAAGAAGCGCAGATTCGTGGAGGGTTGCATGTACTCGGAGAAGTAAATCAAGATAAATTGAGAGATTTAATCATTGCATTACACCGTTTGCCTCAACATAATCTTAAAGGAATTACACAAGCTATAGCGTTGGACGAAGGTTTAGATTTTGATCCAATTGATGTTAAGTATGAAGAGTCTTGTTCTATAGAAATTAGAGGGATTAGTTGCCGCTCTTATGGACAGGCAGTGGAAGTACTAGAAGTATATGCTCAGCGTTTAATTGAGGATCTTTTAGAAGGAAAAGGTTTAGAAGAGATAAATGTTAAATCAGAAACACAAAATGTTCTGTCTTTTATTTCGGATAATACCTTAAGTCTTATTGGAGACACAAAAAATGAAATAGGAAACTTACTCAAGGGATTGAGTGGGAAATATGTTCCAGCAGGAGGTTCAGGAGCCCCAACAAGAGGACGGTTAGACATTCTTCCAACAGGACGAAATTTTTATTCCGTGGATGTAAGAACAGTTCCATCTGAATCTGCATATCAATTAGGGCAGAAAAGTGCTAAGAATATCGTTGAACGGTATTTGCAAGAAAATGGAGAGTTTCCAGTAGCGGTAGGGATTTCAGTATGGGGAACATCTACAATGAGAACGAGTGGTGACGACATTGCTCAGGGACTTGCTTTAATGGGAGTTCGACCTATTTGGCAAGGTGCGAACCGTAGGGTTAAGGATTTTGAAGTGATCTCCTTGATGGAATTAAAGCGCCCACGAATTGATGTAACACTTCGAATATCAGGTTTTTTTAGGGATGCTTTTCCAGATGTTATTTCTTTATTTAATTCAGCTGTTGAAAAGGTAGCCTCATTGGATGAACCGTTGGATCAAAATCCAATACGAGCGAGATACATG
>JAKVAS010000111.1 GCA_022448165.1 Crocinitomicaceae bacterium | reverse complement strand
TCCCAACGATGCTCGTAGTACTTTTATTTGATAGTAGTGGAAGTTTTCCTGTGTAATCATTGAGTGATTTATAACGAAGATCTATACCAGGGCTGATAGATCCCCCAAGATATCCTTCTTCTAAAGAGATAAGATCAAACTTTATACAGGTTCCAATATCTATGGAAACGGCATGTTTTGTTTTAGAAAATTGTTTTAGATATACAGCATTACACAATCGATCCATTCCTAATGTATGAGTTGTATCATAATTAACTTGAATTGGAACTGAAGATTTATGGGTTAGCAGGAGTGATTTAGGAAAAAAATCGAATATTCTGGCAGTTTCTTTATCGGATAGAACGGAAGAAATAGCAGATTTTATATTTTTTTTATCAATTAATTCCGCCCAATTATAGAACGATTTTAGGTCAAAATTTTCTTGATAAATCAATGTATCTCCTTCAAAACGAGCGACCTTTATAGAGGTATTGCCAGCGTCGATTATATAAACGGGTTTCGTTTTTTTCATGACGTAAAGATAATAAGTGAAAAAAAATAATGAAGGGTGCGTGGATAATAAAAAGAAGTTACTACCTTTGTCCCCACCAAAGGATGGTGATATAGCTCAGTTGGTAGAGCAATGGACTGAAAATCCATGTGTCCTTGGTTCGATTCCGAGTATCACCACAGTAAAAGCTTCATCGAAAGATGAGGCTTTTTTTGATTTAATGTTCCTGATCTGAATTAATAATGGCATTACTGATTCGTTTGTTAAATGAGGGGGATTTAACTGATTCAAAAAACGAGGTGTTTTCAATGTCAAGATTGCTTGTTTCAACTTCAAGGAATCTCTATGAATAATTAGAAAAGTGAAATATTCCTGTTGAATTCAATTTGTTCAACTCTTTTGTAGCTGACAAAACGAAAAAGTGCGACCATTTGGCCGCACTCTTATTGTTTGATTTTTGAGATTTATTTTATTGTTTCACTATTCTTAATCTTTTCACGCTACTTCCCATGAGGAGTTCCACGAAATATGGACCACTTGATAAATCGGAAATATTAAGTGTTGTGGATAGTGATTTAGATTGTAGTTGTTTTACAATTCTACCGCGCATATCTTTCACGAAAATATCATGTTCGATATTTTCATTTTGGTTGTGAATTAAAATTGTAATTTCTTCACTACTTGGATTAGGATATACTGTGAAATTGATTTCATCTGTGTTTAAGTCTGAAATTCCACTTGTGTTTTCTGCAATTGGAGGAAACAATATGTAATCAACCCACGCTGCATCAGATCCTTCGGACACACTTGCATCTTTATAGTATTCCCACTTAAACGTATGGGTTCCTGAAGAAACAGGGAAAGTCTCAGGTGTCCAGTCACTAATTCCAGACCATTCGTCCTGTAGGGCTCCGTCGATGAAAAATTTCAAATAATCATACCCAGATTCAGAAGATATTTTTCGCATAAAGCTTACTTCTCCTGCAGTTAAGACATCTAGGGTAATAGAAAGATCGCTTGATTGATTGTCGGTGATCGTTCCAGATTTTGAGCAATGAGTTCCTTCATATGGAGCTTCTGTTACTACTGTCCACGGAGATGTTCCTGGAGCCCAGGTATATTGAGAGAAATCACCGGACTCAAAATCTTCGTCCTGAAGCCCGACGATGAGTTCAAAATCCTTTGTGTTACTATAGTTTTGATCACCACAAACCTTATTTAGAGAAACTGCAGTTCCATAAGGTGTGCTTGCATCAACAGTGATTTGGTAAGTACCTGTTTTAAGGATTCCTACTTCCATTGTACCAATTGCATCTGTTCCGTTGTCAATGGTTATTTCGGGAGAAGTTGTGGTAACTGTTCCATTCCCTGAATTTAGGTCCGCGTGTCCGTTATTCTCTGTTGTTATTTCTAATGTTACGGTTTCTCCAGCGTCCAAACGGCCATTTCCATTTCCGATCTGAGAATCCAGAATAGTTAAATCTAGAATCTCAATCATTGGGGCATTTGCCGTGACATTTATAGTACCTGACCAATTATTTCCATCTGAGTCGGAAATAGAAAGGGTGAATTCAATTAGGTGTTGATCAGGGATGTTGTTTGCTACTTGGTAGTCATAGGAGGCTAGAATCATTTGTTGCGCACCAGCATTCATTGAGCCCCAAGATTCTGTGTCGTCAGTAATTGTAACATAGGGATCAGTGGTTGATAGAACAGCAACAACATTATTAGCAGTTAAGTCTCCAATATTCTTCAATTCAACATCAAGTGAAATTGTTTCTGAATAATCAATTGCTCCATTTGAGTTCCCAGCGGCGTCATCGTGATTGTTTGTGTTCATGATAACGTATGGAGTGTTTGAGGGAGCGATTATGTCCACTATTCCAATATACGGTTTACGGTTTTGTTTGGTTACCACTACATCAAGATCATCAATTGTGGCTATCGATGGAAAAGTTAATGTCACTGATGATCCAGATCCAGTGTACTGAGCATCTAGTAAAATACCATTTTGTGATACGGCAATGTATGCATGTGGCTCTGCGGTCACAGTCAAAGATGTAATTCCAATAACGTCAACAGGTGTGTGTGAAACAACCATTGTTGAAGGTACGCCAATGTATGTCATCAAAGATGGGTCGCCCATTAGATGATAAATTTCCCAATAATACTTTACATTGCCTCCTCCCGCTTGAGTAACGGCCATGTTTCCAGAGAAAATTATTTGTCCTTGAGTATAATACCAATCATTGACAGTTTCGCCATTCGAATGGAAAAGGCAATCATATATACCTAAATCTGTTTGAGCATAAGTTGGGTTTGCGCTTACTGGTCCATTACCAACACCCCAGTAGTAATCCTCGTCCCATAATGTATTGTTTGAGCCTCCGATGTATCCAATTGCTCCTTTGTCTGGAGCTCTTAGTAAGGCTTCACCGAAACATGTTTGAGAGTCAAAAGCATTAGATTGACAGCAGTTTCCCACCATTGTTGGGTATTTGTGTGCATTAGTTAATGAGCTAACATCAGAAACTCCAAAAGATGGATCTGCCCAACCTGAAGGTCCGCAATGTGCAGTATAGTTTGCAAAACTTGCTCCTTCACTTATTTGATTGATAATGGCGCTTGCACTGGATCCAGATTGTGGATAGAGCCAAACATGGGGATCTAGACCATTGGTTGCATTGAAATAATTGTCAGTACCATAGTTAATCTGACCATTTCCATGTGTAGGTGCAAAATTAGCATCAACTCCGGCAACAAGAACAACATCTTCGAGGAAAGAATCGTCAGGGAATAAATATTGCTCGTATTCAAGAATTTTATCTACTTGAGGTTGCAGTTCGTTAACGTTATTAGCGGATAACCTACCGTAATATACTTCTGGGAAATAATCTCCTCCACCATCATATTCGCAATAGTAGAGATCAGATGCATGTGGTCCAGTTGTTCCTGTAAATGATGGAATCTGATCAACATCCCCAACGAATAGCACGTAAGAAGGCGCTGGGTCATTAGAGGTTGCAGCATTGTATAGCCCTTCTAAGTAATTTTTGATACTAGTTGTAGTGGTTCCTACAGCAGGATCATTCGTGTAAGCCTCAATAACAGTAAAACCTTTTTTGGTTTTCCATTGAACTAATGGCTGAAGTATGTTCTGAAACATTGGGTCGGCCACAATCACGTATTTTGTCGGGTATGTAACAATAGCGTCTTTTTGCGAGCTAGTAGGCATTAAAGGGTTGATTACTCTCGAATAAGAAGGCCCGAAAACTGGAGACGCATAGAGTTTTTTACGTTGTTCTAGTTCCATGTTTGGATTATCGAAGTGAACGCGTACATTTACTTTAGTTGTAACAATTAATTCGTTCGAAACCGGATTGTATTTATACGGAGAGATAATGAGTGTTCCAAGCGTTCGCTCTCTCATCCTTCCATTGATTTGAACACGTGCAAGTTCACTAGACATAAATTCATCAGTAGCATATGCAGCTTGATTATATTCAAAAGGAACATCTTCCGGATTCGTTTGTTTATTTATGGATAGCTGAGCAGGAATAAGCTTTAATGCAGTATAGCTATCAAGGTCGATTGTTTCTTCTTCAAGACTAATGATTTCGACAGAAGGCATGCATCCCTCTGGAATTTCAATTAAATGCCTTATTTGAGGGAGGTCGGGTAATCCTACTTTTCGAGTTTTTATTCCTTGATTACTAATAATGGATACAAAGTCTCCAATTGGGGTTGTGACTTCTTGGAGTTTAATACCATCAATAGTATTGGTAATGACCAAGTCTGATAATGTAGATTGAGAGATTGATATATCAGTTTTTTCCTGATTAAAGGAGATGACCTGTTGCGAGAAAACAGGACCGATTCCTATTACAAGAAGTGCTGACAGAAAAGTCAGAATTTTCATAGTATTTAGTTTTAAAGTTTTAGACTTCAATGAATAGAAAATGTTCTAATACATTTCCAGTCATCTTAAATGTTAGCATTAATCCAAGAATTCTTGAATACCTTTAATTTCAATAAAAAAACGGTTTAGTCGATAGGTTTTATTCGTTAAATAAATTGACTATTGAACTGCTAATTGTTAATTAAATGTAATTTTTTAGGATGTTAAATTAAGTTTAGCCGTTCGTAATTGGTGAACTGTAATGTAGGTTTCTATATACAATAAGCCCAATGCTTATTGGTTACCGATAACTGTTTTCTTTCTTTTGGAAAAGTTACCATAATAGATTTTAAACCTTTACACCTTCAGTCGAATCTGTGATTTCAAAAAAGAAACTAATCCCATCATTTTAGTAAATGATTTCATTTTATAGTTCGATTAAATAGCTTTTTTCTTTTAATGTTTATCGAAAACTTGATTAATAGTTTAATTGAGGTGTGGCTATTATTGTTCTTGATTCAAAGATGGATTTTCGTCAATTAGATCGAAAGTTAATGTTTCATGATTGATGAGGTAATTCATTTTATGGTCTTCAGGTGCACGGTCTATTGCTAATTTCAACTCATTTTTGGTTTGCTCTTCATCTGAAGAGTAGCTTTTATCAAATGTTCTAGTAGTTATTGTTGTACTTGAAGTGATAGATAGTTCATAGAAACTGTCAAATTCATCTTTCATACGTCCTCCTGTTGAAGAAATTATACTGTCGCCTTGATCATATACTATTAGGTAAATTTGATCTGAATATGATTGATTAACATGTGAAGGAACTTTACTTCGAATTAAGTATGTGGCAATGGTATACATTTTTTGAGCACAACGATGCATTGGGAAAACGGCTTCATTTGAATCCACTTTGATCGATGAAGGAAGTATGGAGGGGTAATATTCTGTCGGAATTTCTTGAAATTTTCTTTTAATTAAGGAAGTACGATTTGGGATTGATTCATGTGAATAGCAAATGGGGTAATTAGTAATTTCTTTAAAACCTTCTATATCAGAAACCCATAATTTATTGTCTTCCTCTTTTAATTCAATGATTTGATCTTCGTTAATGGGAGGCGGGTTGGTTTCTTCAGATTGCAAGATGAATTTTCCCCCTTCAAGTTTCTCAGTTTTATGTTCTTCTTTGCAGGAGAGAAGTAGTATGATGCAGAAAATAAGGTAGTTAATACGTTTCATGTGATAAAAAGATATTTTCCGAAGATAAGTCCAGCGATTACAATTGCAATAGCTGAACTGATTAGCACTGCTCCGGCAGCCATGTCTTTGATGATACGGATTGACTCTTTCCGTTCTTCTGTAATCTCATTGCATATTTGTTCGATTGCAGAATTCATTGCCTCCAAGCTCAGGACCAGGGCTGAGGTTAATAAGATGATTGACCATTCGGTAGTTGTTATATTGAAATAGTATCCAGATATAATAACTGTAAACAATGCAAGGACATGAACTTTAAAATTCAATCCAGAACGAAAAGCCTCATAGATGCCTTTGAAAGCAAATTTAAATCCTCTGAAAAATTTCATGTTTATTTTTTGATTGTTTTTCCAGTATAAAGAACGTGATTATCTTGAAAAATCCGATAGATGTATTGTCCAGATTGTAACTCAAGTCCAGAAAAATTGCTAATATGAGCACCTTCGTTCAGCTTTCCAAGAGATTTGTTTATGAGGACTCTTCCTGATAAGTCAATTAATTCGATACTTATTTCACCAGCTTTGAAAATAGAAAACCCTAAATGTAATTCATTCTCAAAGGGAGTGGGCCATGCGCGATGATATTCTGCTTCAAATTCAGGGAGGGAAGTAGCTAAATTACAGTTTCCAGGAATGTTGCTATCCATCCAAGCCGCACGATCAGTGATGTATGTTTTTAGATAATCTAAATCTTGTTGATATGTTTGCCCAACGAAACCATTCCAGTTTACATATGTACCAATGATTGGCCATCTTGTGAAATTCCGAAGTCTGGCTTCCTCAATATAATTTGCTTGTGCGTCAATAAAATTAAGAATACTGTCAGTATGAAGAGGCCCTTGTCTTAATTCGTCCCAACGACAGCGTAACCCGTTTCTATATCCGGGATCATCTAGTAGTCGTTCCCACCAAAAAGGAATTGCTGTAGAGAAATTACAAACATCATCAAATTCATATTGCCAGCCAGTTGTTAAGTCAGCATCACAGTAATCAGCATTTCCAAATGAGAGGTTGAAATCCCACATAGGTCCAGCATTTAAACGGGCATTCCAACTCAATGTATTTTTGTCTTTATACATAAATGAGCTGGATCTATAGCCATCTACTGTTCGTCCCAGCTCTTGAAGAATGAAAAAGTCAAAAAAGCTTTCAACATTGATGTATTTCGGCCATCCGTTAATTGGATCATTAAATGAATTTCCCCAAATCACATCTTCAAATTCTCCTATAAAATCTTCCATGTAGGAGCTTTGTGCTAAGCTTAATTCGGAATATTCAGGGTCGTGGAATTGAAATAAAACTTCATTATCATAATTTGATTCCCAGGTGTAACCAACTTCTCCCGTGAGTTTGTCAACCTTGATCACATATCCACCTGTTAAACTATCATTCCATTGATTGGCAACATGCACGTCTTCGATGTCAACCCGATCATTGTCTCGTTTAATGCGCTCCATTGCAACATAAAGTCCACGATAATCGCCGTTTATTAGCAGTTCACAATATCTAGTATTAGAAGCATAATGTCCCATTTTTTTTGCAAGATCAAATGTGAGCGTATTTCTAATCATGGTTTTGTCGGGGTATGGACCGTATAGAATCCAGTCATTTTCTACAGGCATTCCAAGTAAGGATACTTGTGCATTAAACCCTGCTGCATCTTGGGTTTCGAATCCATAGCCTTTTTTAGGGTATTGCTGAGACGTAGATCCTCTGATTTCGATTTCGATTCTTCCATCATAGTTGTTGTAGGGATCGCTGAGGTAGTTTCGGTTTCCTGCACCGTTGTCGATTATTCCCATGTGAGCTACTACGCGAGGGTCGTCTTCGATGGGGACTCCATTTTCGGTTGTAATTACAATGATGGGTAAATCTGAATCAGTAAATGTTTGTCCAAAGCTTGCTATCCATGAAACAAACATTAATAGAAGGAAGAAGTATTTCATAATGACACAAAATACAACATTTGAAGGGATTTTGGGAAAGGAGAAGCTTTAGTTTTCGAGAGGAATTTTACATAAGAGTAAAATTTATTTGATCCATAAAATATTCGTACTAACTTTGTCATAGTTCATTTAAATAAACTTATGAAGAAAGGTGGAGGGATAGGCCCAATGAAACCTTGGCAACCTATTTTGTCAATAACAACAAAAAAAGGTGCCAAATCCGATCCATGACATTGTTCAGGAAAAGATAAGTTCAATTAGAGTATTCCTTCTCTTCATAGTTCATAATGATATATAGATATATGAAGGACATTCAATCAATAATAAAAGACCGAATTCTTGTGCTCGACGGAGCAATGGGAACAATGATTCAAAGGCATACTTTGGAGGAAGAAGACTTTCGTAAAGGATGGTTTGAGGAGCATGATCATTCGTTAAAAGGTAATAACGATTTACTTTCATTAACTCGTCCTGAAATAATTAGTGAAATACATGCATTGTATTTTCAAGCAGGAGCAGATATTGCAGAAACAAACACGTTTTCAGGAACTACAATTGCGCAGGCAGATTATGGATTGGAATCTGCAGTTTATGATATTAACTATCATAGTGCAAAGATTGCAAAGGAAGTTGCAGATGATTTTACTGCACGTGAGCCAAATAAACCGAGATTTGTTGCAGGATCAATAGGGCCTACGAATAGGACAGCATCGATTTCTCCTGATGTAAATGATCCTGGATATCGAGCGATTACATTTAACGAGTTAGTGGTTGCATATAAACAACAGGCAAATGCGTTGATGGATGGAGGTGTTGATATTTTGTTGGTTGAAACTGTCTTTGACACATTGAACGCAAAAGCAGCATTGTATGCAATTGATGAGGTGTTCGAAGATCGTGGAACGAAAATTCCTATTATGGTTTCAGGAACGATTACCGATCAGAGTGGTAGAACATTGACAGGGCAAACGACGGAGGCATTTTTAGTTTCGATTTCTCATATGGATTTGATTTCAGTTGGTTTGAATTGTGCTCTTGGAGCTTCGATGATGCGTCCATATCTGAAAATCTTAAATGAAACATCACCTTTTGGTGTGAGTGCGCATCCAAATGCTGGGTTACCAAATGAGTTTGGTGAGTATGAGGAGACACCTGAATTAATGGCAGAACAAATCAAGGAATTCTTAGATGAAGGCCTGGTAAATATAATTGGAGGTTGTTGCGGTACAACTCCGGATCATATTCGTGCAATTGCGGATATGGTGAAACATTACGAACCTCGAAAAGTACAAGAGTATGTCGGATAGATCAAACGTTACACTTAGGTTGTCAGGTTTAGAGCCCTTAATTGTTACTCCAGAGAGTAATTTTGTAAATATTGGGGAGAGGACCAATGTTACGGGGTCTAGGAAATTTTTGCGTTTAATCAAAGAAGAATTATTTGACGAAGCATTAAGTGTGGCTCGAGAACAAGTGGAGGGAGGAGCTCAGATTATCGACATCAATATGGATGAAGGAATGATCGATGGGAAAGAGGCAATGGTAAAGTTTTTAAACTTAATTGCTGCAGAACCTGATATTTCTCGTGTTCCAATTATGATTGATAGTTCTAAATGGGAGATTATTGAAGCTGGACTACAATGTGTTCAAGGTAAAGGTGTTGTGAATTCGATATCGTTGAAGGAGGGGAAAGAAAATTTTGTAACTCAGGCTAAGAAAATTAAACGTTATGGAGCTGCCGTAATAGTAATGGCTTTTGATGAAGATGGGCAAGCAGATAGTTATGACCGTAGAGTTGAAATTTGTGAACGATCTTATCGAATTTTGGTTGATGAGGTTCAATTTGCAAAAGAAGATATTATTTTCGATCCAAATATTTTTCCAGTAGCTACTGGGATGGAGGAGCATAATAATAATGCACTCGATTTCTTTCGGGCAACAAAGTGGATTAGGGAGAACCTTCCGGGAGCTCATGTAAGTGGAGGGGTTTCCAATGTTTCATTTTCATTCAGAGGTAATAATGTTGTAAGGGAGGCCATGCATGCCGCTTTTTTGTATCACGCCATTAAGAATGGAATGGATATGGGAATCGTGAATCCTTCAATGTTGGAGATTTACGATGATGTAGATGAGAAGTTGATGGTTTATGTAGAAGATGTTTTGTTGAATCGAAGAGATGATGCTACAGAACGTTTGT